>NZ_JBXAVQ010000002.1:0-539719 GCF_057290995.1 Rahnella sp. 1L-D-7-B-C2 | reverse complement strand
CGGCGACCCCACCTGTCGTTAAAATACAAAACGCCCGATGAAATTCATCGGGCGTTATAAGGCTAAAAAGTGTCAACCTATAGCAGGACTAGTCACTCTGACTAAAGAAGCGGATTAATACTGTGCCCGCGCAGCAGGCCCAAAAGGGCAATCAGCGGTAAACCAATCAATGTGTTTGGGTCACGCCCGGTCAGGCTCTCAAATAATGTGATCCCTAACCCTTCACATTTAAAACTGCCCGCGCAGTCGTAGGGTTTCTCACGGTGCAGATAGCCGGAAATTTCCTCATCGTTTAATGCCCTGAACGTGACATCAAAGGTTTCGCACAATGTCTGCGCTTGTGAAGTTCGCGCATCGAGCAGGCTGAGGCCGGTATAAAAGGTTACGGTTCGACCACTGGCAGCGCGCAGCTGACGAAAAGCATTTTCGAATGTATAGGGTTTACCGGTGATATGGCCGTCGATGACACAGACCTGATCAGACCCGATAATCAGATATTCGGGGTACGAGTTGCTCAGTGCGCGAGCTTTAGATTGTGCCAGCCGCTGCACCAGAACCTCTGGTTTTTCAGCTTCCAGCGGCGTTTCATCAATATCGGGCGCAGCACAGGTAAAGCTGAGGCCGGTCTTATCAAGCAGTGCCTTTCTGTAGACTGACGTAGAGGCCAAAAGCAGTTTTGCAGGAAGTGTTGTCATAATTTTTTTCACAAAGCGTAGCGTTATTCAATCGTACATTTTAAACTGTTGGCCGCTGTGGAAGCGAATATTGGTGAAAGGTGCGGTTTTGAGGCCTTTTTCTTTGACTCTATGTCGTTACAAAGTTAATATGCGCGCCCTATGCAAAAAGTAAAATTACCCTTAGCCGTTGATGCGATTCGTACAGCCCAAAAGCGTTTAGATTACTCCGGTATCTATTCGCCTGGTCAGGTGACACGATTAGCGGCATCAGTGGTGAGCGTTGATTCTGATGTCCAAACTTCTTTGTCGTTTGATATCGACAATCTGCGTCTGGCCGTTATTAATGGTCAGTCTGATGTTACTGTGACTCTGGAATGCCAGAGATGCGGTAAGACGTTTGAGCACCAGGTTTACGCAAAATATTGTTTTAGTCCTGTTCGCAATGATGAACAGGCTGAAGCATTACCGGAAGCGTACGAGCCGATCGAAGTCGATGAGTTTGGCGAAGTTGATCTGCTGGCGATGATTGAAGATGAAATCATTCTTTCACTGCCTGTCGTTCCGGTACATGAATCTGAACACTGTGAAGTGTCCGACGCGGACATGGTATTCGGTAAACTGCCTGCAGAGGTGGAGAAACCTAATCCATTTGCCGTATTAGCGAGTTTAAAGAAAAGTACTTAAGGAGTAAGGTCCATGGCCGTACAACAGAATAAACCAACCCGTTCTAAACGTGGCATGCGTCGTTCACACGATGCTCTGACCACTTCCACTCTGTCTGTGGACAAGACTTCTGGTGAAACTCACCTGCGTCACCACATCACTGCCGACGGTTTCTACCGCGGTCGCAAGGTTATCGGCTGATATTTGCCAGCTACTTATTCACGTGATAAGTGCTAGCAAGGCGATACCTTGACTCGTCTAACCCTCGCGTTAGATGTAATGGGCGGGGATTTCGGTCCATCCGTCACAGTGCCTGCTTCATTGCAGGCACTTATCTCTAATTCTAAATTAGACCTTCTTCTGGTCGGCATTCCCGACGAAATCACACCTTTCTTAGCCAAAGCCGATCCTTCTTTATCAGAACGAATTCGGATAATTCCTGCTGAATCCGTTATAGCCAGCGACATGAGAGCGTCACAAGCTATACGTGCCAGTAAAGGAAGCTCAATGCGTGTGGCGTTGGAACTGATCAAAAGTGGTGATGCACAGGCATGTGTCAGCGCGGGAAATACCGGCGCGTTGATGGGATTAGCTAAACTGGTTGTAAAACCTCTGGATGGTATTGAGCGCCCGGCGCTGATGAGCGTATTGCCCAATCAGCAGCGAAGTAAAACGGTGGTGCTCGATCTGGGGGCGAACGTTGAGTGTGACAGCACGATGCTGGTTCAGTTTGCCGTAATGGGTGCAGTGATGGCGGAGGAAGTTGTGGGTATCAGTAATCCCCGCGTCGCCTTGCTGAACATCGGCGAAGAAGAAAGCAAAGGGCTGGATAACATCCGCGAAGCCGCAGCTATTTTAAAAAAAACCACGTCTATCAACTATATCGGCTATCTTGAAGGCAATGACCTTCTGACTGGCAAGACCGATGTGATGGTGTGTGATGGTTTCGTCGGAAATGTTACGCTTAAAACCATGGAAGGTGTAATAAGGATGTTTTTGTCACTGTTAAAATCCTCTGGAGAGGGTGGCAAGAAGGCCTGGTGGTTGAAGTGGTTGGGTCGGATTTTACAGAAGAAATTGCTAAAGCGTTTTAGCCATCTCAACCCCGACCAGTATAATGGCGCATGTTTGTTAGGATTACGCGGCATCGTTATTAAAAGCCACGGTGGAGCAAATCAGCGTGCGTTTGCTGTTGCTATCGAACAGGCCGTGCAGGCGGTGCAGCGGCAGGTCCCTCAGCGGATCGCCGCGCGCCTTGAAGCTGTATTACCCAAGAGTGACTGATCGTACATGTATACAAAGATTCTCGGTACGGGGAGCTATTTGCCCGTGCAAGTCCGGTCCAACGCCGACTTAGAAAAAATGGTGGATACCTCCGACGAGTGGATTGTCACCCGTACAGGTATTCGTGAACGTCGTATCGCTGCTCCGGATGAGACTGTGGCCACAATGGGCCTGCACGCAGCAGAAAAAGCACTTGAAATGGCCGGCGTCAGCGCAAGCGACGTAGGTTTAATCATTGTTGCAACAACCTCATCTTCACACGCATTCCCGAGCTCAGCCTGCCAGTTGCAGAATATGCTGGGTATCAAGGATTGCGCAGCGTTCGATCTTGCTGCGGCCTGCGCAGGATTTACTTATGCGCTGAGCGTGGCGGATCAATACATCAAGAACGGTGCAGTAAAACATGCGCTGGTGATCGGTTCTGATGTGCTTTCCCGTAAACTCGATCCTCAGGATCGCGGTACGGTGATTCTCTTTGGCGACGGTGCGGGCGCAGTTTTGCTTGGCGCATCTGAAGAGCAGGGCATTATTTCCACTCACATGCACGCAGACGGCCATTATGGCAATCTGCTGACGTTACCGTACCCAAGCCAGACTGAGCCGGAAAAACCTGCTTATGTAACTATGGCCGGTAACGAAGTCTTCAAAGTCGCGGTAACTGAGCTGGCGCACATTGTTGATGAAACGCTGACGGCGAATAACCTCGATCGTTCCGAACTCGACTGGCTGGTTCCGCATCAGGCGAACCTGCGCATCATCAGTGCCACAGCGAAAAAGCTGGGCATGGGAATGGAAAAAGTCGTGGTTACGCTAGATCGTCATGGTAATACCTCTGCGGCCTCGGTGCCTGCGGCATTTGACGAAGCAGTGCGTGATGGCAGAATTCAGCGCGGGCAATTAGTGTTGCTCGAAGCATTTGGCGGTGGCTTTACCTGGGGCTCGGCGCTGGTACGTTTTTGATTTAACAGGATCATATAAAATGACAAAAATTGCAGTTGTTTTCCCTGGTCAGGGTTCTCAGACGCTCGGTATGCTGGCTGATTTAGCCGCTGCGCATCCGATTGTTGAAGAAACATTTACCGAGGCTTCTTCGGTGCTGGGGTACGATTTATGGCAGCTGGTGCAAGAAGGGCCCGCTGAAGAACTGAATAAGACCTGGCAGACACAGCCTGCATTGCTGGCGGCCTCCGTGGCTATCTGGCGCGTTTGGCAGCAGCAGAACGGCACTCAGCCTGTTCTGATGGCTGGCCACAGCCTGGGTGAATATTCTGCGCTGGTCTGTGCCGGTGTACTGGATTTCAAACAGGCTATTTCGCTGGTTGAACTGCGTGGCAAACTGATGCAGGAAGCAGTCCCTGCTGGAACAGGTGCTATGTATGCCATCATCGGTCTGGATAACGACGCGATCGCTAAAGCGTGTGAAGAATCCGCGCAAGGTCAGGTTGTTTCTCCGGTGAACTTCAATTCACCGGGTCAGGTGGTGATTGCGGGCAACAAAGAAGCCGTTGAGCGCGCCGGTGCTGCCTGTAAGGCGGCGGGTGCAAAACGTGCGCTACCGCTGCCTGTCAGCGTGCCTTCCCACTGTGCTTTGATGAAGCCAGCGGCAGACAAAATGGCCGTTGCGCTTGAAAACATTACCTTCAGTGCACCGCAGTTCTCTGTGGTAAACAACGTTGATGTTAAAGTAGAATCCTCTCCGGAAGCCATCCGTAGCGCGTTGGTTCGTCAGTTATACAGCCCGGTGCGCTGGACTGAGTCTGTCGAATTCATGGCCGCACAGGGTGTAGAGCAGTTATTAGAAGTAGGACCGGGCAAAGTACTGACCGGTCTGACTAAACGTATTGTTGACACCCTGACAGCTGCCGCAGTGAATGACACGGCAAGTCTGGCAGCGGCGCTTGAGCAATAAAAGAGGATAATATGAGCTTCGAAGGCAAAATTGCACTGGTTACCGGTGCCAGCCGTGGTATTGGCCGCGCTATCGCAGAAAAACTGGTTGCTGGCGGCGCGAAAGTGATCGGCACCGCGACCAGCGAGAAAGGCGCGGAAGCGATCGGCGAATATTTAGGCGAAAATGGCAAAGGGATCATGCTCAATGTGGTTGATTCTGCATCTATTGAGCAAGTATTGGCGACGATTCGAGCTGAATTTGGCGAAATTGACATTTTAGTTAATAATGCCGGCATCACCCGTGATAACCTTCTCATGCGTATGAAGGATGATGAGTGGCAGGATATCCTGGATACGAATCTGACTTCGGTGTTTCGGCTGTCAAAAGCTGTCATGCGAGCTATGATGAAGAAACGGTGTGGACGGATTATTACAATTGGTTCCGTTGTTGGCACCATGGGTAACGCAGGGCAGGCGAACTACGCGGCGGCTAAAGCTGGCTTGATTGGTTTTAGTAAGTCTTTGGCGCGTGAAGTTGCTTCACGTGGCATTACTGTCAACGTCGTGGCTCCCGGCTTTATTGAGACGGATATGACAAGGGCGTTGACAGATGATCAACGCGCAGGCATTTTGTCATCAGTTCCAGCCAACCGGTTGGGCGATGCCAAAGAAATTGCCAGCGCCGTTGCTTTTTTAGCCTCTGACGAGGCCAGCTATATCACGGGCGAAACATTACATGTCAATGGCGGCATGTACATGATTTAAAAATTACGAAACTATTTGCGTTTTTTGCGGTAAAAACCGCAAAATAGAGCAAATTCGTGGTTTGAATAGCCTGGATTTAGTTGCATCTTTTTCAACATTTTATACACTACGAAAACCATCGCGAAAGCGAGTTTTGATAGGAAATTTAAGAGTATGAGCACTATCGAAGAACGCGTTAAGAAAATCATCGTTGAACAGCTGGGTGTTAAACAGGAAGAAGTAGTGAATGCTGCATCTTTCGTAGACGACCTTGGCGCTGATTCTCTCGACACCGTTGAGCTGGTTATGGCTCTGGAAGAAGAGTTTGATACCGAGATCCCTGACGAAGAAGCTGAAAAAATCACTACTGTTCAGGCAGCAATTGATTTTATCAACGCTAGCCAACAGTAAGCGTACATGCTTTAAGTTTAGATAGTTAGGCGGTCATTTGACCGCCTAAGTTTTTTTTATCCCACGGTATTACTACTTTTTTCCCTCCCTGGAGGACACCCGTGTCTAAGCGTCGAGTTGTAGTGACTGGACTGGGCATGCTGTCTCCTGTCGGCAATACTGTAGAGTCCACTTGGAACGCTCTCCTTGCCGGTCAGAGTGGCATTAGCCTGATCGACCATTTTGATACTAGCGCCTATGCAACACGGTTTGCTGGCTTAGTAAAAGATTTTAACTGTGAAGAGTTCATCCCGCGCAAAGATGCCCGCAAGATGGATGCCTTTATTCAGTATGGTATTACTGCCGGTATTCAAGCGATGCAAGACTCAGGGCTTGAAGTGACCGCTGAGAACGCGACACGCATTGGTGCGGCGATCGGTTCCGGCATCGGCGGGCTTGGTCTGATAGAAGAAAACCACACATCATTGGTTAACGGCGGACCACGCAAAATCAGTCCTTTCTTCGTGCCATCAACTATCGTAAACATGATTGCCGGTCATTTGAGCATTATGTTTGGATTACGTGGACCGAGTATTTCTATTGCAACAGCCTGTACTTCTGGCGTACACAACATTGGCCATGCGGCACGTATCATTGCGTATAATGACGCAGACGTGATGCTGGCAGGCGGCGCGGAAAAAGCCAGTACCCCGCTGGGTGTCGGTGGTTTTGGCGCGGCCCGTGCGTTATCAACGCGTAATGACAACCCTCAGGCGGCGAGCCGTCCATGGGATAAAGACAGAGACGGATTCGTTCTTGGTGACGGCGCTGGTATCATGGTGCTGGAAGAGTACGAACACGCCCGCAAACGCGGTGCAAAGATTTATGCTGAGATCGTCGGTTTTGGGATGAGCAGTGACGCGTACCACATGACCTCGCCGCCGGAAGACGGTGCTGGTGCCGCTCTGGCGATGGAAAATGCATTAAACGACGCTGGCATTTCTGCTTCTGCCATTGGTTATATTAACGCACACGGTACATCTACCGCTGCAGGCGATAAAGCCGAAGCTCAGGCTGTGAAGTCAGTATTTGGTGCCGACGCGCACAAAGTTCTGGTGAGTTCCACTAAGTCGATGACTGGCCACCTGTTAGGTGCAGCGGGTGCAGTGGAATCTATCTTTACCGTTCTCTCTTTGCGCGATCAGGCAGTTCCACCGACCATCAATCTGGACAATCCAGATGAAGGTTGCGATCTTGATTTCGTGGCTCACGAGGCGCGGCAGGTCAAGGGGATGGAGTATACACTGTGCAACTCGTTCGGATTCGGTGGCACCAATGGTTCTCTGGTGTTCCGTAAAGTCTGAGTCAGTCAGTGATGCTGAAATGAAAGGCCCGTTAATCGGGCCTTTTTGCTGTCTGCATAAAAGTACTGAAGTCTCAAACGACAGCTCAACAGAAGGCGTGTTCATGCCCGTTGAGCGTTTGGGTTCGATAAAGTAGGAATGCTCCACTTGTTGCGTGGTGTCTGCTCACGCAGGCTCTGCTGTCAGAATAGTGCGCCCGGAGGGTATAACCATGTGGATTAACGGTGTGGCAACAAAGACGTTGCTGGCAGGCGACCGCGCTGCGCAATTCGGCGACGGGTGTTTTACCACCGCGCGGGTGATTCAGGGCAAAATTCAGTTTCTGCCACAGCACATCATCCGGATGCAACGTGCCGCCAGCGTCCTCATGATTGACAACGCAGACTGGCAGGCGCTGGAAGCTGAAATGATTCTGGCAGCTGCCGGACGTGAAGAAGGTGTGGTCAAAGCGATCCTCTCTCGCGGGCAGGGCGGGCGTGGCTACAGCGCCGCTGGTTGTACACAGCCAACGCGCATCGTCACTGTGTCAGATTATCCTGCGCATTATCATCAGTGGCGAAAGCAGGGCGTGACGCTCGGCTCAAGCCCGGTAGCACTGGGTAAAAATCCGCTGCTGGCGGGTATCAAGCATCTTAACCGGCTTGAACAGGTCATGATCCGCATGCATCTTGACCAGACGGACGCCAATGAAGCGCTGGTGGTTGACACTTCCGGTTGCCTGGTGGAATGCTGTGCGGCCAATTTATTCTGGCGCAAGGGTACACGCGTTTATACCCCGGATTTATCGCAGTCCGGCGTTGACGGCATTATGCGTCAGCACATAATCCGCAAACTGGGTGCCAGTACTGAATGGACGATAGATATCGTCAGCGAAACAACCGGGACGCTGAGCGATGCTGATGAGGTTCTGATTTGTAATGCATTAATGCCATTATTACCGGTGACGCAAGTGGATAAGCGCCATTTTTCCTCGCGTCATTTGTACGATTTTCTGCGCCATAGCTGTTAATAAGTGAACAAACAATGACAAACAAAAAGACCAAAATCTTCGCCCTGATAGTCCTGATCCTGCTCGGGGCGGTGGCGTTTGCCTATCACAAAGTGAAACAGTTTGCTGACCGGCCAATTAACGTCAGCAGTGAAACCCTCTTTACCCTGCCAGCAGGCACCGGGCGTGTGGTGCTGGAAACTTTGTTGATCGATAAAAAGCTCATGAAACCCAACCCGTGGTTTCCGTGGCTCCTGCGTCTTGAACCAGAATTAAGTGAATTCAAAGCGGGCACATATCGCTTTGAAAAAGGTATGACAATCCGCCAGATGCTTGAGCTGCTGAAAAGTGGCAAAGAGGCGCAGTTCAGCATCCGCTTCGTGGAAGGCTTTAAACTGAGTGACTGGATGAAAGTGCTGGATAACTCGGAATTTCTCAAACACGAACTGAAAGATAAGAGCGGCGAAGAGATCGCTGCAGCGCTGAGCATGACCGATACTAAAAATGCTGAAGGCTGGCTGTATCCTGATACCTATCATTACACCGCCGGCATGACGGATTTATCGTTGCTCAAACGTGCTCACGTGCGGATGGAAAAAACCGTTGCCGATATCTGGAAAGGACGAGCAGACTCTCTGCCGTACAAAACCCCGGCCGATATGGTGACCATGGCGTCTATCATTGAAAAAGAAACCGCAGTGAAAGGCGAACGAGCAGAAGTGGCTTCCGTTTTCATTAACCGGTTGAGAATTGGTATGCGTCTGCAAACCGATCCGACGGTCATTTATGGCATGGGTGAGAGTTACACCGGTAATATCCGCAAGAAAGATCTTGAGACGCCAACGCCGTACAATACCTACGTGATATCCGGTCTGCCACCGTCGCCAATAGCGATGCCGAGCGAAGCTTCGCTAGAGGCTGCGGCGCATCCTGCAAAAACGCCGTATCTTTATTTTGTTGCTGACGGCAAAGGCGGGCATACTTTCAGCACTAACCTTGAGAATCACAACAAGGCGGTTCGCGTGTATTTAGAGGCTCTGAAGAATAAGAATGAAAAGTAACTTCATTGTAATTGAAGGCCTTGAAGGGGCGGGCAAAACGACCGCTCATGAAGTGGTTGTGAATGCATTGCGCCGGCATGGCGTCGAAGAAATCATTTTCACCCGTGAGCCCGGCGGTACACCGCTGGCAGAAAAGCTGCGGGATTTATTTAAGCGCGGCGTGGAAGGTGAAAAACCGACCGTTAAAGCCGAAGTACTGATGCTGTATGCCGCGCGCGTTCAACTGGTGGAAACCGTTATCCTGCCTGCGCTGGCGCGAGGTGCATGGGTGGTTGGCGATCGTCACGATCTCTCTTCACAGGCCTATCAGGGCGGCGGTCGCGGTATTGACGCTAAACTCATGAGTTCGCTGCGCGATACCGTGCTCGGTGATTTCCGCCCGGACCTGACGCTGTATCTCGACTTGCCGCCGGCTATTGGTCTGCAACGCGCCCGTGCGCGCGGTGAGCTGGATCGTATCGAGCAGGAAGCTTTGCCGTTCTTTGAACGTACACGCGCCCGTTATCTGGAACTGGCCGCCGAAGACAGTCGCATCAAAACTATCGATGCTTCGCAAACCATTGAGCAGGTGACCGCATCCATCGAACAGACATTGAAAAAGTGGTTCGATGAGCAGCAGGCCTCTGCACAAGGCCAGACGTTATGAGCTGGTATCCGTGGCTTAGTGCCCCCTATCGTCAACTGATCGGGCAATATCAGGCCGGTCGCGGACATCACGCCGTGCTGATGCACGTTGCTGTGGGCATGGGTGATGAAGCGCTGGTTTATGGTCTGAGCCGCTGGTTACTTTGTCAGCATAAAGACGGCGAGAAGAGCTGCGGAAAATGCCACAGCTGCCAGCTGATGATTGCCGGAAATCACCCGGACTGGCATGTGTTACAACCGGAAAAAGGTAAAAACTCACTGGGCATCGATCCCGTGCGTCAGCTGATCGAAACGTTGTACAACTATTCACAGCAGGGTGGTGCGAAAGTGGTGTGGATCCCGCAGACAGAATTGCTGACGGAAGCTGCCGCCAATGCCTTGCTCAAAACACTGGAAGAACCGCCTGCCGGGACCTATTTCCTGCTGGGTTGCCGGGAACCCTCGTCTTTGCTGGCGACTATCCGCAGTCGCTGTTTCTACTGGCATCTGCCGGTGCCTGAAGAAGCATTATCGGTGCAGTGGATCAACCGCCAGATGAGCGCCGATCCCGTTTCAGTTAAAACCGCGTTACGCCTGACCAACGGTGCACCGCTTTCTGCGCTAGAACTGTTGCAGCCGGAACGCTGGAAACAGCGCGTGGCGCTTTGCCAGCAGCTTTACATCCAGAGTCAGCAACAGGATATGTTGTCGCTGCTACCGCAGCTAAACCATGACGATGCCGCCGATCGCATCTACTGGCTGGCCTCGCTGCTGCTTGATGCCATCAAATGGCAGCAACACGCAGCACAGTTTATTCTCAATCATGACCAACAGCCGCTTATCGCGCTGCTGGCCAGTGTGCAGTCCAACGCTTCGCTGCAACAGTCTGTCTCAGCCTGGATGCAGTGCCGTCGGCAGTTGCTGTCTATCGTGGGTGTGAACCGCGAACTTCTGCTCACCGAACAGCTGTTGGAATGGGAGCAAATGTTGCAGGGCGCAGTGTCTCCTTCCCACTTCAGCTCAGGCATGATGCGCTGATCCCCACTTTTAATCGTAATGAGTTAACTACTATGTTTTTAGTCGATTCCCACTGTCACCTTGACAGCCTGGATTACAACGAACTGCATTCAGGCGTGGATAACGTGCTGGAAAAGGCGCGCGAGCGTGACGTGAAATTTATGCTGGCGGTGGCGACCACGTTGCCGGGCTATGAGGCGATGACGCAACTGATTGGCGATCGCCCGGACGTGGCATTTTCCTGCGGTGTTCATCCGCTGAACATTGACGATGGTTATGAATTTGCCGAACTGCGCCGTCTGGCAGCCAGCCCGAAGGTTGTGGCGCTGGGTGAAACCGGTCTGGATTATTTCTATCAGAAAGAAGCACACCAGCTGAAGCTGCAACAGGATTCGTTCCGCGAGCACATCCGCATTGGCCGTGCGCTAAATAAACCGGTGATCGTGCATACACGCGATGCGCGTCAGGATACGCTGGATATCCTCAAAGAGGAAAATGCAGGGGAGTGCGGTGGCGTTCTGCACTGTTTTACCGAAGATCTGCCGACGGCGGAATTCCTGCTGGATCTCGGTTTCTACATTTCGTTCTCCGGGATTGTGACGTTCCGAAATGCTGAAGCCTTACGCGAAGTGGCACGTTATGTACCGCTCGATCGCCTGCTGGTGGAAACGGATTCGCCGTATCTGGCGCCGGTGCCTCACCGTGGGAAAGAGAATCAGCCTGCGTATGTACGCGATGTGGCCGATTACATGGCTGTACTCAAAGGTGTCAGCGTTGAACAGCTCGCAGAAGCTACCACCGCAAACTTTTCACGATTATTTCACATCGATACTTCCTCCTTGATCTAGGCTGTAGCTTAGTCATATTCGCTGGATTTATTTTTCACCTCGTAATTAATCATCTGAATGAGGTATCTTGGCACCGTTTTTCGGTTGTCAGGAGACCCTCATTCGGATTTTATGCGGCAAAGTGACGGTTTTTAATCCGGTTTTTCGGCATTTTTCAGAAAAACGTGACTGCCATCAAACATTAACAAAGGGAATTATTTTACCCTGCGTAAAAATTAAAAGGGGTGCTCAGACACCCGACTGTAAAAGGCTCAACGAGCTTTTTACAAAGCGGTCAGTTATCAGACGAACCGCATGAAGTATCAAAAAGCATCATTACTCAGGAGCACACTCAATTATGTTTAAGAACGCGTTTGCAAACCTTCAGAAGGTCGGTAAATCGCTAATGTTGCCCGTTTCCGTACTGCCAATCGCAGGTATCCTGCTTGGCGTCGGTTCCGCAAACTTTAGCTGGCTGCCACTGATCGTTTCCCATGTTATGGCCGAAGCCGGTGGTTCAGTCTTCGCTAACATGCCTCTGATCTTCGCTATCGGCGTTGCATTAGGCTTCACCAACAACGACGGTGTTTCTGCACTGGCGGCAGTTGTGGCCTACGGCATCATGGTGAAAACCATGGCAGTTGTGGCCCCTCTGGTTCTGCATTTGCCGGCTGAAGAAATCGCATCCAGCCATCTGGCGGATACCGGCGTACTCGGCGGTATTATCTCCGGTGCGATTGCGGCATACATGTTCAACCGTTTCTACCGCATCAAGTTGCCAGAATATCTGGGCTTCTTCGCCGGTAAACGTTTTGTGCCTATCATCTCCGGTATGGCCGCTATCATCCTGGGTGTGGTTCTGTCCTTCATCTGGCCGCCAATCGGCAGCGCAATCCAAACCTTCTCCCAATGGGCTGCTTACCAGAACCCGGTTGTGGCATTTGGTATCTACGGTGTGGTTGAGCGTGCGCTGGTACCCTTTGGTCTGCATCATATCTGGAACGTTCCATTCCAGATGCAAATCGGTGAGTACGTGAACTCCGCAGGTCAGGTCTTCCACGGCGACATTCCTCGTTATATGGCCGGTGACCCGACTGCGGGTAAACTGTCCGGTGGCTTCCTGTTCAAAATGTACGGTCTGCCAGCTGCTGCAGTTGCTATCTGGCATTCAGCGAAACCTGAGAACCGTGCGAAGGTCGGCGGCATCATGATCTCCGCTGCGCTGACCGCGTTCCTGACCGGTATCACCGAGCCAATCGAATTCTCCTTCATGTTCGTTGCGCCGATCCTGTACGTGATCCACGCAATTCTGGCAGGTCTGGCGTTCCCAATTTGTATCCTGTTGGGTATGCGTGATGGCACCAGCTTCTCACACGGTCTGATTGACTTCATTGTGCTGAGTGGCAACAGCAGCCGTATCTGGCTGTTCCCTCTGGTTGGTGCGGTATATGCAGTGGTTTACTACAGCATCTTCCGTTTCCTGATTGCCAAACTGGATCTGAAAACGCCGGGTCGTGAAGACTCTGCCAGCGAAACGACTACTCAGGGCGGTTCAGAAATGTCTGCGTCTCTGGTTCAGGCTTTCGGTGGTAAAGACAACATCACTAACCTGGATGCCTGTATCACCCGTCTGCGCGTCAGCGTGGCTGATATCTCCAAAGTTGATCAGGCTGGCCTGAAAAAACTGGGTGCAGCCGGTGTGGTTGTGGCAGGCTCTGGTGTTCAGGCAATTTTCGGCACCAAGTCGGATAACCTGAAAACCGATATGGACGAGTACATGCGCAGCCATTAATGCTGAGCAGTATGAGTTCTGAGAGAGGAGGCTTCGGCCTCCTTTTTTCATGCCTGCGATTTGCTATTTCGCACTCGCTGGCGCTTTCTGCGTCAATTAACCAGCTAAAAGCGTAATCAGGTTGAAAGGAATGGAAATTCTAACCCATACTGCGTACATCGCTTTTTACTATGTTAAGGACAGTTAAGATGGCCGAAGAGACAATTTTCAGCAAAATCATACGCCGCGAAATTCCGGCCGATGTGGTTTATCAGGACGAACTCGTCACCGCGTTTCGCGATATTTCTCCTCAGGCACCCAGCCATATCCTGATTATTCCCAACGTTCTGATCCCAACCATGAACGATGTGGATGCTACGCACGAAGCTGCACTTGGGCGCATGATGACGGTAGCGGCGAAAATTGCGGAACAGGAAGGGATCGCCGAAAGCGGCTATCGCCTGATCGTTAACTGCAACCGTGACGGCGGGCAGGAGGTTTATCATATTCATATGCACCTCGTCGGCGGCCGCGCGCTGGGCCCATTGCTGTCGCGCCAGCAAGGATAAAATATGCGATTTTTGATGGCATTATTGCCAGTGCTTTTGTTGATGGGATGCAGCAGCCGTCCGGGTATTGCGCTCAATAATCAGCAGAGGATTGTGATGGAATCGCCTGTTCTTACCGCGGGAATCATTCCCAGTTCGCCCACCGTGGGTGAATCCGGTGGACAAAAACAAGCCACCAGCACGCTCAATAACAACCAGCCACATGCTGTGACGCTGCATTACCGTTTCTTCTGGTATGACAAACAGGGGCTGGATTTACTGCCCGTCGCCGAGGCGCGTACGGTCATTGTGCCTGCCAATAGCAGCGTGGAAATCAACTCGCTGAACGGCAATCTTGATGCGTACAGTGTGCGCCTTTACCTTTATCTCTAATTTCCAAAACGGAGCAGGTTGATGAAAAAGTATTTCCTCATTGTGGCAATGGCCGCACTGATCCTCGGTGGTTGTACGTTACCAAACCAGCAGCAGCCACAACAGCCGGAACAACCGCAGCAACCGCAAGAGCCGCTGCCGCCAGTGAATCCGCCAGTGCCGGAGCAACCACCGGTTCAGCCTGTTCCTCAGCCGCCGAAATTTGCCAATATTGACTGGACGGCGACCGTTTCGCCGCTGCTGACAAAAATGCTCAAGGCCGAAGGCGTGCAGTCCGGCAGCGTTCTGTTGGTGGATGGCGTGAAAAACAGCACCAACGGTTCGCTGCAAACCGCCAAAGCGACGGAGGCGTTACGTAACGCACTGGCCAACAACACCACTTTCCAGGTTGTTCCAGCCGAACAGTTGGCGTCTGCCAAACAGTCTTTAGGATTATCCCCTGACGATAGCCTGGCGTCTGTCAGCAAAGCCATTGGTCTGGCGAACATTGTCAAAGCGCAATACGTTCTTTACAGCACGGTGAGCGGAGATGTGAAAGCGCCGACGATGTCGATGCGTCTTCTTACCGCGCCGAGTGGCGAAATTGTCTGGTCAGGCCGCGGTGCCGTTCAGAATTAATCCTCAGCTTACGCAACTGATTGAGCAACATTATCCGGCGGTGAAAACCGCCGGTTTTCATTTGTCACCTGTTGCCGGGCTGACCGGCGAGAGCTGGAAAATCAGCATGTCTTCCGGTGAAATGCTGGCGCGTTTTCACTCACCTGACCGACAGGTTTCGGGGGCTGACCGGCGACGCGAGCATTCGATTTTGCGGCATATTGCTCGGCATAATCTTGGCCCTTGTGTCAGACTTTATTCTTCGCCATGGCTCTTAGTTGACTGGCTCGACGGCGCGCCGCTGGCGGATGATGTCTTTGCAGGTGTGGCTCAGGATGTGCTGACTCAGTCTTTAGTGAAGTTGCATAATCTGCCGCTTACAGGTTACCGGCTGGATTTGCATCAGCAGTACGCACGTTACTGGCAGCACATTGACCGCCGTCGTCTGACGCCGCGCTGGCTGCGGCTGCATAAAAAGATGATGAGCCTGAGGCAGCCCGCGCCGCTGCGATTATCCTTAGTACATATGGATATTCACGCAGGCAACGTGCTGAATACGCCGTACGGCCTGCGTCTGATTGACTGGGAATATGCGGCGGATGGAGATATCGCGCTGGAACTGGCGGCAATGGTTCGCGGTAATGGCTGGAACGCAGCGCAGCAGCATGCACTGGTGCAGCGCTACGTTGATGCGGGAGGTTATCGTGATTTCCATCTTTTACAGCAGCAGGTGAATTGCTGGTTACCCTGGGTCGATTACCTGATGCTGATGTGGCTTGAAGTCCGCTGGCAGCAAACCGGCGCGCTGAAATATTGTGAATGGGCGCAACCGCTGCGCCCATAGCGAAATCTGAACTGATTGAAAGGAGTGCTCATCTTGTTGGGACCTGTAATGCTGGATGTGGCTGGCTATGAGCTGGATGCCGAAGAACGTGAAATTTTGCAGCATCCGCTGGTCGGCGGGCTAATTTTATTTACCCGTAACTATCATGACGTGGAGCAGTTACATGAACTGATCCGTCAGATCCGTGCAGCGTCACACGACAGGCTGGTACTGGCCGTCGATCAGGAAGGTGGACGCGTGCAGCGTTTTCGCGACGGATTTACCCGTCTGCCTGCTGCACAGTCTTTTGCGGCACTGAATGAACCGCACGAAGCGGGGCGGCTGGCGCAGGAAAGCGGCTGGCTGATGGCCTCTGAAATGATTGCAATGGATATCGACATCAGCTTCGCGCCGGTGCTGGATATCGGCCATATCAGCGCAGCTATCGGTGAGCGTTCATTCCACGCTGAACCGCAAAAAGCGCTGGAGATGGCCGAACACTATATTCGCGGCATGCATGCGGCGGGCATGAAAACTACCGGCAAGCATTTTCCGGGGCACGGCGCGGTCAGTGCGGATTCTCACAAAGAGACGCCGCGTGACGATCGTCCGCTGGAGGTTATCCGCGAGCATGACATGGCCATTTTCCGCCAGCTCAATGAGCGCAAATTACTCGATGCTGTCATGCCTGCGCACGTTATTTATACTCAGGTCGACCCGCGTCCGGCCAGCGGTTCACCTTACTGGCTGCAACAAATTCTTCGCAAAGAGCTGGGCTTTGACGGTGTGATTTTCTCAGACGATTTATCGATGGAGGGCGCGGCGATCATGGGCAGTTACGCCGAGCGCGGTCAGGCTTCTCTGGATGCCGGATGCGACATGATTCTGGTGTGTAACCATCGTGAAGGCGCGGTGAGCGTGCTGGATAACCTGTCTCCGGTCAAAGCAGAGCGTGTGGCGCAGTTGTATCATCGCGGACGCTACACGGGAAAAGAGGCCCGTCAGGACCTGCTCAATTCAACCCGCTGGCAGCAGGCAAACCGTGATTTAACGGCGCTGGATGCCCGCTGGCAGGAACACAAACAGGCTGCCCGGTAACGGTTTTTGAACCGCATGAGGGTGTCTCGCACATTCAGGATGAGGTAAACGATGATTATCTATTTGCATGGTTTCGATTCAACCAGTCCCGGTAACCACGAGAAAGTCTTGCAGTTACAGTTCATTGACCCGGACGTGCGCTTTATCAGTTACAGCACGCTACATCCGCGCCACGACATGCAGCACTTGCTGAAAGAAGTCGATAAAGTGCTGCAAGAAACCAGCGATCCGCATCCGCTGATTTGTGGCGTTGGCCTCGGCGGTTTCTGGGCCGAGCGCATCGGTTTCCTGTGCGGCATTCGTCAGGTAATGTTCAATCCGAATTTGTCGCCGCAGGACAATATGGCGGGAAAAATCGACCGCCCTGAAGAGTACGAAGATATCGCTACCAAATGCATCAGTGATTTCCGGGAGAAAAACCGTGACCGCTGCCTGGTGATTTTATCCCGTGAAGATGGCGTACTCGACAGCAGTAAAACCGCTGAGAACCTGCATCATTATTATCCGGTTGAATGGGACGACAAGCAGAGCCATAAATTCAAAGATATTTCGATGCATTTGCAGCGCATCAAAGCCTTCAAAAATATCGTCTGACGGCAATAACCGAACATCAAACCACTGCCTTGCGCAGTGGTTTTTTTATGGCCGACATACACCGGTGCTTCGCTTTTATCCCTCCCTTTGTGCTAACTCGCTGATTTGAAATCGTCAAAATCTATGCCAAATCATAAACTGAAATCAGACAAATCAATTTAAATTGACCTGCATCAATTTTGGTATGACCAAATCACCACGCATGATATCCTCACTCTCAGATACCGATTTAACTTAAGCAACCCTATGTAATATAAGGATTATTTTTTAACTCTTATATAACAATTGGTTCACATTTAGGGGGTCATTTTGACATCACCAATCAAGAAAATAGTGATAATTGGCGGCGGCGCGGGCGGACTGGAGCTGGCAACCAGCCTCGGGCATAAGCTTGGCCGTAAAAAGAAAGCGGAGATCATTCTGGTCGATCGTAATCACAGCCATTTATGGAAACCGCTGTTGCACGAAGTGGCGACCGGCAGCCTGGATGATGGCGTGGATGCGCTGAGCTATCTGGCGCACGCCCGCAATCACGGCTTTACTTTCCAAATCGGTTCCCTGACCGATATTGATCGTGAAAATCAGACCATCAAACTGGCTGAAATTCGTGATGAAAACGGCGAAATGCTGGTGCCGGTGCGCGATATTGCCTATGACCAGCTGGTGATGGCGCTGGGCAGCACCTCCAACGACTTCGGCACACCGGGCGTGAAAGACAACTGTATCTTCCTCGATAATCCGCATCAGGCGCACCGTTTCCATAACGAAATGCTCAATCTGTTCCTGAAATTCTCCGCCAGCGCAGATAAACAGAAAAAAGTGAATATCGCCATTGTTGGCGGCGGCGCGACCGGCGTTGAGCTGTCCGCTGAACTGCACAACGCGGTGAAGCAGCTGCACAGCTACGGTTTTGAAGGGCTGGACAGCGAAGCGCTGAACGTCACGCTGGTGGAAGCCGGTGAACGCATTCTGCCTGCGCTGCCACCGCGTATTTCTGCGGCTGCCCATCAGGAACTGACCAAGCTGGGTGTGCGCGTTCTGACGCAAACCATGGTGACCAGTGCTGATAAAAATGGTCTCAACACCAAGTCTGGCGAATTTATTGATGCTGATCTGATGGTCTGGGCAGCGGGTATCAAAGCGCCTGACTTTATGAAAGAGATTGCCGGTCTGGAAACCAACCGTATCAATCAGCTGGTGGTCGAGCCGACGCTGCAAACCACACGTGACCCGAACATCTACGCGATCGGTGACTGTGCATCCTGCCCGCAGCCGTCCGGTGGTTTCGTACCGCCACGCGCGCAGTCTGCACACCAGATGGCGTCCCGCTGTTTCGCCAACATCATGGCGCAGCGCAAAGGGCAGAGCCTGAAACCTTACGTCTATAAAGATCACGGTTCACTGGTCTCTCTCTCCCGCTTCAGCACCGTCGGCAGTCTGATGGGTAACCTGATGCGCGGTTCGATGATGGTAGAAGGGCGTCTGGCGCGACTGGTTTATGTTTCCCTGTACCGCATGCATCAGATTGCGCTGCACGGCTACACCAAAACCGGCCTGATGATGCTGGTCGGTGGAATCAACCGCGTGATCCGCCCGCGTCTGAAGCTGCACTGATACGAACCGGTCGACTTTTTTCACTGTCGGCTGAATCGTTTCACACTCATTTCTATTCTAAAAGCCTGTTTACTACAGGCTTTTTTTATTCAGGCGGAGGCAGACACTTAAAGCCCGGTTTTGTCCGCTAAGAATGCTCTGAAACACCTCGTTACACCCGCAATTCCCGCATTTACAGACTTCGTCTTATTGTTCCTTAACGCTTCAGAGTACAAACTTTAACAAGTTCATAGCCGGCGATTCACGCACGCCGAACCTCAGGATATAAAGTTTTCCACTGAGGTATGTGCCCTGAGTAAGGCGCAATATGCGTGGTAACATTTTCGGAGGAAGTCCTGTGAACAAGTCAATGTTAGCTGGGGTCGGTATTGGTGTGGCTGCGGCATTGGGCATTGCCGGTGTGGCGAGCATGAATGTCTTTTCATCTGAGCCGCAATATGCGCAGGTTGTCAGCGCAACGCCAATCAAAGAGACCACGAAAACGCCACGTCAGGAATGCCGTAACGTCACTGTGACTCACCGCCGTCCTGTACAGGATGAGCATCAGATCGCCGGTTCCGTTCTGGGTGCCGTAGCGGGTGGTGTGCTGGGTCATCAGTTCGGTGGCGGACGCGGTCGCGATGTGGCGACAGTTGCCGGTGCGCTGGGTGGCGGCTATGCCGGTAACCGCGTACAAAGCAGCATGCAGGATAACGACACTTACACCACACAGCAGCAACGCTGTAAAACCGTGTATGACAAAGAAGACAAAATGCTCGGGTATGATGTGACCTACAAAATAGGCGATCAGCAGGGCAAAGTGCGTATGGACCATGATCCAGGCACGCAAATCCCGCTCGATAAAAGCGGCCAGTTGCAGCTTACCCGTTCATAACCAACCGGTAAGTCGCAAACGAAAAGCCTGAGGTGCAAACCTCAGGCTTTTTTTGTTCATATTTCTACTGCGTCAGGCGGCGACGCTGTGGGTTTTCATCCCGTTTTTATGCTTAACGATGTCGGCCATCACCGCCAGCGCAATTTCTGCCGGGGTTTTGCTGCCGATCGATAAACCGACCGGGGCATGAAGACGGGCGAAATCATCGGCTGAGAAATCAGCGATAGTTTGCAAGCGTTCGCGACGCCGTGCGCTGTTGCGCTGCGAGCCCATTGCGCCGATATAAAAGGCAGGCGTATTCACCGCCTCCATCAGCGTCAGGTCATCCATACGCGGATCGTGGGTCAGCGCCACAATCGCCGTGTTGGCGTGACAACTTTCCCGTTCGAGATACTTCGCAGGAAACGCCTTCTCCAGCCGTATTTCCGCTTTCAGCAGCGGCAGGAAGTTTTCCAGCACGTCTTCGCGACATTCGCACACCACTACTTCAAAGCCCAGTGCACAGGCAAAGTCGGCGCAATACAGCGCGACGCTCGAGAGTCCGGCAATCAGTAAGCGCGGGGGAGCAGCCAGATGCAGGTACACACAGTCGCCGTTACGCACTACCTGTGTGGCGCTGTGATACTCCGTCAGCGTCAGATGGTCACAGGCAGCGGGCAGGGTGAGCGCTTTTTCCAGCGCATAATGCCCGGCCAGCGCCATTCCCATACGTTGCAGATAATCCAGATTCCCGGGCGTGGCGGGCAAATATTCGATCAGCACATCGAGCGAGCCGCCACAGGGCAGCGCAATGTTTGGCGTTAAACCGCCGTCGCCATAACGCACAATCTGGCTGGATTGCTGATAATCACCAGCGGCTATCCGTTGTAAAAAATCTTCTTCCACACAGCCGCCGGAAAGTGATCCGCAATAGCGGCCATCATCGGTCGCCACCATCAGTGCGCCCGGTGCGCGCGGGGAAGAGCCGTAGGTTGTCAGTACGGTACACAACCACACCGGCTGATGGACCAGCCATTCGCGCGCCTGAGAAATAACCTGATTATCAAGATGCTGCATGCAGATTTCCGTTCAAAAGCGCCGGGGAAAGGGAAAGGTCATCGGGCAAGTCAATGTCTGTGATCACGTTCGAAGTAGTGAAATCAATGCGCAGCAGGTCATGGCTGCGGATAAGCTCGCGTGCATCATGATCGCCACGCAGTTGCAAAAGTTTGTCGCCCATTTCACGGGCAAAACCGACCGGATGCCCCGGCTCATTTTGCCAAAAAGGGCGCACCACCGGTTTGAGATGCAGGGTATCGGCCACGGTGGCAAAAATGTCTGGCGTAACGAACGGCATATCGGCGAGATGGACAAGCCAGCCGTCCCACTCCGGCGTATTGCGCACGCCTGCGGCAATGGATCCACCGGTGCCCGTGCTTTCCGTCAGCGTAAACGGCACACCTTCTCTGCGACAGCTGGCCTGCACCTGCAGGTTGCCGGCACGCGTCACGACATGTACCGGCAGTCCACTTTCCAGTGCATGACCGAGTGTCATGTCAAAAACGCTGGCAGCATTTTCTGCTGTTTCTGACAGTGCGGCATTCAGCTTGTTTCCTTCGCCACCTGCGGCGATAAACCGGCTCCCCAGCCCTGCGGCGAGAAGAATAATACCTGCCATCTTGCTCTGATCCCTTTTGTACATTGTTTGCGCAACAGAATTAATTATCCCACTATTTTGCGCAAATTTGTGAACGAAATATTAAAAATGTGTTTTCTGTCATGACTTTCCGCACCTCATCTACCTATAATCGCCCGCGTTAAACGGTATTTGCAGAATTTATGACAAATTGTAAATATGCCGGACTATAAGAAAGACAATAAGAAGCAAGGAAATTTATGAGCAACTTCAACCCGTCCAGGCGGCGCTTTGTGAAAGGCGCTGTAATCGCTGGTGTCTCCGTTTATCTCGCGCCGCTGCACAGCCGTGCTTATGCGGCACTCTTCGAAGAAAAAATCCTGCAATCGCCGCAGTGGGACGCACAAAACAAACGCGTCCGTTTCCGTATTGACGGAAAAGCCAAAGTCATGGGGCAGAAAGTGTTTGCCCGCGATATCCGCGCCAAAGATATGCCGCACTGGCCGCAGAAACAGGCGCACGCCTTTATCCTGCGCGTCACGCAGGCAGACAGAACCTATGCAGGGCTGGATTTATCGCTGCTCGGTGAGGATCTGCAACCCGATCAATTAGTCACCGCCGACGTACTGGCGCGCGACGGTCTGGCATTCCCGGCATTTTACGGCGAAGACATGCTGCTGCCGGAAGGCAAAACTCCGGCCTATCTCGGTCAGGCGGTGGCCATTCTGGTATATCAGGATTTCGCCAAATTTCGCTTTGCGAAAAACGCACTGAAATTCAAAGATGAGGTGGTGCGCTACGGTGAGAAAACCGGCCCGCTGGAGCGCGATCCCTGGGGCACTTTCCGCTTTGTACGCGTCGGGGGAGAAACCGCGTTTGAAGACGATCGTTTCTCCAGCCTGAAAGATATGCCGGTGTTCCCGACCGGTATGCGCAAACATCTGCCGGTCTGGCCGGAAGGGCGTGAAGGCGGCAAGCTTGATGAGCAGGGTATGTTCTACGCCGGTGAAATGGCAGACGAACTGAAATCACCACCGCAGGACTGGCTGGTGATGTCTCGCCGTTTCACCACGCAATCTGTCGATACCTCCGCGCTTGAACCCGACAACGCCAACGGCTGGTATGACGCCGCCACGCAAACGCTGCATATGGTGGTGCCGACGCAGTCACCGCAGGAAGTCGCAGATGAAATGCCGCGCATGATGGCTAAAGCCCATCGCACGGTGAAAACACTGATCATGCATCCTTGCTACACCGTCGGTTACGGGTCGAAAGATCATTATAACTTCCCGTATTACGGCGCGGTGGCAGCGATGTACGGTGACGGTACTCCGGTGCGTCTGGCGAATGACCGCTTCGAGCAGTTCCAGTCCTCCCTCAAGCGCCATGCGTTTGATATGAATTATGACATTGCGGTGAACCGTGAAACCGGGATGTTGCAATCGTTCCATGCGGCGATGACCGCAGACGGCGGCGGACGCAGCAACTTCACACCGTCTGTGGTGATGGTTGGCGCAACCGCTGCGCAGTCGATCTACTATTTCCCGAAAAGTGATTTATCCGCCGTCGGGCTGGCATCCCGTGCGCTGGATGCCGGTTCCGCCCGTGGTTACGGCACGCTGCAAAGCATGGCCGCCACCGAAATGATGATGGATGAACTGGCCGCCGAACTGAAGTTAGATCCGATTGCCTTCCGGATTCGCAACGTATTGAAATCAGGTATGAAAAACACCCAAGGGGCTATTCCGGCCGGAGCGATTCGTGCGGATGAAGTGCTGGAAAAAGCCGCCGTCCATCCGTTGTGGACGGAGCGTGAAAAACGTAAAGCTGCCTATGAAAGCCAGAATCCGGGTAAACGTTACGGCGTCGGGTTTGGCTGCGTGCAGAAAGATTTCGGTACTGGCGCGGAAACGTCGTTCGCCCGCGTCGAAATCAGTGAAAACGGGCAGATAAGCCTGTGGCACAGCGGTGCGGAAATGGGGACGGGCATGTCCACGTCACAGTCCGTGCTGTGCGCCGAATGGCTGGGCAAACCGGCTGAGCAGGCGCATTTCTCGGTGACCGACTGGTCAGTGCTGCCGGTGGAAACCAGCGGCGATCCGTACATTATGTCGCAGGAAGAACAGGACCAGCTGCAAAAAAATCCGCGCTGGTCGCCGTCATACTGCTCGCCGTCGAGTGCCAGTAACTCGGCCTATTACTTTTCTCACAGCACCCGTGAAGCGGCGCGTCTGGTCTTCGATCACGGCCTGTGGCCGGCGGCAATGGCTCTCTGGCAAACGGGTATTGGCGGCGGACAGGCTGCGCCCTACATCGTGCGCAAAGAGGATGCCCGCTGGGTAGAAGGCGGCCTGACGGCCAACGGGATGCAAATTCTCAGTCTTGAGACGCTGGCAAAAAAAGCCTACGAGATGCAGGGACTGACCGGCGCGGCGGTTCACGTTTTCAACCGCTGGCAGTGGGCTGAAGCCGATTTCACATTGAACAATGCGCGTCAGCGCGTACCGGTTGACGGCATGTCAGTGCGTAACGGCGCGGGCGAGTACCAGACGCTGGCGCGTGACGCGGTCTATTACCCGCCGACACAGCGTAATAACGCCTCTGTGACATATTACAGTGCGGTTGGCACGCTGGCTGAAATCGCGGTGGATATCGCCACCGGCAGCGTCGAATTACTCACGCACCATTCGATTATGGAGTGCGGAAATCTGATCGTGCCCGAGCTGGTCTCCGGCCAGTTACAGGGCGGGTTGGCGATGGGGATCGGTCACGCATTGCATGAATATTTGCCGCTGTACGAAGACGGGCCGGGTAATGGCACCTGGAACTTCAACCGTTACCACCTGCCGCGCGCCAGCGATGTGGCGGTCTGGAAACAGACCAGCGAGATCCTGCCTGCGCTGTCGGAAACCGATCCGCCGAAAGGCATGGCCGAAGTGGTGATGATCCCGGTCGTCGCTGCGCTGGTGAACGCCATCGCCCACGCCACCGGCCACCGTTTCCGTGATTTGCCCGTCCGTGCTGAAAATATTCGTGAGGTTTTACAATGAGCATCAAAACACAGCCGTTAGAGCTGACTATCAATAATCAACATTACGGTCCGCTGGAGGTTCCCGAAGGCCTGATGATGATCGACTTCCTGCACGAATACGTTGCGCTGACCGGTTCTCGGCTCGGCTGCGGGCAGGGCATCTGTCACGCTTGCGTGGCAATTGTCGATCACGACAGCAGCACCAGCGAAGAGGTGCGTACCTGCATCACTGGCGCACATTTTTTCAATGGTAAAAAAGTCCGTACCGTCGAAGGTCACGCCAAAACCGATGATAAAGGTGAAGTCCAGCTGTCGCCGGTGCAGCAGGCATTTATGGAGCATTACAGCTTCCAGTGCGGTTACTGCACACCGGGATTTGTGAATGCCGCGACGCTGCTGCTGGAGCGGCTGGAAAAACAGCCGATCGCGCTTGTCGATCTGGAAAGCGCCATCGAAGGTGCGCTGGAGAATCACATCTGCCGCTGTACCGGTTACGTCCGTTATTACGAAGCGGTGCGTGACGTAGTGATGAAAACGCCGGGTCTTATCAGGGAGCACGCGTGATGAAAAAACGTCTTTTCCTCGCGCTGCTGGTGGTGATCGTGATCATTATCGCGGTGCTGTGGTGGCGGGAAAACCGCACGCTGGACGCACCGGTGCAAAAAATCACGGCGGACACCGCGCAGACAGAACGGGGCCGTTATCTGGTTCAGGCATCTGACTGCGCCGCGTGCCACACCGCGTCTGGCGGCGCACCGCTGGCGGGAGGCTATCCGCTGGAAACGCCGTTCGGCAAGATTTTCGGCAGCAACCTGACGCCGTCCGCCGACGAAGGCATTGGCCGCTGGACGTCGGATGATTTCTATCTGGCGCTGACAAAAGGCGTAGCACCGGGCGGACGCCATTTGTATCCGGCGATGCCCTACACCTCGTATAAAGGTGTGACGCGTAAGGATTCGGACGACATGTATGCGTTTCTGATGACCCGCCCGGCGGTGAATCAACCGGTGCCGGAAAACGAGATGCCATTCCCGTTCAATCAGCGCATGGCAATGATCGGCTGGAACCTGTTGTTCCGCACTGCCGATCCGATGCCCGCCAGCTCGCAGGGTAATTCTGCCGACTGGCAGCGCGGGCAGTATCTGACGGACGTCCTCGGCCACTGCGGCGAATGTCATACGCCGCGCGGTAAGCTGGGACAGATGGATACCGATAACAACCTGAAAGGCGGAACGCTTGGTCGCATCACCGCGCCGGACATTTCCCCGCAGGCGTTGGCTCAGCGCGGCTGGAACCCTGCCGATCTCAGCCGTTTCCTCGCAACCGGCATCGCGCCGCAGGGATCGGCGTTTGATGAAATGCATAAAGTTATCGATCTCAGCACCCGTCATCTGACCGACGACGATCACCGTGCCATCGTCACCTATCTGCTGGGGGATAAACCGCCAGTTGCAGTACCGGTGAAAATCGGGCAGGGCGGCAATGATGCGGGGCGGATCACTTACCTGGATCAATGTTCTGGCTGCCATATGGCCGACGGCTCCGGTAAACCGCACGTCGCCGTAGCGATGCAAAATAACGCCACGCTGCGCCAGCCCGATGGCCGTAATCTCATCGTCTCAGTGCTCGATGGTTTACCGGCGCAGGCATTTCCCAATGGAGAAAGCATGCAGTCCATGCCGGGTTTTGCGGATCGTCTGAACGACGCCCAGATCGCCGAAATGGTCAACTATCTGCGTGTCACCTTCGGCGGCCTGCCGGGGGATATCACACCTGAACAGGTGAAGGCGCTGCGGAAAAAATAAAGTTGCGTGAATGCGTGACGTAAAAAAACCCGGTGAAGGATGTATTCACCGGGTTTTTTGTTTTTTTAGCGCTTACAACCTCAGATCAAATGCCCAGCAAAATCTGCCAGCATGTCGCTGACAAACTTCAGGCGTTTTGGCCGATCGGTCAGGTCCAGCATAAACTTCAGCTTGGTTGGGCCGTCGAGGCGGTAAACCTGCGGCTGTTTTTGCAGCAAACCAATCAGATGACCCGGATCAACGCGGTTTTTATCACCGAACTCGATAAAGCCGCCGCGCTCATTACCTTCAATGCGTTTGATGCCCAGTTCTTTCGCCTTGAGTCGCAGCACGGCTATCTGAATCAGATTGCGCGCACCGTCCGGTAACGATCCGAAACGGTCGATCAGCTCCACGCGCAGCTCGTCCAGCTCATTTTCGCTTTTCGCACTGGCGATGCGTTTATACAGCGACAGGCGCGTGTTGACGTCAGGAATGAATTCTTCCGGCAGCAGGGCGGGCATACGCATTTCGACTTCGGTCTGACTGGTGGTCAGATCCTCCAGCGACGGTTCACGACCTTCTTTCAGCGCTTCGACGGCATTTTCCAGAAGTTCCATATACAGCGTGAAGCCAATGCTGGTCATTTGTCCGCTCTGGCCTTCGCCCAGCAGCTCGCCTGCGCCACGAATTTCAAGGTCGTGTGTTGCCAGCGCAAATCCAGCCCCCAGATCTTCGAGCGAAGCGATAGCTTCGAGGCGTTTATGCGCATCGACGGACATGGCTTTCGGCGGTGGCGTAAGCAGATAAGCATAGGCCTGATGATGCGAACGCCCGACGCGGCCGCGCAACTGGTGCAACTGCGCCAGACCAAAGTGATCGGCGCGCTCAATGATAATGGTGTTGGCCGTCGGAATGTCGATCCCGGTTTCAATGATCGTGGTACACACCAGCACGTTGAAGCGCTGGTGGTGGAAATCATTCATCACCCGTTCGAGATCGCGTTCGCGCATCTGCCCGTGGCCGATGGCAATACGCGCTTCCGGCACCAGTTCTGCCAGGCGCTGCGTGGCTTTCTCGATGTTTTCGACATCGTTGAATAAGTAATAAACCTGCCCGCCGCGCAGAATTTCACGCAGGATTGCTTCGCGTACCACCAGGCTGTCGTACTCGCGGACAAAGGTTTTGACCGCCATGCGGCGTGCGGGCGGCGTGGCGATAATTGACAGATCGCGCATGCCGCTCATCGCCATATTCAGCGTACGCGGGATCGGCGTGGCGGTCAGCGTCAGAATATCCACGTCAGCGCGCATCGCTTTAATACGCTCTTTATGACGCACACCGAAACGGTGTTCTTCATCGACTATCAGCAGGCCGAGATCTTTCCAGCGCAGGTCACTTTGCAGCAGTTTATGTGTGCCGATAATAATATCGACTTTACCCTCGACCGCTTCCTCGATGACCGCCTGTTGCTCTTTCGCGCTGCGAAAACGCGACATCATTTCGATGCGCACCGGCCAGCTGGCAAAGCGGTCGCGGAAGTTGTCGAAATGCTGCTGTGCCAGCAAAGTTGTTGGCACCAGAACCGCCACCTGTTTGTTGTTGGCGACGGCGAGAAATGCAGCGCGCATCGCCACTTCGGTTTTACCAAAGCCAACGTCCCCACAGACCAGCCGGTCCATCGCCAGCGGCTGGGTCATGTCAGTCAGCACCGCATTGATGGCCTGCGCCTGATCCGGCGTGGTTTCAAACGGGAAAGCCTGACAGAACAGCTGGTATTGCTCTTTGTCATGCTTAAACGCAAAACCGGTTTTGGCTTCGCGCTGGGCATAAATATCCAGCAGCTCGGCAGCCACGTCGCGGACTTTCTCGGCGGCTTTCTGACGGGCTTTCGACCACGCCTCACCGCCGAGTTTGTGCAGCGGTGCGCTGTCATCGGCACCGCCGGCGTAGCGGCTGATAAGATGCAGTGATGATACCGGCACATAAAGTTTGTCTTCACCGGCGTAGGTGAGGATCAGGTACTCGGCTTTAATACTCCCGGTTTCGAGCGTGGTCAGCCCCAGATAACGGCCAACACCGTGTTCGACGTGAACCACCGGCTGGCCGGGGCGCAGCTCAGCGAGGTTACGGATCAGCGTGTCGGTATTGATGGTGCGGCGACTGTCCTGACGGCGACGCGCCACTCGCTCACCCAGCAGATCGCTTTCGCAAATCAGAGCCAGCTGTTTATCGGCATCAAGGAATCCGCGCTCACAGGCGCCGATCATGATGTAACGTCCGGCAAATTCTGCCTCTTCGATGCGGGTGATGAGCGTCGGCATCAGCTTGATGCGCGCCAATAAATCCTGCAACGTTTCGCGACGGCCTTCACTTTCTACCGAGAACACCAGACTGCCGGCAAAGGATTCGTTAAAGCGGCGCAGGTTATCCATTGGCGCTTTGTTTTGCGGCTGCACGGAGAGATCCGGCAAAGTTTCGTAGCTGAGATTGGTGTTTGCAGCTTTCTTCGGCAGCGAGTCGGTGCGCAGCTGAACGCGTGGCCAGGCTTTTAGCTCAGCGAACAGCGTATCGACCCGCAGCCACAGATTTTCCGGCTCGAGCAGCGGACGCATCGGATCCACGCGGCGGCTTTCGTAGCGCTGAGTGGCATCCTGCCAGAAACGCTCGGCGGCGGTTTCCAGATCGCCGGTGTTGAGCACCAGCGTATTTTCCGGCAGATAGCTGAACAGCGTGGTCAGCGGCTGACTGAAAAACAGTGGCTGCCAGTATTCGATCCCGGCCGGGAACGTCCCTTTACTCACCTGCTGATATACGTGTTCAGCGTCGCGGCGAACTTCAAACTTCTCACGCCACTGGCTGCGGAAAAGTTCGATGGCATTTTTGTCGGTCGGGAATTCGTGTGCGGGCAGCAAATTGATGTGATCGACTTCGCTCAGTGTACGCTGCGTATCGACATCAAAGGTGCGCAGGCTGTCGATTTCATCGTCGAAGAAATCTATACGGAAAGGCTCATCACTGCCCATCGGATACAGGTCGAGCAGGGCGCCACGGGTGGCAAACTCGCCGTGTTCCATAACCTGATCGACGCTGCGGTAACCGGCTTGCTCCAACTGAGCACGCAGTTTGTCGCGTGACAGTTGCTGGCCTTTTTTCATCACCAGCGCGTGGCCGTGCAAAAACTCGTGCGGGCAGACACGTTGCATCAACGTATTCACCGGCAGAATAATGATGCCGCGTTCCAGGGTGGGAAGTTGATAAAGGCTGGAGAGACGGGAAGAAATGATTTCCTGATGCGGCGAAAAACTGTCGTATGGCAGTGTTTCCCAGTCCGAAATGCTCAGCACTTTGTGATCGGTAAATTGCTGAATTTCATCGCGTAAACGCAGGGCGTTTTGCATATCCGGTGCTATCAGCATGACGGGGCCTGCGTGACGCTCACTGATTTGTGCACATTCGAGTGCACAGGCGGAGCCGGTAAGCTGCCCTAAAAGACGGGTGTCGCCGGGGCGTTCAGGCAATGAATAACGATAATCTTGAGACATAGGCTGTTTTGCGTTCTCGTTTGGCGGCAGCAGGTGGCCAATTAGCAGACCGTATCTTGCGATGCGCAGACAATCGGGGTCAACCCGGCTTTGCAATAAAAAAGGACAAAAGAGCCCCGGGGTTAAACCGATTACTTTGGGTTAATGGTTCCATAAAGCGGTGCTAGCCTTTATTATCCTTGATCACTTTAGTCTGCGCCATGCACTTATTTGCGGCCAAGCACTTAAAACGGAAGTCATGTATCAACCTGTCGCGTTATTCATAGGCCTGCGCTACATGCGCGGGCGTGGTTCGGACCGCTTTGGGCGGTTTGTCTCCTGGTTATCCACCATTGGTATCACCCTCGGGGTGATGGCGCTGGTTACTGTGCTGTCGGTCATGAACGGTTTTGAGAAGGATCTGGAAGGTAACATTCTGGGTCTGATGCCTCAGGCGTTAATCACCACACCGGCCGGATCGCTGGACCCTCAAAAAATTACTCACGAGCAAATCACCGCGCTGAAAAGCGTGAACCGCGCCGTGCCGGTGACCACCGGTGACGTGGTACTGCAAAGCCCTGGCAGCGTGGCGGTAGGTGTGATGCTTGGCGTTGATCCCGCAGACCACGATCCACTGGCGAAATACATGATTGGCGTGGCCCAACAAGAACTGCAACCGGGCAAATATAACGTCATTCTTGGCGATCAGCTGGCACAACAGCTGAAGGTGCGCCGTGGCGATCAGCTGCGTCTGATGGTCACCAGCGTCAGCCAGTTCACGCCTGTAGGACGTGTACCGAGCCAGCGTCTGTTTAACGTGATCGGCACTTTTTCAGCCAACAGCGAAGTCGATGGTTACCAGATGCTGGTGAATATTCAGGATGCGTCACGTCTGATGCTCTATCCGAAAGGCAACGTGACCGGCTGGCGTCTGTTCCTCGACCAACCGCTGGACGTCGACAGCCTGAGCGCGCAAAAGCTGCCGGAAGGTACCAGCTGGAAAGACTGGCGCGAGCGTCGCGGCGAGCTGTTCCAGGCGGTGCGTATGGAGAAAAATATGATGGGGCTGCTGCTGAGTCTGATTGTCGCAGTAGCCGCGTTTAACATTATTACGTCGCTGGGTCTGCTGGTGATGGAGAAACAGGGCGAAGTCGCCATCCTGCAAACCCAGGGACTTAGCCGCCGTCAGATTATGGCGGTGTTTATGGTGCAGGGTGCGAGCGCAGGCGTCATCGGCGCGTTACTCGGTGCCGTATTCGGCGTAGTGCTCGCCACTCAACTCAATACTATTATGCCGGCTATCGGGCTGATGCTTGATGGCGCGTCGCTGCCGGTCGATATTGAACCGGTTCAGGTAGTGGTTATCGCGCTGGTCGCGATGGTCATTGCCTTATTATCAACACTGTATCCTTCCTGGCGCGCTGCTGCCACCCACCCCGCAGAGGCTTTACGTTATGAGTAATTCGTTATTATTGCAGTGTGACAACCTCTGTAAGACTTATCAGGAAGGGAAGATGCACACCGACGTGTTGCGGGATGTGACTTTCGACATGCAGCCGGGTGAGATGATGGCGATCGTCGGAACGTCAGGTTCCGGTAAAAGTACGTTGCTGCATTTGCTGGGAGGTCTGGATTCTCCGACCTCTGGCGAAGTTATTTTTAAAGGTCAGTCGCTGAACGCGATGTCTTCTTCTGCGAAATCAGAACTGCGCAACCGTGAGCTGGGCTTCATCTATCAGTTCCACCACCTGCTGCCTGATTTTACCGCGCTGGAAAACGTCGCGATGCCACTGCTGATCGGTAAAAAGAAATCTGCCGAAGTACAGGAGCGCGCGCTGGCGATGCTCGAAGCGGTAGGTCTGCAACACCGCAGTAATCACCGTCCTTCCGAGCTTTCGGGTGGTGAGCGCCAGCGTGTGGCGATTGCGCGCGCACTGGTCAATAATCCTTCGCTGGTACTGGCGGATGAACCAACCGGTAACCTGGATCAGCGTAATGCCGACAGCATTTTTGAATTGCTCGGCGAACTGAATGTGCGTCAGGGCACGGCATTTCTGGTGGTGACACATGACCTCAAACTGGCAAGCCGCCTGACCCGTCAGCTGGAAATGCGTGACGGCAGATTGCAGCCGGACTCGATGTTGCTGGGAGCGAAGTAATGTCAGGCATTCCTTTCTCTTTATTGATCGGCCTGCGGTTCAGCCGTGGCCGCCGTCGCAGCGGCATGGTGTCACTGATTTCGGTGATCTCAACGCTGGGCATTGCGCTCGGCGTGGCGGTACTGATCGTCGGCCTGAGCGCCATGAACGGCTTCGAGCGAGAACTGAAAGACCGCGTGCTGGCGGTGGTGCCTCACGGTGAAATTCGCCCGGTAAATCAGCCGTTCAACGACTGGCAGGGTGTGTTGGATCGCGTCGAAAAAGTGCCAGGTATTGTGGCCGCTGCGCCTTACATCCAATTCAACGGCCTGATTGAGCACGGCGCGAAACTGCGTGCCATCCAGCTTAAAGGTGTGGATCCGCAGAGCGAGCCCCGCGTCAGCGCCGCACCGAAGTTTGTGCAGAATAACGCATGGCAGAATTTTAAGGCCGGTGAGCAACAGTTGATCCTCGGCAAAGGCGTAGCGGACGCCGTTGGTGTGAAGCAGGGCGACTGGGTGACGGTGATGATCCCCAACAGCGACCCGGAAATGAAATTGCTACAGCCGAAGCGGATCCGTTTGCAGGTTACCGGTATTTTACAGCTCAGCGGTCAGCTTGATCACAGTCTTGGCATGGTACCGCTGGCGGATGCGCAGCAGTATCAGGATATGGGTAAGAGCGTCACCGGTATCGACATCAAAGTGAACGATGTGTTTGCCGCGCAGAAACTGGTGCACGATGCCGGTGAAGTGACGCAGGCGTATGTCTATATCAGCAGCTGGATTGGCACTTACGGCTATATGTACCGCGATATTCAGATGGTACGCGCGATTATGTATATGGCGATGGTGCTGGTGATCGGCGTCGCCTGTTTCAACATCGTGTCGACGCTGGTCATGGCCGTGAAAGATAAAAGCAGCGATATTGCGATTCTGCGCACACTGGGCGCGAAAGACGGGCTTATCCGCGCGGTCTTCATCTGGTACGGTTTACTGGCGGGGCTGGCCGGCAGCGTAACCGGAGTGGTCATCGGTGTAATTGCTGCTTTCCAGCTGACCAACATCATTAACGGATTGCAGAAGCTGACCGGGCATCAGTTCCTGTCGGGTGACATTTATTTCATCGACTTCCTGCCATCTGAAGTTCACTGGATTGACGTTGCGGGCGTATTATTCACCGCACTGGTGCTGAGCTTGCTGGCAAGCTGGTATCCGGCGCGTCGTGCAAGCCGCATCGATCCGGCCCGGGTTCTCAGTGGCGGTCAGTAATCAAATCTTCAACAACAGTATTTATATTCAGACACAGAGAGTAAGGAGCACGTCATGCGCACACGTCATCGTCTGTGTCGGTTTCGCAAAAATAAACGTATTCGCCACCAGCGGTTCCGGTCGAACATTTTCCACCGTGATTCTATGGCCGCCGCGTCCTTGAAGAAACCGTTTGTGGTGGTACTGACCGGCGCGGGGATTTCCGCAGAATCAGGTATCCGTACTTTCCGGGCCGCCGATGGCCTGTGGGAAGAGCACCGCGTGGAAGATGTGGCGACCCCGGAAGGGTATCGCCGCGATCCCGAGCTGGTGCAGCGTTTTTACAACGAACGACGCCGCCAGCTGCAACAGGACGATCTCAAACCGAATGCAGCGCATTACGCGCTGGCGACGCTGGAGGAGGCACTCGGAGATAACTTCCTGCTGGTCACGCAGAATATCGACAATTTGCATGAACGCGCGGGCAGTTCGCGTGTGCTGCATATGCACGGCGAATTGCTGAAAGTACGCTGCACCCAGTCCGGGCAGATTCTCGACTGGCCGGGCGATCTGAGCGTTGACGATCGTTGTCACTGCTGCCAGTTCCCGGCACCGCTGCGCCCGCACATTGTCTGGTTTGGCGAAATGCCGCTGGGTATGGATAACATCTACGATGCGCTGGCAAAAGCAGATTTCTTCGTGGCGATTGGCACGTCCGGGCATGTTTATCCGGCTGCCGGATTTGTTCACGAGGCGCGCATCGGCGGAGCCTGTGCGGTTGAGCTGAACCTCGAGCCAAGCCAGGTGGAAAGTGAGTTCGATATGAAACACTACGGGCTGGCAAGCGAAGTCGTCCCTGAGTTTGTGCATAAGTTCCTGACTAAAAAAGACGAAGCCTGGTCGTAACCGGGCTTTTTTAGCCATACATCCCAAAAATTGCGCCCGATCCTAAGAGTTCTTTGCGTAAACTTGGTGAAAAATGACCTGACGCAATATTCACGGTATTCATGCTGCGCATAATAAAACCCAGCCGCCAGAGGATACCCAAATGGATAAGTTGCTTGACCGTTTTCTTCACTACGTTTCTTTCGATACCCAATCTAAGCCCAATGTTAAACATACGCCCAGCACTGACGGACAGCTCAGGCTGGCGCAGGCACTGCGTAACGAACTGATTGAGCTGGGTTTTTCACAGGTAACTCTCAGTGACAAAGGCTGCGTAATGGCGACGTTACCAGGCAACGTTGCCTGGAAAGTGCCGGTCATCGGCTTTATTTCTCACCTTGATACTGCCCCTGATTTCACTGCAAAACATGTCAATCCGCAGATTGTTGAGAACTACCGTGGCGGCGATATTGCGCTGGGCAACGGTGACGAAGTGCTCTCGCCGGTGATGTTCCCGGTTCTGCATCAGTTGCTTGGTCAGACACTGATCACCACCGACGGTAAAACGTTGCTCGGTTCGGACGACAAGTCGGGTATCGCAGAGATCATCACCGCTATGGTGCGGCTGAAAGACAGCAATGTGCCGCACGGTTCGATCCGCATCGCGTTTACGCCGGATGAAGAAATCGGTAAAGGTGCGCAGAGTTTTGATATTCCCGCTTTTGGCGCTGAATGGGCGTACACCGTGGACGGCGGGGGCGTAGGAGAGCTTGAGTTTGAGAACTTCAATGCGGCGTCAGCGACCATTAAAATCGTCGGTAACAACGTGCATCCTGGCAGTGCGAAAGGGGTGATGGTCAACGCATTGTCACTTGCGACCCGTTTCCATAGCGAATTACCCGCTGACGAGACGCCCGAGCATACAGACGGTTATCAGGGGTTCTACCACCTGACAACCATCAAAGGCAACGTCGAGCGAGCGGAGATGCATTACATTATTCGTGATTTCGAGAAAGTGCAGTTCGAAGCCCGCAAGCAAAAGATTATTGATATCGCACATCTGGTCGGTAAAGGTCTGCATCGTGACTGCTATATCGAAGTGACGCTGGACGATCATTATTACAACATGCGTGACAAAGTGGCTCAGCACCCGCACATTATCGCGCTGGCGCAGCAGGCGATGAAAGACTGCGATATCGAGCCTGTTATGAAGCCTATTCGCGGCGGCACCGACGGGGCGCAGCTTTCATTCCGCGGCTTGCCTTGTCCAAACATTTTCACCGGCGGCTATAACTTCCACGGCAAACACGAATTTGTGACGCTCGAAGGGATGGAGAAAGCAGTTTCTGTGATTATGCGCATAGCAGAGCTGACGGCTAAAAAGCTGTAAATAAAACACATTTAATACCCTCAAAAAAACCACATAATATTCAATATATTATCTGGTTTTTTATATATCAGATAAAAATAACTATTAATGATATGATGAAATAAGAATTATAATAAATGAATGAGGGTTTTAATATTTTATATTTTAGTCACCAGGTTTTTTATATTTATTATTTAAATTAATTATATTAAATAACTTAATTTTTCTTGAGATTAAAAGGAGATTTTATTTTCAAGGATATTATAAGTCTTAAGGGATTTGTCACAACACAATCCCAGAGCTGTATTTTTTCTTCTCCATAGCGAATTGCCGGCCGACGAGACGCCTGAGCCTGAAGACGGTTATCAGGGGTTCTACCACCTGACAACCTCATTTATTTTATGAATGTTCAATTATTATTCTCATGAATATATTTCAAGTGCCATATGGATTTATGACATTATATTTATTCCTCCAGAAGTGTAATAATTTTTATACCAAAAATCATGGAGTGAATATTTTGTCAAACCTGGAAAAAATAGACGGACTCAGAGAGTTTGTAAAGCGCATGACGACTGTGGACGATTTTAATGTGAGAATCAACGCCTGGGTATTTATCTGGTATCCAACCGCGGAGAATGTGGGGCATGCATCAATGTTCATCGGTAAGATTGTTCGTGAAGGTGCTTATGTGAATTGGTGGCCTCAGTTTGAAGATAACAAAATTTTATTCAGGCGTTACCCGGCTGAAATCTCTGAAGGTTATGAAAGCGACTGCGAGAAAGAGGGAAGTGAGCCAGATGTAATTTATGGTATTAAATCTCTGAATGAATTATCGATGATACAAGCGTGGTATGACATCCGTCATTCTAAAGAGATACCCTCATTTCGAACATTATCTAAGAACTGTGCAAATATCGTGGGCAGGGTGTTGAAAGCGGGTTTAGTTAATTCACCGCTGAGACATAGATTATTCGGATTGATGGATGGCGATTTTTATATTCCCACGCCAAAACGTATCGCGGTCGTGTGTAATACTCTGCGTGATAATAATATGGCGGTGAAAATAAGACTCTCATCAAAAAAGAGAAATTTAAATCCATTCAAGATAGCGCTTCGGTTGCGTTAATTACTGCAGTTATCCGTGATCTTCGGATAACTGAGTATTATCTTATAAATAAGACATATGCATAAGTGTAGAATGCTTCTTGACCAGTCATATTATTTAGTATTTATGACCGACTACATTAAACCTTCACCACATACATGAAGTCTACAATGATCGACACCATGTCCCAGCGAGCCTACCTTACATACACCTCCCAAATTAAAGGCACGAAAAGAAAGTTGTAAAGAAAAATTACTTTTCTCGGAATCAGCTATAACGTACTTTTCTCCATGTAGCACGACATTTCGTACCTTGGACTGACATATTACTTTAATAATGCCTGCACTAGAAATATGAAAATCAACTTCACTAGTACGACTATCTAATGACACCAGTCTTATTGGCCATCGTTGCCCTGTGAGAGTTATCCAAGGGTCGGCAACAATAAAGAAGTCGGCAAATATACCCTGATGTAAAAACGAAGAAAGTGTACCAATATTTTCTTGTATCCAGTGGTTTTGAGGTTCCATGATCTGATTGGAATAATTTATTACAGATTGTTCTGCAGATCCGCGAGCAGTTATTAGATTGCCGTTTATGTAGTAATTCAAACGTGGCAAGTCGGCAAACATACTTGGACTCATCACTGAACGACTGAACTGTAAAACATGTTTAGAGATCTGATTATTAATAGCACTCATTAATCTGGCTTTCATACCAGGTGAAATATCAAAATCAAACCTATACTCAGATGTATAGTCATCTGGAATGTATGGAGGTTGTGGGTTTGATGGTGGAGTGTTATGACTGCGTGAAAATATGTTACCGAATTTCATTTTTATCTCTCTTACTAAAAAAGTGGCGTAAGAGTAGGTGAAATTATTTCAGGCGTCTAATGTCGTTTTTTTATACATAATTATTTATAAATTTGCATGAAAAATATTAATGTTTCTAATCATTTATATATTAATTTATCTAATCAATTTGGGATTAAAATATTTATTTTGAAAGTTAGAGGAGATGAAATATAAGAGAAGGGGGGTTGTAACCGGAGAGTTGAAAATTAAAGGCACAGACGTGCCTTTAATAGTAAAATTGTTAGTCGTTGAAATACCAGTAACCGCTGTTCACCAGCGCAGAGAGCAGGGCGAGGAATGACGGATCGTCCAGCGCATCGCCGAGCATTTCACGGGTGACCGTTTTATGGCGGGCCATAGCATCCACCGCGGCGGTCTGTTCTGAGGTCATCGTTTCACCGTTGACGTAGCAAACATCACCCACGCGCAATACGCGTAAACCGCCAACGCGTTCCAGCGTTTCGCCGGACTCCATCAGCTCATAGATTTCACCTGCCTGATACGGTGGCTCCGGCGGTGCCAGATCCAGTTCATGACGCGACTGGGAAATGAATTCGCCAAACCAGCTGTTGAAGTGCGCCGGATTGCCGATAAGATCAAGCATCATGCCACGCAGTTTATCCAGTTCGGCAGGCTGCACTTCAGCCGGATGTTCACGTTCCACCAGTTCCGGATCGGTATAACGGTGGCTGCCCAGTTCACGGGAAAGAACGTAGTCTGCAAAGCCGCTGATCATTTCCCGAGTGTTCGGTGCGCGGAAACCGACTGAATAGTTCAGCGAGTTCTCCAGCGAGTAACCGTCGTGCGGGAAGCCTGGTGGAATGTAGACGATATCGCCCGGTTCAAGCTCTTCGTCGATAATCGCTTCGAACGGCTCCACCTGAAGCAAATCCGGGTGCGGGCAATGTTGCTTCATGGCGATTTTCTCGCCCACGCGCCAGCGACGGCGCCCGGTGCCCTGAATGATAAATACGTCGTACTGATCCAGGTGCGGGCCAACACCACCGCCGGGCACTGAGAAGGAAATCATCAGGTCATCCATGCGCCAGTCAGGAATATGGCGGAAAGGGGTCATCAGATGCGAGGAGGGTTCGTGCCAGTGATCGACCGCCTGAACCAGCACCGACCAGCCGTTCTCCCCCAGATGATCGTAGCTTTCAAACGGACCGTGGCTGACGTTCCAGCGCCCGTCCTGATTGCTGACCAGACGGCTGTCGACTTCACTTTCCATTGCCAGACCGGCAAGCTCATCCGGAGAAATTGGATCGACGAAATTTTTGAAGCCGCGCTTTAATACGACAGGACGCTTTTGCCAGTAACGCTGCAGGAACTCGTTCCAGTCCAGGTCTAGTTTGTAATCCATTTTTTTTCCAAAAGAAGGTGGGTCTGTAAAGGATTATAACGGAAGGTGTTGCGGCTGCGTTGGGCAATTGCCAGCAAATTTCAAATGCCGGTGAAGAAAGCACCGAAACTTGCCGGAGTTTACACCGCTGAGCCGTTATTCGAGTTCGATTCCCTGCTGCAAACCAAAGCATACGCGCATGCTGGCGCCGCCAAGCGGGCTGTCACCGATGATAATTTTACCGTCGTACTGCTCAATGATGTCATTGGCCAGAGAAAGTCCCAGACCCTGTCCCGGACGCAACGTATCGGCACGCTGACCGCGCTGGAAAATCACTTCACGTTTGCTTTCAGGAATGCCGGGGCCGTCATCTTCAATCAGTATCACCAGCTGATTTTCGGTATGTACTGCGCTGATTTCGACGAACTCCAGGCAGTATTTGCAGGCGTTATCGATAACGTTACCCATTACTTCCATGAAGTCATTTTTCTCTCCGACAAATGTCAGCTCGGGCGAAATATCCACGGTGATCACCACGCCTTTGCGCTGATAAACCTTGTTGAGAGCTGAACATAATCCGTCGAGAATGGCGGGGACAGAATGGACTTCGCGGATCAGTAAATTTTGTTCGGAACGCAGTGTGGCACGATGGAGGTAATAACCGATCTGCTGAGAAATACGACTGATCTGCTCGAGCATTACCGGTTCTGCTTCTTCGATGGTCATCTGCTTACTGTTACGCAGGGCGCGCAGCGTAGACTGTAACACCGCCAACGGCGTTTTCAGGCTATGGGTCAGGTCTGCCAAGGTGGTGCGATAGCGGTCATAACGTCCACGCTCGCCTTGCAGCAAAATATTCAGATTGCGTACCAGACCGCGCAGCTCTCGGGGCGGGTTTTCATCCAGCGATTCGCGTTCGTGGCTTTCAAGCTCAGCGACCTGATGAATCAATTGTTTGATAGGGCGCAGGCTCCAGTAAGCCGCCAGCCACAGCAGCGGCACGACCAGTAACAGGTTAGCGAGCAGCACGTAACTGAACCATTCCCACACCAGGTCGGAACGCTGTAATTCCTGCGGAATTGTATCGACCACCACAATGTTCAGCGCAGGTAATCGCGCCGTGGCGTTGTAGGTATTCACCGCGATGGAGTGCGTCATGGCGTTTGCATCGCTGTCGTCGTAATCTTTCAGCTTGTCCTGCGCCTGGGGATTATTGCCCAATACTTCGCTGCTGATCTGGGTGTCGGTATCCAGCTCATAGAAGCCCGGTTTATTCATCCACGCCTTGTTGATATGCGCTTCCAGCTCGGGGATCCTACGTTCAGCCCACAACAATTTGCCGTCGGCATCGTAGATAAACACCAGCGTGGGTGTATTGAGGTCGAGATCCGGCGGAACGTTAATGGAAAGCTTACCGTCACGCCATTGCGCGAGGCTGAAGAACAGATTGCTTTCGCCGCGTAACAGGCGATAGGCGGTTTTATCGAAACTCACCATGTAGCCGACCACCGCCACCAGCCCGTAGGCCAGCGACAACGCGAGAACAACGGCGGCGGTCGCCATCATAAAGCGGACGCGAAGTGAGAAGGGTTTTTTAGTGCGTCCTTTCATGGCGCGTCCTTTGATGTTGAGGCTTCAGGCGAGGGTAAAGCGTGTCATTGTGCACGAATGTCGAAACGATATCCCTGTCCGCGCACCGTGGTGATGACATCTTCCGGGTGCTCTGCCTGCAGCTTCTTGCGCAGACGCCCCATCAGCACATCCACGGTATGGCTTTCGCGCAATTCGGCGTCAGGATAAAGCTGAAGCATCAGCGAATCTTTACTGACCACTTTTCCGGCGTTGCGGATCAGTGTCTCGATGATGGTGTATTCAAATGCGGTCAGTTTGATCGGATTTTCGTTAACGGTCAGTTCACGGCGGGATAAATCGATCTGGAACGGAGGCAGGGTAATGACCTGCGATGCCAGACCGCTGTTACGACGCATCAGTGCCTGCATGCGCGCCAGCACTTCTTCCAAATGGAAAGGTTTGGTCACGTAATCATCGGCACCGGCTTCAAGCACGGCAACTTTATCCTGCCAGCTTTCGCGGGCGGTCAGAACCAGAATCGGCAGATTAGCCTGATGACTGCGCCAGCGACGGATCAGACTCAGGCCGTCTTCACCCGGTAAGCCGAGATCGACAATCGCGATATCCGGAGCGTGCTCATGCAAAAAATAATCGGCTTCTTTGGCATCTTCAGCAGCATCCACCTGATGGCCCATTTCTCTCATCTGAACGGAGAGGTGATGGCGCAGCAGAGCGTTATCTTCAATGACTAAAATTCGCATGGTAATTCCTTATCCTTATGGCGCGGCAGACAACAGAAATTTTCTGAATGTAATTGTAAATGATTCAGAAACATTTTAATCAACCTCACATCAACGTCATCACCGCAAACCTAAACAAAACCTAAACCAATTATAAACGGCGTTTATGGTCAGAGGCACAAAAAGTGAGTTCGAACATTGATTAAAGCCAAAGGTATCATCAAGGAATGATAGAGGGATTTCATTTACGCGCAGGGTTTAACCTGCGCCAATGAGCAGAAAGGGAAACGCTTAAGGCTGTCTTAAACGTCCCGCCGGACTAGTATCTGACGTCGCAATGGCTTTCCATACGCCATTTTTTCTCCAATTCGCGCACTTCGCCCGTGACTTCGACCATACCCTGACTGCGAATATCGCCGCTGGACGCGCCAATGCGAATGTCAAACTCGCCGGGTTCGACCACGCGCTGCCCGCTGCGTTGGGTGAAGTTAAGCATATCAGTAGGGATGGTGAATGTCAGTTCAGCGCTTTGACCAGCTGCCAGATGTACACGCTGGAAGGCTTTCAGCTCCTGAACGGGACGAACCTGTGAGGCTACGCGATCGCGGATGTAAACCTGTACCACTTCGCTTCCTTCCCGACGGCCGGTATTGGTGACGGTAATTTTTGCCACCACGTTTCCATTGAGCGACGGCACCTTCGTCTGCTCAAAGGTCAGTTCGCCGTAACCGAAAGTCGTCCACGTTTTGCCGTACCCAAATGGATAACGTGAGCCAAAGTGGAAGGCATAGGGCGTACCACCGCTCTTGAGTTTGTGATTGTAGTAATAAGGCATCGCGCCAGCGCTGTGGGGGACGGAGATCACTAAGCGGCCTGCGGGTTCACGTACGCCGGTCAATACATCAGCAATAGCATTTCCGCCTTCCTGACCTGGTGCCCATGCCATAACCAGCGCCGCAACCCGATCTTCCAGACCACCCAGGTTATACGGGCGTCCACCGGTCATCACCACTACCACCGGTTTGCCCGTTTCTACTACTGCCTCCAGCAGTTGTTGTTGGACGCCGGGGAGTTGCAGGCTATCGGTGTCCGAACCTTCCCCGACTGTGCCACTCTGGAAGAGTCCGGCGAGATCGCCGACAAATACCAACGCGACATCACTTTGTTTTGCTACGTCAACGGCCTCAGCAATCAGGCTGGTATCCGAAGACACAGGTGAGGTTTGCATCGCTTTTCCCGCATCCCCTGGGAAGACCGGCGCGCCTGCGACGCGTTTCTCAATAATGTGACAGCCTTTGGCGTAGCGCAGAGATTGTGCTCCAAACCGTTGTTGTAATGCCTGCAACGGCGTGATCACCTGAGATGCGCTGTCTTGCATATCGCTGATAATCAGATGTACCGGAAAACTGTAGCCGCTCAACAGAGCGAGTGGATCGTCTGCCGTTGGCCCGATTACCGCCAGGCGCGGCTGACCTTGTAGCGGCAGCAGGCCGTTATTTTCCAGCATCGTAATGGAGTTAACAGCCGCTTCATACGCCAGCTCGCGGGTTTCCGGAGTCTGCAGCGCGATGATGTTTTCATCGGTATAAGGGTGTTCAAATAGCCCGAGACGGAATTTCTCCAGTAGGACACGCTCGACGATTTCGTCGATTTTTGCCATTGAAATCAAACCCTGTTCAACGGCTTTTGCCAGATGGCGGGCGCAATCATCCTTGGGTAATTCGATATCCAGCCCGGCATTAAAAGCCTGCGCGGCAGATTCCATTGCATTACGGCTGACACCGTGATGCTGATGTAACAGGCTGATGCCGCCGTAGTCAGCCACAATCAGGCCATCAAAGCCCCATTGTTCGCGTAAAAGCGTAGTCATCAGGAAGGTATCGGAGTGGCCGGGCTGGTTATCAATGTCGTGATAAGCAGGCATCACGGAACCGGCGTTTGCCAGTTTGACCGCCATTTCGAACGGCAGCAGGAAAGTATCGTTCAGTTCGCTAAAGCCCAGATGTACCGGCGCATGGTTACGGGCGCCTTCGCTAAATGAATGGCCGACATAGTGTTTCAACGTCGCCAGAACATCACGGTTTTCACCCTGTAAACCCCGCACGAACCGGGTGGCCATGATGCCCACCAGATAAGGATCTTCACCAAAGGTTTCTTCTGTTCGTCCCCAGCGCACATCGCGCGAGACATCCAGCACTGGCGCTAAGCCCTGACGGCAACCGGTGCTGCGCGCTTCATTGCCAATCGCCGCAGCGATGCGCTGCATTAAATCCGGATCCCATGTGGAGGCATAGTTCAGCGACGAGGGAAATAGCGTGGCGTCTTTGCACAGCAGGCCGACAAGACACTCCTCGTGAAACAGTGCCGGAATACCCAGCCGTGTCTCTTCCATTAAGGTTTTTTGCAGACGATTAAGCGCGCGGACGCCTTCTTTCGCTTCGACAATGTGTGTCCCCAGCGGGCGCGTGATCTGCCCGATGCCTAGTTTTATTCGTTCGCTCAGCGCTGCCTGTTCGGTGACTCCGGCGAATTCATCGCTCAGATCGGTGCGTTCGCGGTGATGGCCATCGGAAGACAAAATAAGCCAGAAAGCGTGCATCTGGGCGAATTTTTCTTCCGGCGTCATCTGCTCCAGTAAATCGGTAACACGCTCGTGCGTCGGGCGGTGGGCATCCTTATAAATGGCAGACATTTTTTCCCCTTTTAAGTTTGACCATCCGCGTCAGGGCGCGGACGTGTTTTCTGATCTTCAATACTGGTAGTGATTAGCCAATACAACAATTGCCGTATTCCCCACGCTCTTTATGTTTTTTTGTTTTATTGCATAAATGTGATGTGGTTCGAATATATGCATATCGCACCCAGCAAGAGGCTGGAATAAGCCGTATCTGCGTCACATTTGATTAAAAGCATAAGACATAAATGAAAAATCAGAATACCCCCTATCCACGTCAACAATTATAAAGACAGCGGAGTTCAAATTTAAAAATAAAGGTGAATACATGTCGGCGTTAACTGAAAGGATCACCAACAAAGAAAAACTGGGTTTTGGATTAGGCGATGCAGCAAGTCATATCGTTTTTGATTCCTCCGTTGCCATTCTGGCTTACTTCTATACCAATATTTATGGTCTTTCTCCTGCGGTAATGGGGACGTTATTTTTAGTGGTACGAATTTTAGATGCCATTACTGATCCGATTATGGGGGCGATCGCCGATCAAACGAAAAGCCGCTGGGGTCGTTTCCGTCCATGGTTACTGATTATTTGTGTCCCGTTTGCCGTGAGCTGCGTACTGGTGTATTCCACACCAGATTTCGGGCAAACGGCAAAAATCGTGTATGCAGTACTGGCATATATTTTTATGACCGTCATGTATACGGCCATTAATATTCCTTACTGCTCTTTAGGTGCAGCGATTACGGCCGACCCGCAGGATAACCTGTCGTTGCAGTCGTGGCGCTTTGCCATTGCGCCAATCGGTGGTGCTATGGGGACGGCATTAATCCTGCCACTGGCTGATTTTATCGCACCGGGCGACCGGGCCTCTGGTATGCAATGGGCGATGGGGATTTTCGGGGTGATTGGTTGCCTGATGTTTCTGACCTGCTTCCTGACGACCCGCGAGCGTATTACTCCGGTCAAAGAAGAGAATATGAACATCCTGCGGGATGTCCGAATTCTGATGAAAAACGATCAGTGGCGTATTCTGTCCGTGTATAACCTGGCCATGCTTTGTGGTGTGGTGGTGCGTGGCAGTCTGCTGGTCTATTTCGTGCAATATGTTTTGCATCAGGGAAGCGGCATTATTTCCATCTTTATGCTGGCGACCACGGTAGCCGCCGTCATTGGCAGCTTATTCGCCAAGTCCCTGGGTTCATGGATGTGTAAAATTCGTGCTTCCGTATGGGTCAACGTATTAAGTGCGCTGATCGGACTGTTATTCTTTATCCTTCCAACGGAATATTGGATCCCAGCGTTTATCGTGCATATTGTTCTTAATCTCTTGCAAGGCATTAATGCGCCGCTACAGTGGTCGATGATTACGGATGCCAATAATTATGGTGAATGGAAAACCCAGCGCCGAATTACGGGCATGAATATAGCAGCGAATATTTTTGTGATTAAACTCGGCGTAGCCATTGGTGGCGCACTGACCGGATGGGGGCTGGCGTGGTTTGGTTATCAGGCTGGTGTGGAACAACAATCAGCCGAAGCGGTTCGCGGCGTACTGATTCTGTTTACTGTTCTGCCAGCGATTTTCTATCTGATTACAGCTTTCTCTATCCGATATTATCGTTTAACCGAAGATCGCATGAACGACATCATAGGCGATTTGCGTCAGAGTAAATTCCAGACGCAGAGTTAGTCATTTGAGTGAAGAGTACACAGACGCGCTATCTTTTGGAGGCGCGTCTGTGAAGGGCAATGCTTACTTCAGCTCATCAACCATTTTGGTCGCACGTCCAATGTAGTTACCCGGCGTCATAGCTTTAAGGCGCACTTTCTCTTCTTCCGGTAATTCCAAAGAATCGATAAACGTCTGCATGCCCGCCGCATCAACACGTTTTCCACGGGTTAGCTCTTTCAGCTTCTCATAAGGCTTTTCGATGCCATAACGGCGCATCACGGTTTGGATTGGCTCAGCCAGCACTTCCCAGTTGTGATCCAGTTCGTTCGCCAGATTCGCTTCGTTCACTTCCAGCTTGCTGACGCCTTTCATCGTTGCCTGATAAGCGATCAGAGCGTAGCCCAGACCGACACCCAGGTTTCGCAGCACGGTGGAATCCGTCAGGTCACGCTGCCAGCGGGAAACCGGCAGTTTGCTCGCCAGATGCTGCAATACCGCGTTAGATAAGCCAAGGTTGCCTTCAGAGTTTTCGAAGTCGATCGGATTAACTTTGTGCGGCATGGTGGATGAACCAATTTCGCCCGCGATGGTGCGCTGCTTAAAGTGGTTCAGGGCAATGTAACCCCAGATGTCGCGGTCAAAGTCGATCAGAATGGTGTTGAAACGCGCGACGCAGTCAAATAGCTCGGCGATGTAGTCATGCGGCTCGATTTGTGTCGTGTACGGGTTCCAGGTCACGCCCAAAGAGGTAACAAATTCTTCGCTGAACTGATGCCAGTCCACTTCAGGGTAAGCCACGATGTGGGCGTTGTAGTTGCCGACGGCGCCATTAATTTTGCCGAGGATCTCAACGTTTTCCAGCTGTTTGAACTGGCGATCCATACGGTACGCGACGTTAGCCAGTTCTTTACCGATCGTAGATGGCGTAGCAGGCTGGCCGTGAGTACGGGACAGCAGAGGAATGTCGCGGTATTTATGCGCCAGTCCTTTTACTGCATCAATGATTTGTTTCCAGTACGGCAGGACGACGTCCTGACGGGCGGTTTGCAGCATCAGCGCGTGAGACAGGTTGTTGATGTCTTCAGAAGTACAGGCGAAGTGAATAAACTCTGACACCGCATGCAGGGCAGGGATAGCGGCCACTTTTTCTTTCAGGAAATACTCAACGGCTTTGACGTCATGGTTGGTGGTTTTCTCGATATTTTTAATGCGCTGAGCGTCATTAACATCGAAATTGGCCACTAACTGGTCAAGGAAAGCGTTTGCGTCGGCACCAAATGCAGGGACTTCTTTAATTTCTGCACAGGCGGCCAGTTTTTGCAGCCAACGTACTTCAACCTGCACACGAAATTTCAGCAGGCCAAATTCGCTGAAAATAGTACGCAGCGCGCTGACTTTATCACCGTAGCGTCCATCAACGGGGGAAACGGCGGTCAGTGAGGATAATTCCATCGGTAGCAACTCCTGGGATCTTATTAACAATGAGCGAGAATATTTTTCGCCTGTTCAAACAAGCGATTACGAGAAAACATCAACTGCAGACGACCTCCACCAACCTGATGCCACAGCACCGCAGAGCGGATGCCGGCCAGTAAAATGGCGCGGACTTTAGCCTGAACCTGCGAATTTTGTAAAATAGCCGGTGAGCCGGTGACCTGAATACGCGGACCCGCCGGGCTGACTACGTCGACGTAAATCGAGGCCAGTGAACTTATCATGGTGTCGGATTCGAGTTCATAATGCGCCAGCTGGCGATCAAGCTGATCGATACGTTCACCCAACTGATTCATAGCTGATTTATTGGCGTACAGCTTGCGCTCGAGCACCATCAGGCTTAATGCATAGCGCGTTAACTCAGCGCCGGGTCCCTGACGGTTGGCGTTCAGCACGCCAAGCAGCGTTTCGAGCCCCATTTTCAAATTGGCTTCATTATTTCCGTACACCGCCAGCGTGGAAGCAGGATTCATCTCCAGCAGGCTGCGCAGCGAAACTGACATTTCTTCCTGAGCGCATTGGCCGTCGTGTGCCAGTTGCTGAACCAGGCGCGCTGCCTGACAGATCCCCGCCAATGCCAGCGTAATGTCATAATAATTTTTAGCCACGTTTACTCCTGTAAGCGTTTTCGAAACGATGAGACGCGGTGCCAAAGAAAATAGCCCAAACTAATGGCGACAGATCATGCCATAAAACTGCCTCTAAACACAGTTCGGAATCAGTGCAGATGCTACTTACGGGCAGAAATAAAACGGGACGCCCGAAAGCGTCCCGTATTCAACCCTCTGATTGTTCAGTATCAGACCTGAAGCGGCAGGCGTTGTTCAATGACGCCACCACCCAGACAGATTTCACCGAGGTAAAACACCGCAGACTGGCCGGGAGTAACGGCGGCCACGGGGGCGTCGAAACGCACTTCGATGCGTTCATCATCCAGTGGGGTGACTACGCACGGAATGTCCTGCTGGCGGTAGCGGGTTTTCACCGTACAGATCAGCGGGGCGGTCAGCGTCTTGCGATCAACCCAGTGCAACTGCTGCGCAATCAAACCGACCGACATCAGTCGCGGATGTTCATGCCCCTGCGCTACGTAAAGAATGTTGTTTTCAACATCCTTTTCTACGGTGTACCACGGCTCTTCGCCGCCGTCTTTCTGCCCGCCAATGCCCAGACCTTTACGCTGTCCAAGCGTGTGGTACATCAGACCCTGATGTTGACCCATCACCTGACCGTCAACGCTTTTAATCACGCCCGGTTGCGCGGGTAAATAGCGGCCGAGGAAATCGCGGAATTTACGTTCACCGATAAAACAGATACCAGTGGAGTCTTTCTTCTTGGCGGTGATCAAATCGAGGTCTTCCGCGATGCGACGCACTTCGGGTTTCTCCAGTTCACCGACCGGGAACAGGCTTTGCGCGACCTGTTCATGACCCAGCGTGTAGAGGAAATAACTCTGATCTTTGTTGCCATCGACGCCGCGCAACAAATGGCTGACGCCGTCGATATCCTGGCGGCGCACGTAGTGACCGGTGGCGATGTAATCGGCACCCAGATCTTCGGCAGCAAACTCCAGGAAGGCTTTGAATTTGATTTCTTTGTTGCACAGAATATCTGGGTTCGGAGTGCGCCCGGCTTTGTATTCCTCGAGGAATAATTCGAACACGTTGTCCCAATATTCCGCTGCGAAATTCACGGTGTGCAGTTCAATACCCAGCTTGTCGCATACGGCCTGCGCATCGGCGAGGTCAGTAGCTGCTGTGCAATACTCTTCGTCGTCATCCTCTTCCCAATTTTTCATGAAGAGGCCCTCGACCTGATAACCCTGCTGTTGCAGAAGGTAAGCAGATACAGAGGAATCGACACCGCCGGACATCCCGACGATTACTTTTTTCTGGCTGTTGTCAGACATAATAGTCCCGAAACATAGGAATTAATTGCCCGGTACTGACGGTGTTTTTTCTGATGCTTGTCCCACGAGGATGAAGGCCGCGCGCAACAAAAACACCACAGAAACCCGGACATCGGTTTATTGCAAACATTAAACAGAGCGTGCGCAAAAAGAGCGCGCGAAATTTTATCACGTCAGGCCGGTTGCTGCATCGCTGATTCACAGGGAGGCGACAACCGGCGCAGAAGGTTATTCCGGCAGGTTGAAATTTTGCAGGATTTCCAGAGGGTAACGCGGGGATTGCTGATAACAGCGGATGCTTTCGGCCACCAGCGGGGAACGCAGTTGCGGGGAGCCGATGATTTCTTCAGCGCTCACCCAGCGGCACTGATCGATATCGTCATCTTGCGGCGCGGTGTCCAGCATTTCGGGCAGGTCAATCACAAATGCAAAACGCAAAAAGGGGGTGCCGTCCGGTGCCTGCCATTGATGCAGCCCGAGAAAAGATTGCGGTTCGGCGTGGATACCGGTTTCTTCATACAACTCGCGCTTCGCAGCGCTGACTAAAGTTTCGTCCGCTTCCAGATGACCGGCGGGTTGGTTCCAGGTGACTTTGCCGTGGACCGTTTCTTCGACGACCAGAAATTTGCCCTGCGCCTGCACTACGCAGGCGACGGTGACGTGTGGTTTAAACATGTGGGATCTCCTTCCATTGGCCGGGTTGTAAATCACCGAGGGTGTACTCGCCCATACTGTAACGGACGAGACGCAGCGTCGGAAAACCAACATGTGCCGTCATGCGGCGCACCTGGCGGTTTCTTCCCTCGTACAACGTGATTTTTAACCACGAAGTGGGGATCGCTTTGCGCTCTCGGATGGGCGGATTACGTGGCCATAACCATTTTGGCTCATCGACAATTTCGGCGCCAGCAGGCAGGGTAGGGCCATCTTTGAGCTCAATCCCGTTACGCAAAGCCGCAACCGCAGCATCATCCGGCACGCCCTCGACCTGAACATAATAAATCTTACCGGTGCGCTTGCCCGGCTGTGTCAGCGCAGCTTGCAGTTTGCCATCGTTCGTCAGCACCAGTAAACCTTCGCTGTCGCGATCCAGACGGCCTGCGGCATACACGTCTGTTAACGAAATGTAATCTTTTAGTGTCGCCCGACCCCCCTCATCAGTGAATTGTGGCAGTACATCGAAGGGTTTATTAAAGAGAATCACCTTTCTCGGCCCTTTTGGGGCAGATTGTTCTTTGGCGGGCCGTTTGCTGAAACGTTTAACGTTGTGATTCTTAAAAGGTAGCGGGTTCATAGGCATTGAAGTTAGAGAGAATTAGCGCATTATACTTGAAAAATGTTTCGGATTGGCTAGCGGGAAATATTCGAGTAGTATCGACCGGCATCTTACAAATTTTTAACAAAAATGCGCTCGAAGGAGAGGTTAATGGAAAGCAAAGTAGTTGTTCCGGCTGAAGGTAAAAAGATTACAGTAGACGCTCAGGGTAAACTGGTGATTCCTAATAATCCTGTGATCCCATTCATCGAAGGTGATGGTATCGGCGTCGACGTAACTCCAGCCATGATCAAGGTTGTTGATGCGGCAGTTCAGAAAGCCTACAAAGGTGAGCGTAAAATCTCCTGGATGGAAATTTACACCGGTGAGAAATCAGTAGAACTGTACGGCAAAGACGTATGGCTGCCAGAAGAGACACTGGACCTGATCCGTGATTACCGTGTTGCTATTAAAGGCCCACTGACTACGCCAGTTGGCGGCGGCATTCGCTCCCTGAACGTGGCACTTCGCCAGCAGCTCGATCTGTACATCTGTCTGCGTCCGGTACGTTATTACACTGGCACGCCAAGCCCGGTTAAACGTCCAGAAGATACCGATATGGTGATCTTCCGTGAAAACTCCGAAGATATCTATGCAGGTATCGAATGGAAAGCCGGTTCTGCTGAAGCCGACAAAGTGATCAAATTCCTGCAAGACGAAATGGGCGTGAAAAAAATCCGTTTCCCACAGGAATGCGGTATCGGCATCAAACCTTGCTCCGAAGAAGGCACCAAACGTCTGGTTCGTGCAGCCATTGAGTACACCATCACTAACGATCGTGATTCACTGACTCTGGTTCACAAAGGCAACATCATGAAGTTCACCGAAGGTGCCTTCAAGGATTGGGGCTACCAGCTGGCGCGCGAAGAATTTGGCGGCGAGCTGATCGACGGCGGCCCTTGGGTTAAAATCAAGAACCCAAACAATGGCAAAGACATCATCATTAAAGACGTAATTGCTGACGCATTCCTGCAACAGATCCTGCTGCGTCCTGCTGAATACGACGTTATCGCGTGTATGAACCTGAACGGTGACTACATCTCTGACGCCCTGGCGGCGCAGGTTGGCGGTATCGGTATCGCACCGGGCGCAAACATCGGTTCTGATTGCGCACTGTTCGAGGCCACGCACGGTACTGCACCGAAATATGCCGGTCAGGATAAAGTGAACCCGGGCTCCATCATCCTTTCCGCAGAAATGATGCTGCGTCATATGGAATGGTTCGAAGCCGCAGACCTGATCGTCAAAGGCATGGAAGGCGCAATCGCGGCTAAAACTGTGACTTACGATTTCGAACGTCTGATGGAAGGCGCTAAGCTGCGCAAATGTAGCGAGTTTGCCGACGATATGATCGCCAACATGTAATCTATGATTAATCAGGCACTTGATGTCTGATACATGTCGCTTAAGGGAGCCTGAGGGTTCCCTTTTTTTATCGTGTAATCATAGGGTTGCTGTTTATTTTTTCGGCCTTATTGTGCATCCGGGCTGCGGGTGTTAAATATGAGCCACTTTTTGACAGTGGATTGAATTCTTGTTGCGATCACTCCTTTCTCACTCTTTGTTTCGTATCGATCTTCGACGCCTGATCCTGAGCTTGGCTGTGATGAGCGCCTTCGTGACGCTGGCGAACAGTTTTTATGCCAGCTACAGCGTGCAGCGTCAGTTGTTGATCGACAATACGCTCGAAGAGAACCGTGTTTATGCTACAAAACTGGCGGCCAGCACCGAGCAGTTCTTGAAAAGCATGCAAAAGCAGCTCGCATACAGCGGTGTTATCGCAGCGAGCCACTTTGACGATCCAAAAATCCTTCAGTCAGAAACAGCCCGGTTAAAGTATCAGACTGACAGCTTTAACTCGGTTGTGATTACTAACGCAAAAGGGAAGATTCTGGCGACGTCTCCGGACAGTTTGCAACTGATGGGTCAGACACTGAACACGCCGGGGGCGCTCGAAGCTTTGAAACAGCGCCGTCCGATGATCAGTAAACCCTATATCTCGCTGGCTAAAAATCTGGTCATCATTATCTCCACGCCAATTATCAATGCGCAGGGGGAATACCTCGGCTATATTGGCGGCACTATTTATTTGCGGCAAAAAAGTGTTCTGAATGAGCTGCTGGGTGAGCATTATTATCGCGATGGCTCTTACATTGCCGTTCTCGATAATGAACGGCGGATCCTTTATCACCCGGATGCTAGCCGCATTGGTGAAGTGGTGAAACCACGCCCGCTGACTGAGGCAGTAAAACGCAATGCGAACGGCAGTCTGATGGTCACGAATCTGGCAGGGCAGGCGATGCTGGCAGGCTTTGCGGTGGTTCCGTCGTCCGGATGGGAAATTGTCACACAAAGGCCAACAGATTCGACGCTTAAACCGCTCGAAGGTCTGATGTTTAAAGTCCTGAGACATCTGACGCCGCTGGCATTAGTGACGCTGCTGGTTGTCTGGTTATTCTCGCGCTTAATCTCCCGACCGTTGTGGCTGCTGGCGCGCAGCGCTAATGAGATGGATAAGCCAGATGTTTCTACAAACATCCGTGAAATTCCCTCGTGGTATTTTGAATCGACACAGTTAAAACGCGCGTTGCTGATTGGTATTAACCTTTTGCAGAAGAAAATCGGCAAGCTCAAGTTCGAAACGCAGACTGATCCGATGACCGGTTTGTTCAATCGCCGTGGGCTGGCAATGACGCTGGAGACGGTTGTGCAACTGCGCCAGCAGTTTGCGGCGATTACGCTGGATATCGATCACTTTAAGTCGATTAATGATTCGTACGGGCATGATATTGGCGATGAAGTGATCAAATCTTTGGCTGAACAGATTCGACATAACGCGCGGGAAAGCGATATTTTGTGCCGCGTGGGTGGAGAGGAATTCCTGGTTCTGTTGCCGGGCACTCAGTTGGGTGAGGCTGAAATGATAGCTGAGCGTTTGCGCGAAAATGTAGAAACACTGGTATTGCCGGGTATCAGACCGATCACGATTTCCCTTGGCGTTGCATACTGGAATCAGCAACAGGGTGAGCCTGAGAAAGCGCTGAAAAGGGCAGATGAAGCGCTGTATCAGGCTAAGAAAGAGGGCCGCAACCGCGTCGTGGTCTCTCATAAAGAGTGACGGCAAGTCATCCTCAGGGCAACGAATGCCCTGAGGGAGTGAGTTATTTTGCGTCTGAAGTCTGCTGTTTCTTCGCCTGCTGTGCCGCCAGATGATGGCCAACTGCACACCCCGCCATGGCGCCAATCACTGCATGATGTTTGAGATGCCCCGCCACACCGCCAACGACAGCGCCTTTGAGACAACCTGCTGCCTGCGCAAATGAACTTATCAGCAATAATCCCGCCATTGCCGTGCCAAAAATTAATGTTTTACCCACGTTTCCTCCTGCATAAACAACGCCTTTTATCGACAACTGTTCAACCGACCCACAGTGCTATGGCAGAAAATGTCATATCGTGTTGAGAGTTGTCATTTCGGGTTCTGTAAGCAGTTACTGCTGTTGTTACGCTTTCGTATTGCGGCTGCCCGTGTGTAGGGACGGTTTGAGATAAGTCATGGTTACATCTGAACTGCCGGGAAAGGGCTCATTGAAGGGCGGTTTACTTTGGCGGGCAGGAGCAGGTCGCTTTTTGTAACTCTGCTAAACTTAACGTCAGTAACCGGCGGAATTCGGCTTTCTTTGCTGTTTCCGGTTATTTCCACCCGTGAAGAGGATGCCGCTATGACGCATCAAGAACAATTGGACGCCCTGATGGTTCGCATTGACGCGCTGGAACAACGTGAAAGGCAGCTGACTTACGCCTCGAACGCCTATCAGGCCATCCTGACGACTTTGTTGGGAACCCTCGATAAATCTACGCGCGACCGGGTGATCAACATGGTCGATCAGGCACACGACGTGGCGTATGCCCGCGCAAATCTGGAGCAAAAAGGGAATATTCTTGGCGCAGATGATATTACTCAGCGCATTTTCCTCTTCGCACAAGGCCGCGCCGCACAATCGAGGTAAGGGCAATTTATTGATGGTATTTGGTTTGTCACCCGAAAAGGCAACGGGATTTGCGTCTGCCTCAAAATCAGGAGCGGCGGTCGGTTTTAAGCATATTTATTGCAGCGCCAAGTAAAATGCGGCGCTGTACGCCGGTTGCGCAGGCCAGTTGTCGTTCAAGATGACCCGTCAGCGCATCTACGCTCAGCGGTTCACCCCGATGACGCATCTGAATCACCCCATCGCCAATGATTCGCGCAACTTCATCCCATAGTGGTTGTATCTCACTTTCCGAGAATTTCATTATCGCTCCCGTTTGTGTGATTTACGTACAATCTAACATCTGATGGGCAGACGGCAAAGAGGCGGGCGGTGAAAGCAGGGCAGAAAAATTGAGATGCCTCTTCCTGTTTCTAGGCAGGAAGAGGCAGGGCTGATTTAGTGCTTAATGACGTAGAGATCTTTGGTATAGATGTAGTTCAGCAGACTATCCTGGAACCCGCCAACGTAAGGCTTAACCAGCCGCGGGCTGACATAATGGTATAGCGGGATGACAGGAGACTGGTCTGTGAGCACGTCTTCCGCTTGCTGGTATGCCTTTCCAACTTCCGCTTTATCCGTGGCTTTTAATGCATCATCTAAGGCTTTATCGTAAGCGGAATTGCTGAATTTCGGTGTGTTCTCGCTGTTGCCTGTGCGTAAGGTATTCAGGAAGGTTGAAGGTTCGTTGTAATCGGCAATCCAGGCGTAACGCACGACATCATAAGTGCCCTGATGCATGGTATCGAGCATAGTTTTCCATTCCTGATTTTGGAGGACGGCATCTACCCCCAGATTCTTTTTCCACATGGATGCTGCGGCAATGGCAATACGCTGATGTGACTCTGACGTGTTGTAGAGCAGATTGAATTTCAGCGGATGGTCCGGGCCAAAACCGGCTTCTTTCAGCAATTTCTTCGCTTCTTCATTACGCTGTTCTTGTGTCAGGCCCGCTTCTTTGGGTTTTGAGAAAGTAAAACCACCTGTGTTATCCGGCGATAAATGCCAGGCGGGTGTTTGCCCCTGACCTAAAACTTTGTCGGCAATGATTGATTTATCTATCGCCAGATTCAGCGCTTTACGCACACGGACATCGTTGAACGGGGGTTTTTGTGTGTTCATTGCGTAGTAATAAACGGCGAGATAAGGGCTGACATGCACCTGCGAGCCAAGCTCTTTTTTCAATGATACGAACAATGTCGCAGGGATCGTGGCTGTGATGTCGATTTCGCCTGCTTTGAACCGGTTTACATCCGCCGTAGGGGACGCAATGGGCAGATAAGTGACTTTAGTGATGACGGTGTGTGCGTTATCCCAGTAAGTCGGGTTGCGTACAGCAGTAATACGTTCGTTCACCGTCCAGGTATCGAGCTTGAAGGGGCCGCTGCTGACCATGTTGGCGGGCTGTGTCCACTTATCCCCGAACTTTTCGACATTCGCCTGACTGATCGGAGAAAGGGAAGGGTGCGCGAGCATGCCCAGGAAGTAAGACAAAGGCTGGTCGAGGGTGATTTCCAGCGTTTGCTTATCCAGCGCCTTAATGCCCAGCTGATCAGCGGGCTTTTTGCCGCCAATGATGTCGTTGGCATTCAGCACATGCATACTGCCGAGATAACTTTCGTAAGGGGATGCGGTTTTCGGGTCGATGAGGCGTTGCCAGCTGAATACTACGTCCTGTGCGGTGATGGGTGTTCCGTCTGACCAGACGATCCCCTGGCGCAGATGGAATACCCAGGTTTTATTGTCTTTAGATTCCCAACTGCTGGCGAGTGAAGGCTGTGCATTCCCGTCGTTATCGATGGTTATCAACCCGGCAAAAATATCGCTCAAAATATTGAATTCAACGTCACTTTCGACTTTATGCGGATCAAGCGAAGCCGGTTCGCTGCCATTGTTGCGGACGATTTCTTGTTTTACAGCCAGCTCAACGCCTGCGGGAACGGTCGCGGCGTGAGTGGCAAAAGAAGTCAAAAAGCTGGATGAAAGAAAAAGTGCGAGCGGCAGCTTTGCAAAGCTGCCATAAGTTTTACGTATCGTCATTGCCATTTCCTGCCCTGTCAATATGGTTAAATATCAATGAGTAACAGGGTATTCATACCGTTGTTCGGACAGTTTGGCAATCTTTATGAGATTATTAGTATCGACTCTGTGAAAGGCCACGCAACGCGTTAAAAGTCAGCATTGTCGTGTGCGGGGATCCAGTAACCGTCGATAAAATCTTCGATAGGGTAACAACCTGCCTGGCGCAGTCCCTGCTGTTGCATCGCTACGGTGCATTGTTGCTGAGTATTAAAGGCATCCACGACGAAATCTTCGCAGCCTCCGCCCAGATAACAAATGGTCAACACTAGTGCGAACATCGCGTTCCTCCTTCCTTCTGCCGCACTCATAAGCATAGAAGTAATCTGGTGTTAACAACATACGATGAGGTTTGTTTGGTGTTTATTTGTGCGCTAAATCTGCCGTCATAGAGTGTTAATTGCCGGAGAGAGAATTTATTCAGCGAGCGTGATATCCTCGCGGCCATAATTTTTACGAATGGTTTTGATGAAAGGAGCACCCTATGTCTGACGCTTTAACCAGAGAACAAGAATATGAGTCTGATCTGGTTGCCTGCCAGTTGGTGATTAAGCAAATTTTGGATGTGATTGAGATTATTGCGCCTGCCGAAGTGCGTGAGAAAATGTCTCATCAGTTAAAAAGTATCGATTTTAACAAGCATCCTGCCGGGGCCGATCCGGTGACCAAGCGTGCCGTCGAAAAAGCAATTTCGCTGATCGAGCTGAAGTTCACTAAGCACGATAGCTAATTGCCGGTTTCGTGATGCCTGCCAGCGCAGGCATCACGAAGCGCGATCCCTGACAATGTAACTATTTATTATCGACCACTTCGCCTACTTTTTTGAAAACCGGGCAATTAGCCACACCAATCACGCCGCTGTCAGAATGAATATACTGCGAACTGACAATCCCTCTGGCGGTCAAATACTGGCATTTAAGGCCTAAACCTGCTGCATTTTCGCTGCTTCCCACGGTCACGCCGTAGCCTGAAAACAGAAAAATCGCGTAAATCACGGCCAGTACAATAATGGCTTTGATAACACTCATCCCAAACACTCCCCTTGTTATCCATCCTGAGTCTTCAGGATATTGATAAGCATAGTAGAAGTTATTCCGGCGAAGATGTCACTCCTGCTGATTCTTAATCTTAATCCGTTTATTTCAATGCCAAAAAATTGGCTCCTGATAAGGAGCCAATTGATGTTCAATCAACAGCTTAAGACCGGTTATTACCAGCGGTATTTCATACCCAGGTTTGCTGCCCAAGGCTGGTCAACATCGCTGCCGCCGAGGTAATTAGCACCCGCATAAACGGTGAAGTTTTTGCTCATGTCGAACTGACCACCTAAACCAACGCGAACTGCGGAACCATCGATACCATTATCGATACGGTCACCGTTGATATCTGCGTCGTTGTTTGCATCTTCATACACATAGGCCAGAGTGGCGTAAGGGCTGATAGCCTGATCAGCACCGAGGTCGAAGGTGTAACCGATGTTAGAACCTAACTCATAATGCATGCTGTCATAAGCCTGACCGCTCACACGCATGTTGTTGCTCATGCTGTAGTCGTCGTCGCCGATGAACACACCAGTAATGCTTAAGTATGGCGTCATGTACGCTTGTGGTGCGAATTTCCAGTCGTAACCGGCTTTCAGACCGAAGCCCCATGCGTCGGTTGTGCTGTCGCCGGATACTTGCTGACCGTTGCTCATGGTGCTGTCAGTTGAGTTGCTGAAGTGACTGTAGCTCAGAGAAGTATCGAAGAATACGCCATTCTTAAAGTCCAGGCTGGAGTAAACGCGTGCTGACTGGCTATCAGTGTCTGCATCTGCATCATCCATAGACAGGCTTGATTTGGCAAAGCTTGCAGCCATACCGACCAGCCATTGACGATCGCCGCCACCTTCAGTGACTTTATCCAGACCCACCATGATGCCGTTAACGTCCTGATCGTAATCAACAACGCCATTGTCACCGTTCTGCTGGCCACCGAAGTAGTTAACCCACACGCCGCCTTTGTCAACACCTTGGGTGTGACGAGAGCTGTCCATGCGGTTGCTCAAAGTGTCCTGCTCCATGTGCCAGGTTGCCGCATTGGAAGAAGGCAGGCTCAGCGCTGCGTTAGCGGTAGAGGTGATGCCTTGTTTAGCCAGAACCACGGTATCACCCACTTGTTGTGCCTGATATTTATAGGCACCCAAATCGGCGGTGTTCGCGTGAGTAAAGGTAGCGTTGCCGCCGTATGTGCGAATCAGTTCTTTGTTCTGGTAATCAGCAACACGGCCTTCGCCGGTCGCATTATTGATGCGAACCTGATAGTTACCGTCAGTTACGCCATTAATCGCCAGATGGCCGTCAGAGTTCATACCGATAGTTCCGCGATCGTAAACATAGTCAGCGGCAGTTTTGTCGCGGGCATTGTTCATATCGGAATTCAGAACGAATTCACGGCTACCGATATTGAAAGTACCGTCGTCGGTCAGCACCATATTGTGGGTATCAACCTGACCTGCACCTAAGTTCAGTTCAGAGTCGCTACCTACGGTGATGGTGTTAGCATATAAAGAAGCCGTTTCTTCAGTCAGCGTGGCTTTACTGCCTGAATTCAGGTTCAGTGCATCGGTATAAACACCACCATGTGCGGCGACTTTCAGGCTTGATGCATTTGTCAGGGAGACGTTGTCGGCCAGTAGTACGGAATCTACAACATTAACCTGAGACCGATTGTTCACAGTCAGGTTATCGATGTTAGATGATTTGGTGGTATCCCATTCGGAACCGTTGTTCAATGCAACATTGAACAGGCCGCTTTGATAGACTTTATCCCCACTCAGGTAGCCGGTCGTGGTACTGAATACTGAGCTAGGCCAAATGCTGTTCGTGCTACGGTCGTACAAAATGGCATCTGCTTCAACGTTGGAAATGGCTGCGCCAACCCATTTGCTGCCATTGTCCAGGGTCAGATTGAGTTCATCTGTGTCATCCCAACCATTGGTGTCAAGCACACCATCGCCGTTGCCGTCATGACCGCCAACATAATAATTATGATCAAAGCTGCTTTCGAAATAGACGTCGCCGGAGATCGTGGAGTTGTTGAAAACAGCTGTCGTTTTCATTGAATTATCAGCGGCTGAATTAGCAACTACGGAGAGTGCGACATCGTCAGCAGCGGTACCTGAAGCACTGATATTACCATAATCACTAGGTTTATCTGACTGGCCGTAGAAACCGGTGGTTTCTAATTCAGTGTATGAGCCAGATGTCAGTACGGAATCATTAACAGTCAGCGTGTTATCAAAAGTATTACTGTTGTTAACTTCGGTATCAACCCATTGGTAACCTTGTGATAATGCAATGCCGGCTACATGAGAATTGTTTTTGATAACGATATCACTTTCTTGATCCAGCGTGATCGCCACACCTAAATTATAGGTGTTTAAGGTTTCATGGTCGCGAACTTTATTCGCGTCAGTAACGTCGTAATCGTAATGTTCGTAGGTGTCATTGATTGTTGAATTATCAATGGTAAGGTGTAACGGAGATTGGTCATAATCATTACGTGCATCTCCACATTCAGTGGTCAGACATTCAGAAATGATCATTCCGTTAACTGTGGAATTAGTGATATTTAGCGTGTTGCTCGTGTTGTTATCGAAGCCCAGATAATAAGTGGAAATAACACCGTTAACGACAGCATTATTAATTGAAGAGTAGATGTCTCCGCCAACGTAACCGTTATTTGCCCCCTCGTTATCCGCATAACCACGGTATCCAACATGCCCCGTCAGAGCAGTGTCATGATAGAAAGTGTCGTATACGGTACCAGAGATGTCAGCTGACATCGCCGCAGGTGCAGCTACTGCAACAGCGCAGGCCAGCGCTATTTTAGAAACGAAGAACTTTTTATTCCATGCATGCATTTATTAATCCCTCAACAAAAAATAGTCAGCATGAATCAGCTGGAAATAATCCCAGTCATTATGCTTTCATTTATATAACGAAGAGACAGTAAAACTGTTCGACAGCGGGATGATATTTTAATGAGGTGGGTAATTCAACCAAGAAGTTCAAATATAAAGTCGTGAAAAGTGAAATATTTTTTATAGACACCCTGTTGTAATGTTTTTAATTTTACTTTTTTGGAAAGTACATTTCTTTATAACTTACATGTTGAGTTGTTTTATTTGTTTTAATCCCGCTGCTTTGGTTGTGAAGTTAAATGGAATATTGAGGTCTTTCATGAAGGATGGCAGGTAATACCTATGGTGCTTGGGTTTTTGTGGAGTGCCAATCATCTTTAAGTGCTATAAATTTCGAAATTAATCAGTTTCCATTATTTTATCTTTAAGGTGATGCTCCCTTGATTAAAAGCAACTCTTTTTAAGAAATTACGGAGTGAAATTACAGGCGATGATCGTCATTAAGAGATGCTGTTTTATTTGATGCAGATCAAGTGAGGCTGTCAACAATATATTGATAAGAATTATATATTTTTATGTATGATTACCTAAAGTGATTATTGCACGGCGGCGGTGTACAAAATGGCGCGCTTCGTTATATCGTTGTTTAAGATTTCCGTCGTACTATGGAAATCTGTTCCATATCATGTTGGACGTCACCATTGAGCCCTGACAGACGTGCTGTAAACTACAAGAGACCCGCAATCAAATTGAAAAAGCCCGCTTTCAAGTTCAGGAAAATCGTTGTCTTCGTTCTTTTCCTGCTTATCTGTGTCGGTCTATACCTGATGGCACTGAACAGCTATTGCGATCAGGGCGGAAACTTTGACCTAGGCGTGTGTGCGATCACCTCTTTTATCCCCTTTTAAGCGTCAGCTGCATAAGAAAACCCTGTTTTTATGTGAACTGCTTCTCAGACACGCCGGGAGTGATAAGATGTGTGTTCAGAACATTCAGTGGTAGGGTCGTAAATGTTTGATTTTGCAATGGGCCAAAACAGCCTGGCTTCATTGGCGTTGAGTGCACTTTCAGCGCTGTTATTCTTGTTGGTTTGGTTTTTTGTCAGCCGGGCCAGTGTCAGGGCGAACCAGCAGATTGAATTGCTACAGGAAATCGCCGAGCAGCAACGTCAGCAAACAGAGTTGCTCAAGATTCTGACGTCCAGAGCCAAAGGTGCGGAGCCTGTCGATGAGGTAGAAGAGGATTCCGCCCTGAGCCTGCGTGGTTTTATTCCGGAAAGATAAAGATAATGTGCTTTGCTGACCCGCCTCTCAGGCGGGTTTTTTGTTTGTGCTTTCTGGTCATAAATCTGTCTTAATCCTCCGGTAGTCTCCACGCATGTGCACTGCATGATGGAAGAACTGATGATCAAATGGTCCGAAGAAAACGACAGTGATGTAAACCACAGTATTGCCTTACTGACCGGGGAAGAGCCGGAGAAGTGGTATCCCTACGGTGGCGTCAAAGGCAAAGATTATTGCAACAATCCCTCCGATGCGTGGCCTATTATTTGCGCCAATAAAATCAGCATAAACTTTAAAGAGTTGCAGAGCGATCCGCTTTGGCTGGCTGAAATTCAAAGCCCTGATGGACAGTGGCAGGCGCAAAGCAGACGGCCTCTGCGGGCGGCAATGATATGTTTCCTGCTAAGTAAAGAAAGTAAGGCTTGCGCAGAGTAAAAAGCGCGAAGATACTCAGATTGCGACAAAGTATTGCAAAGAAGTGATTCGAATAAGCGTCGCGTAAAAGCGATGCGTATCAAGTGATTAATGTTTCCTCATTTTGACAGTTGTGTCTAAGGCGGAGTCCATTATGAAGCGCATCATTAAAGGTGATAAAACGCTCTCCCATCTGGTGGTTGCTCACGCAGCTATCGACAGTCATGAAAAAGCCTACGGTAAACGCCGACAGGGCTGGCCTTCTACTTACCTCATCAAATATAAAGATGCGCGTGTTGCGGTCGAAGTGGTGACCCGCAGACAATCCTATGTTGCTACCCTCATGATCGGAGCCCGAAATCTAACCAAACTTTGCGGCATGCCTGCCTGATTTCAAGGGACATTCCACCTTAATTCAAACCGTGCCGATTTCCCCGCACGGTTTTTCTTTTATGTGGGTTTTCTGATAAGAGGGGCCTGGCGAAAATTGCCACGTAGAAACGGGCGTTTTAGCATCCGGCAAACTATTGTAATCAGATCAAGCAGCAGAAGCAGAGCGCCTGTCAGTGCGAATACTGCTATGCCTGTCACGGCGAAGATCACGACTTTCAAAGCCGGTGGCAGCGTCATCCTGCGAAAGCGCGAACGCAGCCACAAACGTGCGTACTGTGCCTGAAGGTGCACGATTTCGGTCAGGCGCGATGTGAATGTTTTGCGAGTCATCGTTGTCCTCCTTTTTGAACACTCCCAGTAAAGCACAGAGTTATTAAGAGTTTCTTAACACGTCTCATTGGCAGCAATTGCACATACTTTTGCACTTTCTGCCTGTAGAGATATCCACAAGTATGATAATTAATCTGGATGCAGGACGGCGTCGTACGCTGTTCCCCCTGAAATAGCACCATCCAGGAGTCCTATGTCTGGTAAAAATCCATATTACGATGCGTCAAAAAGCCATCATACGCCTGACGGATTCACCAATATCGAACCGCATAATCGTCAGCAAGGAGATTTCAAACGCTGGCAACAGGAACGCAAAGCGCAGCGGCTACCTCTGCCGCCGGAGAAAGGCTACGATCATTTTATTGAAAACTGGTGGCAGGCCGCCGATTTCAGTGGCACGGATGACCGGTTGTGGTTTTTAGGCCACGCCTGTTTGCTGCTGCGCGTCGCAGGATGTTACATCCTGATGGATCCCGCGTTATCGGAGCGTGCTTCACCGTTGAGATTCTACGGACCGAAACGCAAAACACCGGTCGCTGCCCCGGTCGATCAACTGCCTCCCATCGATGTGGTGATTTTTTCGCATAATCATTATGACCATCTGGACAATGCAACAGTCCGCAAATTGTTACGTCGTTTTCCGCAGGTGCAATTTATGGTGCCCCTTGGCATGAAGCGCTGGCTGGAGAAGCGGGGCGCGCATTTTGTCGAAGAGCTGGACTGGTGGGAAGAGCGTCAGTTCGGCGAACTGACATTATCTACGGTTCCTGCGCGGCACTGGAGTATGCGGACGCCCTGGGATCGTAATCAGTCGCTGTGGTGCGGTTGGGTGGTCTCGCACCCCTTATTGCGCTTTTATTTTTCGGGCGACAGTGGTTACAGCAATCAGTTTGAAAAGATTGGCCAGCGGCTGGGACCTTTTGATTTGGCGGCAATTCCGATAGGTGCCTATGCACCAAGATGGTTCATGAGCGCGCAACATATGGACCCGCAACAGGCGGTAGACGTGTTTTCAGAGCTGCGTTGTCACAAAGCCGTGCCGATTCACTGGGGCGTTTTTGAATTAGCGGATGAATCTCTGGATCAGCCTTTGAAAGAATTAGCGCAGGCGATTTCGGAAAGCATCTCGCCAGATATGAAGTTTTCGCCGTTAAAAATCGGAGCGAGCATCACCAAGGAGTGAAATTACTCCTCATTCAAATTATATGTCAGGAAAAATCTCATTAGGCGATTAATGAGAAGTATTATCACTTGAATGGGATTTTATTTTTCCCTGTCAAAGATGAGGGTTAATGATTTGTTATCATTTATAAGCAAATTGCAAAATACGACAAAAACCCTTGTCAGTATCTCTAAATATTGCCGCATACGGTAGAAAGTTATGCTCTTTATGACCGTAAAGCTTCCTCCTGAGCCTGGCTGAGAGGGCTTTATGCTACGGGAACTCATGGCGTGCAATGAAACACGCGGTCAGTCGTGTTGCAGCAAGCGAACGCCCGTGACGCAAAACCGCGGCCTGCGTGGAGCAAAACACCTGGATATTACGTATCCTGGAATAAATTTTGCGAGGCAGGTCACGGTAATTAATAATTATTATTTATATCGATATCTTATTAGTGAATAAGCGTGTTCAGGGTTTTCTTCAGATTTGAATGTGAATTTAACGAAGTCGCAAACTTTAATTCATTATAATGTAAAAAACGCCTGGCAATGAAATATGCACGCGAGGATTAAGGGCTTTGAATTGAAATCCTCCGTCCGGCTTTTTCACTCACTAATATCCCTGCAAATGTAAAGGCGCACGGTTTAGGTGCATTAATTCCATTTCTTTGTTTTGTTTGCACCATTTTATTCATCCATGACCTTTTTGATTATTGCATAACCAGTCACATAACCTGAAAGCAACATCAGCGGCAGCGTCCTGCGATTGCTTATGGTCTAAATATTCCGCGACTCCTATGAAGGGCTGGTCGTGGCGATCCTGCTCGTGGTCAGCAGGAGACTGATGCGCAAGCCATCTTTCGAGATATCCTTCATAAAAATTCAAATAAAGATGTGTTTTACGCTTACGGTTCTACATTAAATGATCAATAATCGAAACAGGTCGTTATTGTTTTGTTGGATATACCGCTGTACCTGTAAAGCAGAAAAAAGCATGTCTATCAACATATTTCAGCTTAACTGAACACGAAGTGCTATTAAGCGGCTCAAATATGTGCGACATGTCCATCACTGATTAAAAATGGCTTGCCATCGAATTCAGAGTATGTGATAACGCTTCTGGGTAAAACGAGGTACAGTTCTGTATATGTGTGGCATTTTCAGTATAGAAGTTCTGAGTAAAGACGTTCACGTTGAATACCGCTTCTCTGCCGATTCTAATCTTAGTGCCTCAAGCAGTAACGACTCTAGTTTGTCTATGTAACGCCTACGGGCGGTTTAAACAATCCAAAGGAAATACTCAAGATGGCAAAGATCAAAGGTCAAGTTAAGTGGTTCAACGAGTCTAAAGGTTTCGGTTTCATTACTCCTGCTGACGGCAGCAAAGACGTGTTCGTACATTTCTCTGCAATCCAGGGTAACGGCTTCAAAACTCTGGCTGAAGGCCAGAACGTAGAGTTCGAAATCCAGGACGGCCAGAAAGGCCCGTCTGCAGTTAACGTAACTGCAATCTAAGCAGCGTACAGCTGTAAAAAAACCCGCCAAGGCGGGTTTTTTTGTGTCCGGCATTCAGAGAATGATGATCCCGGATTGCTGATTTCGTCCGCTGATGCCCGGATGAGACGGATCTTTTTCCCTCTGATGGCTGTTGCGGCGAAAGCTGGTGTAGTTGAAACCGGTGCCGGTTTCATCCGGAGTACATATCGTGCAATGGCCTGCGTGATCGATGTCGGTAAAGCCCAGCGCGCGTAATTTCGCTTCGGCGATAGCGGCCAGATCCAGATGACGCGGCTTAGGTGATATCAGTGAAGGAGGGAAATCAAGGCGCTGCATATAAGTGTCCGTCAGCTCCTGACTCACTTCATAACAGCAGGCACCTGCCGCCGGGCCGATAGACACCACCCAGTCAGCCGTCTCTCCTGACGCGTTAATTCGTGCAGCCATCTGTTCCAGAATCCCGTCGATCAGTCCCCGCCAGCCCGCGTGAACTACACCGATTTGCTTGCCATCTCTACGGCAGAAAATTACCGGTAAACAGTCCGCTGTGAATACCGCCAGAAGAATGCCGGGCGTCGACGTGAAGAACCCGTCTGCTTCGCCACAGGCCTGAGCAGGCTGAGTAACATCGACTATCCGAACGCCATGCACCTGTTTCTTGGCAGGCCGGGTGGATTCGTAAGGTTGTAACTCAGCTGGAAGCAAGGTGTGCTTATCGCCGAAGCCATGAAGAATACCGGGAATTTGACGGAGTAAGGCTGAGCTGTCACTCATCTCAAGTCTCGTTAAGGAAAGATCATGGCATCAGTGTAGCTGGCTTTTAGTCAGACTTTCCAGCGGTTGCAACCACCCGTCGCCTTCTTTAGACTTAACCTTGTTGCGAATATTCGCCCCTCAGCCTTTTCTTGCAGGTTTCCCGCATGACTTATCAGTGTCCACTTTGTTTCCAGCCCCTTGAGCTGACCGGCCAGCAATGGCGCTGTGCGCAGAATCATCAGTTTGATCATGCTAAAGAAGGCTACGTCAATCTGATGCCCGTGCAGCATAAACGATCGAAGCAACCGGGGGACAGCACTGAAATGATGATGTCACGCCGTGCCTTTCTTGATGCCGGCCACTATCAGCCGCTGCGCGATCGTCTGGTGGCTCTCCTTGATGAAGTGTTGCCGCAAAGCGCGACGGCTCTGCTGGATATCGGTTGCGGAGAAGGGTATTACACGACGGCTATTGCTGAAAGGTTAGCCCTGACACGTGCGATGAAAGTGTATGGGCTGGATGTCGCGAAGGTCGCGATTCGTTATGCGGCGAAGCGGTATCATTCGGCGGATTTTTGCGTGGCTTCCAGCCATCGTTTACCCTTCGCCGAAGCCTCGCTGGACGCCGTGGTGCGGATTTACGCGCCCTGCAAGGCACAGGAGCTGTACCGTGCCGTTAAACCGGGTGGCGTGGTACTAACCGTCGCACCAGGGCCTCGCCATCTGTATCAACTGAAGGGGCTCATTTATCAGGATGTACAGTTACATGCGGAGCTGGATGAACAACTGGAAGGCTTCGAACGGATAGCGACGGAATCTCTGGCCTACGATATGCAGCTGACGGGGACGGAGGCGTTTGATTTATTGCAGATGACGCCTTTTGCATGGCGCGCTTCGCAAGAGGTGATGGCGAATCTGAAGGCCGAGACGGCGTTCAGGTGTGAGACTGATTTCGTCATCAGGTTGCATCAGCGCAAACCAGATGACGAAACTATTAATGCTTAATCTGGCCTTGCAGGGTTGAAGGTCAGACTACTGATTTTCAACCATCACTTTGTAAATCTTCTCTAAATCATCCAGCTCGTTTACGCGGATCAATAACTTCTTCTGTTCTAATTCAAACACCAGCACACCATCTTCAGAAAGATTCATACTGCGGATCCTGTCATACGTGATGAAGGTATTGGCGAAGTAAAAACCTTTGGGCTTAAACAGCAATTTTGGCCAGCGAATAAAAGAGAGATAGAACGCCACCAGCGCCAGACCAATCAACAAATAGTTAGTAAGAGGCGTGCCATTGGCCTGAATATTGTTGTAAAGCAGGATCGCCAGCAGGCCAATGAAGATGATGGAATCGAGCTTATTACGGCGACGAAGATTGACTCTCAGGCGGGTTTTGCCGTTTTTGGCTCCCATGATGAATTCGTCGTAGATGGCATAGGCCAGCAGCATGAAGGTGAAGAGGGCGAGGACGATATCGGTCACTGACATGAAAAAACTCCAGCGTACTGCCAACAGGCAAAGCAAAATAAAAGCAGAAACAGATAAATTCAGGCAATAAAAAAGCCGGAGGAGTGATCCCCCGGCTTGTGGTTATCAGAGACCTAACAGGCCAATCCAGTAACCGAAGATCCCGATGGCGAAGAAGCCAACGATGATCCACAACGCATTCACTTTCCGACGCAGCAGCCACATACAGCCGAAGGTCAGCAGCAATGGCACCAGACCCGGCATCAGCTGGTCCAGAATCGTCTGTACCGTGGTGACCGTAGTATGGCCGGTTTGGTCGGTGATTTTCGATACCACCAGCGGAATGTTAACGTGCGTCCATTTGTTAACCAGTGCCCCCATGACAAAGAGGCCGAGAATAGACGCCCCCTCGGTCAGTTTTTGCAGGAAGCCGCCGCCCATATCACCTACGATATCGACACCTTTTTTGTAGCCATAAGCCACACCGTAATAACGGGTCAGCAGGCGTACAAGGTTAAACAATACGAAGAACAGCAATGGCCCAAGCAGACTACCGGTCATAGCGATACCCGCACCCAGTGCAGCAAACACCGGACGTACAGTACCCCAGAAGATCGGGTCACCCACACCGGCCAGAGGCCCCATCAGACCGACTTTCAGGCCGTTGATGGCCGCGTCGTCGATAGGTGCGCCGTTGGCACGCTGTTCTTCCATCGCCAGCGTTACGCCCAAAACAGGCGCGGCAACATAAGGATGGGTGTTGAAGAATTCCAGATGGCGTTTAATTGCCGCTTTGCGATCGTCGTTATTTTCAGGATAGAGACGACGAATAGCAGGCACCATACAGAAACAGAAGCCCAAAGCCTGCATACGTTCGAAGTTCCATGACCCCTGGAAAAGGTTGGAGCGCATAAACACACCGCGGATGTCGCCTGCCGTGAGTTTTTTAACTTCAGTTTTATCAACCATGTCCTTCACCCTTAATCCAATTCGTTATCGAGGTCGTTAACACCCGGAGCTGCCGCTGCTTGCGCAGATTTGTTGTATTTCGGGCTCAACTGGATGTAAAGCACTGCCATCACCACACCAATCACACCCAGTGCAACCAGGTTGAAGTTAGTGAATGCCGCAGTGACGAAACCGAGGTAGAAGAAAGGCATCAGGTAGCCAGCACGCATCATGTTAATGACCATGGCGTAACCGACGACGACAATCATACCACCCGCAATATTCAGACCGTTGGTGACCACTTCCGGAATCGATGCCAGCAAGTCATGAACGATGGCAGTACCCACGGAAACCGCAACAATCACGGCTGGAATAGCGATACGCATTGCCTGAAGAACCAGCGCCGAAACGTGGATCCAGGTAATCGCGCTCAGGTTTCCTTTCTCAGCGGCTTTATCAGCAGCGTGCTGGAAGGCAACGGTGATAGTACGAACGATAATGGTTAATACCTGACCTGCAGCAGCCAGAGGGATGGCTAATGCAATACCGGCACCGACAGACTGACCGCCTGCGATAACCAGAATGGTAGAAATGATGGAGGCGAGGGCAGCATCCGGTGCAACAGCAGCACCGATGTTCATCCAGCCCAACGCAATCATTTCCAACGTACCGCCGATGATGATCCCGGTTTTAACATCACCCAGAACAAAACCGATCAAAGTACAGGCAACTAACGGACGGTGAAACTGGAATTCATCCAGAATCGAACCCATCCCGGCAATACATGCAACAATAAATATCAGCACAATTTGTAGTGTGGTGATCTCCATTGCACTTCTCCTATGACCAAAGGACGCTGAGTAAAAACAAGCACATCAGATGCAGATAACGTTGAGGCAATCTGCGTTTGACGCCTGTGCTTATTAATTCATCTTATTAATAAGATCCATCATCTTGAGACGTGAATCCGAGGACACTTTACGCACTTCAAGTTCGATACCTTTTTCATTCAGTTTTTTGAATGCTTCGATATCTTTCTCGTCGACGGACACGGCGTTATTCACCTGGGTTTTACCCTGACGGAATGCCATACCACCAATGTTGACCGTTGTAATCTTCACGCCACCTTCAACCACACGCAGCACGTCGGTTGGGTTGGTGAACAACAACATCACGCGGTCGCCAGCGTATTTCGGGTTGTTGTAAACACGGATAGCTTTCTCCACGTCGACAACGTGTGCAGTTACACCAGGAGGAGCAACCTGAGTCAGCAACGTTTTACGCACGGTGTCGGCAGCCACTTCATCGCTGATGACAATAATGCGGTTAACGTTGGTTTCTTTGGTCCAGCGGGTCGCGACTTGTCCATGGATTAAACGGTCATCAATACGGGCAAGACCGATTTTCATGTAATCATTCGGACCGGAAGGTTGAACCGGGGCGGCTTTTTTCGGTACAGGTGCGGCGACAGGGCCTTCTGTGGCAGGTTCCGGGGTTTTCAGCGCTTTTACGCCGATACGTCCGGTTTCCACTGCAATGGCAACCAGTTCTGCGAAGGACGGGTTGTCATCACGGGCCATGAAAGTTTCTGCCAGCATAGGGATGTTAACACCGGTGACAACTTCGTAATTTTCCTTATCGACAACAATGCGGCTGGCGGCGTTAAACGGGCTGCCACCCCAGGTGTCGACCAGGAAAAGGACGCCGCTGCTGGTATCTAAACCACCCAACTTTGCCGTGTACTTTTCGATCAGGGTTTCGGCATTCTCGCCGGGTACGAAATCGATATAGGCGACATTATCCTGTTCACCTAAAATCATTTCCGCTGTTTTCAGCAACTGTTCAGCTGCTGACCCGTGCGTGCCGATGATAATAGCAATACTCACTCGCTACCTCCTCTGTTAACTCGATTAAGAGTTATGCACATAAGTAATGGTGCTGATGATGATATCTGCCCGTTTTTGTTCCTGAGGCGGACAGAGCGTTCCCTGCGTGAGAATGAACCCACTAATGTCCGTTAATTTCTGATAACACTGATAAACAGTAAAACTGCAGAACCTCAACAGGTCGTGCGACGTGATTTATTTTAGTGTGTGAAAAAATAAATTTTGTGACGACTGTCCGTTATTCAACGACGTATTGTGAATACGCTTCCACGTGCCTAATAAAACAGCATAGATGTTTCAGAATGATGCAGGAGGTAAAAGATCGCACTTTCGTCAGATAATCATTCCTGATAAAGTGATTTTCCAAATAATTGAACAGGAGTACCGGGCCTCAGCCCTCCCTATGGACTGTCACCGACGTCACTATTCTTCGCTTTTTCATCTCATCGTTACCGGCAAATCCGCCCCAATGGGCCTGATTTTTGCCGCACTGAAACCGCTTTCATCTGTAAGTCATACAGCTAAAACACTTTGCCGGGCCCCTGATTGCTCAGCGAATCGCGTTTCTTTGCGTCTTTTTTCTTTAACTCATTGCGGAGTCTGACATGGAATTTTTGATGGACCCTTCAATTTGGGTCGGTTTGCTGACACTTGTCGTTCTGGAAATTGTTCTGGGTATCGACAACCTGGTGTTTATCGCCATTCTTGCGGACAAACTGCCACCAAAACAGCGTGATAAAGCACGTATCATCGGCTTATCCTTAGCTCTGATTATGCGTTTAGGCCTGCTGTCGCTGATCTCGTGGATGGTCAAACTCACCACGCCGCTGTTTAGTATTGCGCAGTTCAGTTTCTCCGGACGCGATTTGATCCTGTTGCTCGGCGGGGTATTCCTGCTGTTCAAAGCGACGACGGAGTTGCACGAACGGCTGGAGGGGCATGAAGAGCACGGTTCGCAAAACCGCGGCTACGCCAGTTTCTGGTCCGTTGTGGCGCAGATTGTGGTGCTGGACGCCGTGTTCTCACTCGATGCGGTGATCACCGCAGTTGGGATGGTCAACAACCTGTACGTCATGATGACGGCGGTGGTGATTGCCATGGGTGTCATGCTGCTGGCGTCGAAGTCGCTGACCCGCTTTGTGAACAATCATCCGACGGTGGTGGTGCTGTGTCTCAGCTTCCTGCTGATGATCGGCTTGAGCCTGATTGCTGAAGGTTTTGGTTTCCACATTCCGAAAGGTTATCTGTACGCCGCGATCGGTTTCTCCATTCTGATTGAATTATTTAACCAGATTGCACGCCGTAACTTCCTGAAAAGCCAGTCCACGCGACCGATGCGTGAACGTACGGCCGAGGCGATTCAGCGTCTGATGGGCGGGAAACGCCAGCATCAGAATGAAGATGAACCTTCAGGTGATGCCGTACCTGCCCATGAGACTTTTGCGGAAGAAGAACGTCACATGATAACCGGCGTACTGACGCTGGCCTCGCGTTCGCTGCGCAGCATCATGACGCCGCGTACCGAGATTTCCTGGGTGGACTGTGAACGCTCACCGGCTGAAATCCGCAGCCAGTTGCTGGACACGCCGCACAGCCTGTTCCCGATTTGCCGTCACTCTCTGGATGACGTGATCGGCGTGGTGCGGGCGAAAGATCTGCTGGTGGCGCTGGAAAAGGGTGAAAGCATCGTGGCCTTTGCCGAGAAAACGCCACCGATCGTGGTGCCGGAAACGATGGATGTTATCAATCTGCTGGCCGTGCTGCGTAAAGCGAAAGGCCGTCTGGTGGTAGTCAGCAATGAGTTTGGTGTGATTCAGGGGCTGGTCACGCCGCTGGACGTGCTGGAAGCCATTGCCGGTGAATTCCCGGACGAGGACGAAACGCCGGACGTGATTGCCGACGGTGATTCCTGGATAGCCAAGGGTGGCACGGATTTACATCTGTTACAGCAGATCCTGGACATCAACACGCTGGTCAGCCCGGACGATGATTTTGCGTCACTGGCGGGTTTGTTGTTATCGAAATCTGGCCAGATGCCGGTAGCAGGTGAAGTGATTGAAATGGCCTCGCTGCACTTTGAAATTCTTGAAGTGACAGATTATCGGATCGAGCGCGTGCGAATCACGAAAATCCAGTCTGAAGACCATTGGGAAGAAGACCAGTAATAGCGGTTCACTTCTGTTTAAAACGGCGACTCCGGTCGCCGTTTTTTATTCTTGTCATTCACCGTGATTATTCATCAACCGGTTGCATGACCTGCGTGGATTTCTCATAACGCGCCAGCCAGATCGGGAAAACCTCAATCGGCATCGGCCTGGCAAAATAGTATCCCTGCAAAGAATCGACTTTGCGTTTACGCAGATAATCGACCTGTTCACGAGTTTCGACGCCTTCGGCAATCAGCTTCAGATTCAGCCGTTGCGCCAGCGTGATGATGGTATCGGTGACCGTTGCGTTAATCGCGTCAGTACCGATGGAGGCAGTAAACGCCTGATCGATTTTCAGCACGTCAGGATTGAGCGTCTTCAGATAACTCAATGAACTGTGGCCGGTACCGAAATCATCGATCGCTAGTAATATCCCCATCTCTTTCAACTGTGAGATCTCGGCGGCTCGCAATTCCTGCAAGCGCGTGCGCTCAGTCAGTTCCAGCATTAGCGAGACGGAAGGCTGTGCGGGGAGCCAGATTTTGCGGATGTCATCCACAATTTCCATATTATTAAAATGCTGAGCGGCGACGTTAATACTGACGTAAAAACCGGAAGTGGCGGGGAAGACCGAAAGATTATCAGCCACCGTTTTAATCAGGTAGCGGGTAAGCGCGATAATGAGCCCGTGTTGCTCAGCCAGCGGAATAAACACATCTGGCGAAACCCATTCCTGTCGGCGATTTTTCCAGCGCATCAGCGTTTCGACACCAATACAGCGGCCATCGACACTATTGATAATCGGCTGACAATAGACTTTAAATTCGCGGTGCGAAATCCCGTGGCTTATCGGATACGCGAGACTAATCCGGCTGCCGGATAACAAATAGACCGCCGTTGCGGTCAGTAAACTGATCAGCACCGAAAGAGGAAGATGGGAAGCCAGTTCAGACCAGGCCAGCGCGGAAGATTCCTCACCATAAATCGACACGGAAAAATCATAGTTCGGTGATTTCACAGTCAGTAACGGCCGCTGCGGCAAATTCACGCTTTGAATGATTTCGTTTTTACCATACTCGAGGCTTTGCTTCATCACGTTCAGGACAATATGGCGGGCGTACGGCGGCTGTGGTTCGAGCAGGAAATTCGACAGGATCCCGATGTTATAGACGAACAGTTCACCGTTAAGATTATCAGCCGTGGCAGGCTGCCAGAGCAGCAAAGTAGGAATATCTAACCTGGTTAATTTTGCTGCACGAAGCTCAAGCCGCGTTCGGCCCTGAGCGATGTCCGGCAGGGTGTTGCTGAAATTCAGATCCAGCGCGCCAATAAGGCTTGAACAGGTAATGGTGCCATTGGTAACAAGAGTGATAGATCGCAAGGTTTGCATGCGCGCCACGGTTTGCTGCATGACAGGTTGTAATTCACGACAGGTCAGCGCCGGGTCAACGGGTGTTTTTCGGGCGGCCTGGGAAGCGGGTTCAAGTAATTTTTCGAGTTTTTCAACGGTGTGCATCGCCACGCGTTGTTGATCCGCAGAGATAACCTGACTTTGTTCGTAAATACGAATACCGAGCGTAAGAATAAGGGTAAATAAACCCATAGCGCTGGCCAACGCAAGGCGATAGTAGCGATACTTCGCAAGTCCGGTCTGGGAGAACAGCATCGTTCTAATCCTTGTATCCCGTGTAATGTGCAGGCTCACAAATAGTCATTTATAAAGGGTTTACCTGAGCGTAACAGCCGTTTTGTTATTATTGATAGTAGCTGTAAATCGTAGGAGGCTCTTTCACTTTATTGAGTGGCAAAATGAAATTAAATCCCTTTCTGTGACGTTGTCACTCATTTTGCGCCTGCCATTCCTTAACATCCGAGCGGTAGAACTTATTGAAGCAGCCTGAGCGGCAAAACACGCGGAAATCAGCATGCCGTACGCGCGGGGTATAAAGCAAGTGTCATGTCCAATATGTATTGATAATACAACGGGTTGTTCTTAGCGAAGATTTAATGGCTACGTGATAGTACCGGTGCGGTATTTTGTGCGTCACACGTCCAAAACATCTGGCAATGTGACGCAGCCAAGAGAAAAACGCAGTAATATCAGTCGCACTGCACCTTGATCGCCAGACCACCACGTGACGTTTCACGGTATTTGGCGTTCATGTCTTTGCCCGTTTCGTACATGGTTTCAATCACTTTATCGAGAGAGACCCGGGGCTCACTGGTGCGGCGCAACGCCATGCGTGCCGAGTTAATGGCTTTCACCGACGCGATAGCATTACGCTCGATGCATGGCACCTGAACCTGACCGGCCACCGGATCACAGGTCAAACCCAGATTGTGCTCCATGCCGATTTCAGCCGCCACGCAAACCTGCTCGGGGCTGCCGCCCAGTAATTCAGTCAGACCGGCGGCGGCCATGGAACAGGCCACGCCGACTTCACCCTGACAGCCCACTTCTGCACCTGAAATCGACGCGTTCATCTTATAAAGAATGCCGATAGCGCCGCAGGTGAGGAAATAGCGCAGATAAATATCCGGGCTGACCGATTGGATGTACTTGTCATAATACGCCAGTACCGCCGGAACAATCCCGCAGGCACCGTTAGTCGGTGCAGTGACCACGCGGCCACCGGCGGCATTTTCTTCGTTAACCGCCAGCGCAAACATATTTACCCAGTCGATCACGTTCATCGGGTCTTTAGACAGTTGATCGTTGGAGACCAGCATTCGGCGCAGTGCCGATGCACGGCGCGGAACACGCAGCGGGCCGGGAAGCACGCCTTCTGTGTTTAAACCGCGATCGATACATGCTTGCATCGTGTGCCAGATTTTCTCGAAATATTGCTCGATCTCTTGCTTACTATGCTGCGCGAGCTCGTTCTGCATCATTAAGCCGGAGAGAGAAAGGCCATTCTCTTTGCACTTTGCCAGCATTTCACTGGCCGAATTAAAGCTGAACGGCACGGACACTTCGTCCAGAACCGGCTGGCCGAAATGCTCATCATCGACGATAAAACCGCCGCCGACGGAATAATACGTTTTGCTGTACACCAGTTTGTCACCGGCAAACGCGTGGATCTGCATGGCATTTTCATGGCGTGGCAGGTTTTCGCTGCGAAATACCATGCCGGTGTCGCGCGGGAAATCGACTTCGTGCTGGGTGGTGCCAAGCGGCAAACGCTGACGTTGCTCAACGTCGCGGATAAAGTGCGGAATGCCGTCGATGTCAACGGTGTCGGGCTGATTACCGGCCAGACCTAAAATAATGGCGATATCTGTGTGGTGGCCTTTACCTGTCAGCGACAGGGAGCCAAAAACGTCCACGGCGACACGCGTAACGGCAGGCATCATGCCCTGTTCGAGCAGGTCATCAGCGAACTGTTTACCGGCTTTCATCGGGCCCAAAGTATGGGAACTGGAAGGGCCAATCCCGACCTTGAACATGTCGAAAACGCTAATCACGTCGAATACTCCTGTAATTGAAAACGGCAGGGAACGGGACCCTGACAGCCACAAACGAATTTGTGGCTAGATCTATAGTGTAAAAGGGGTTTAGGGCAATAGATTCTATTTTCGCATGAAATAAACTTATTTGATGCGAAAGTGTGATCGATGTGTAACCAGTGAGGTCAGTCTTTAACCTGCCGGGCCAGCTGACGAATGATCGACGCGGTTAATCCCCAGACAAATTGCTGCTGATACCAGGATAAATACACCCGGTGATGTGTGCCTCTGCGGTGAATATCCAGAGAATGGTAACGGGCCAGATCGAAAGCTTCCTGTAACGGCATCTCGAATATCTCCGCCACTTCATCTTCCGCCGGATGGAACGTCACATCAACGGGTAACAGGCCGATCACCGGCGTGACCTGAAAACCGCTGCTGCTGTCCTGCGGGGCTAGCGTGCCCAATATGTGTACCTGTTCAGGAGGGATCGCGACCTCTTCCTGCGTCTCGCGCAGCGCAGTGGCGATAATCGATGCATCCGTGGCATCGGCCGCACCGCCTGGAAACGCGACCTGACCGGCGTGCTTGCGCAGGCTGTCTGAACGTCGGGTGAGTAAAATTGTCGGCTCTTCGCGGCAAATAATCGGGATCAACACCGCCGCGTGACGGGTGCCGCGCAACAGCGGCGCGGGCATGCGCGGCTGCTGTAACTGAAAGCGCAGAATGAAATCTTCCACGGCGGGCGAAAACGCCTGCATCGGCGGGTGTTGTTCCAGCAAACTCACGGCTGAGCGTCTCCTAACTGGGGCAAAATGCGGGCGATTTTATCGAACGTCTCCTGATATTCTGCCTGTTCCTGGCTGTCCGCAACAATCCCGCCGCCCGCCCAACAATAGATTTTACCCTGTTCGGTCAGCAGAGTACGGATGGTGATATTGCTGTCCATCGTGCCGCAGCAGCTGATGTAAGCAATACTGCCGCAGTAGCCGTTGCGGCGCTGGGGTTCGAGTTCTTCGATTATTTCCATCGCGCGCACTTTTGGCGCACCGGTGATAGAGCCACCGGGGAAACAGGCGCGCAGCAGGGCGCTGGCGTGGCAGTCAGCGGGTAATTCAGCGGTGATGGTGCTGACCAAATGATAGACGGCCGGGAAGGGCTCGACCACAAACAGTTCAGGCACCCTTACGCTGCCGGGCGTCGCCACCCGGCCAATGTCATTTCGCAGCAAATCGACGATCATCAGGTTTTCGGCGCGATCTTTTTCTGACGCTGCCAGACGCTCCGCCTGGCGGGCATCTTCGTCCGGATCTTCACAACGCGGCAGCGTGCCTTTGATAGGTCGTGTCTGGATCTGCTGGTTTTTCAGCCAGATAAAGCGTTCGGGAGAGAGGCTGAGCACGGCGTTTTCCGGCAACCGCAGAAAGGCCGAGAAGGGCGCACGGTTGGCCTGATTTAGCCGCAGAAACGCCTGCCACTCATCACCCTGATAGGCGGTGGCGAACCGTTGCGCCAGATTGATTTGATAGCAATCACCGCTGTGAATGTATTCCTGAATCTGGCGGAATTTCACACCGTATTCCTCGCGACTCATATTCGCCTGCCACGGTGCATCCAGGTGGAAAGGGGCCGTGTTCACCGGCTTCGCATGCTGTTCCAGCCAGCGTATACGCGCCTGAATATCACCATGAGACACCAGAGTCAGACGCTGTAAATGGTGATCGGCGATCAGCGCCCAGTCATAAATACCGACGGCCATGTCAGGAAGCGTGATGTCTCGCTGCGCGATGTCCGGCAGCGTCTCAACGCGGCGGCCCAAATCGTAGCCAAACAGGCCGAGTGCACCGCCCTGAAAAGGAAAGTCGTCAGAGGTTTCTGCCCGCAATCCCGAGGCGCAAAGCTGTTCTTCCAGCAACGCAAACGGATCTTCTTCCCTTGTCCACACGGTACCTTCTCGCGCAATCTGCGTAATCGCCCCGCGGGTGGTCAGCGTGACCCGCGGGTCGGCGACCAGAATATCGAAGCGGTTGTGCTGGTGTTGCGCTGCGCCCGAGTGTAGCAGCATCGCCCACGGCAAAGCGGAAAGTGGCCCGAACTGCGTCAGCAGAGCGTCCGGCCGATAAGGCAAGGGATAGAAAACAACGGAGTGAGCGGGTTGCATGACGGGTTTCAGTTTCTCTGGCGCGATGAATGACGTTACAGGTCTGCGATCCTAACATAGATTCCGCCCCCGGAAACCAGCACAGGCGATTTGCATGAATAAGGCGTATACTGTGCAACCCCGCAGCCTGCGGGCGTTGTTTATCTTGCAACAGTCACCACGTACAACAGGAATCTCCCATGCTGACAGGTATGCCTTCACTATCACATAACGAACAAGAACAGGCCGCCGATCGTATCCGCCAGTTAATGGAAAATGGCATGAGCAGCGGCGAAGCCATTGCTACCGTGGCGGCAGAAATCCGTGAGACGCACAAAGGCGATCGCGTGACCGTCATTTTTGATGACGAAGACGAATAACACCCTGTCCTGAAGGTGTTTTCTTTCAGGCAAATTGTGATGAAAAAAACCGGAGCCTTTGCAGGCGTCCGGTTTTTTTATGTGAAATCCGCAGAGACTAGCCTTTGACGACCACCGCAGCGGCAGCCTGTTTGGCCTGTTCCACCGCATCTTCGACGTTATCGGCAATCGCCAGCGCAACGCCCAGACGGCGTTTCCCACTTATTTCCGGCTTGCCGAACAGGCGAATTTGATTGTAACCGGTCAGCGCATTTTCCAGACCGCTGAAGGTGACGTCGTTGCTGGTCAGCTCAGGCAGAATAACGGCAGAGGCGGAAGGGCCGAACTGGCGGATATTGCCCACCGGCAGGCCAAGAAAGGCGCGAACGTGCAGAGCAAACTCCGAGAGATCCTGAGAAATCAGCGTCACCATGCCGGTATCGTGCGGACGTGGTGAGACTTCGCTGAAGATCACATCGTCGCCGCACACAAACAGCTCGACGCCAAACAGACCTTTACCGCCAAGGGCTTTTACGACTTTTTCGGCAATTTCTTTCGCACGTTGCAGGGCCAGTTCGGTCATCTGCTGTGGCTGCCAGGATTCCCGGTAATCCCCGTCTTCCTGACGATGGCCGATTGGCGCGCAGAAGTGGATGCCATCCACGGCGCTGATGGTCAGCAAGGTTATCTCGAAATCAAATTTCACCAGGCCTTCCACAATGACGCGACCGCCACCGGCACGACCGCCTTGCTGCGCGTAATCCCATGCGGTTTGCAACTGTTCTGCGCTTCGGATCAGGCTCTGGCCTTTACCCGATGAGCTCATGACCGGCTTGATAATGCACGGGTAACCGATTGCGTCGACAGCCTGACGAAAAGAGGCTTCATCATCCGCAAACTGGTAACTGGACGTCGGCAGTTGCAGCGTTTCTGCAGCCAGACGACGGATGCCCTCGCGGTTCATGGTCAGGCGGGTGGCTTCGGCGCAAGGCACCACGTTGTGACCCTGTTTTTCCAGCTCGACCAGCATACTGGTGGCGATAGCTTCGATTTCCGGCACGATGAAATCGGGACGTTCGCTTTCGATAACCTGTTTGAGCGCGTCGCCGTCCAGCATATTAATGACATGGCTGCGATGAGCAACCTGCATTGCCGGTGCATCGGCGTAACGATCCACGGCGATCACTTCCAGGCCAAGACGCTGACATTCAATCGCCACTTCTTTCCCGAGTTCGCCAGAGCCTAACAACATGACGCGTGTGGCGCCGGTGCGCAGTGCAGTACCAATGGTTAACATAGCTTCGTACCCAGATCTGTGATGAATAAAAATGAGAATTTCGGCGCGCAGTATATCTGAATTAATGATCAACGAAAACGATTGCGCAGTATGATCGCCGAATTCGTCGCGGAGCAAAGTGGGGCGTGTAAGGGATTTTTTCAGCCAGTTTTCTGCCGTTTAAGGCAGTCAGCGGGCGTCTCTGTTATCATTTAACCAAACCATGGCGTCAGACCCTCTGCCGCTGCTTCGATTTTTGCCTCACATAAAGAGTTATCGCCTTGAGCACGCATTCCTTTTCAGCCCTGACACTGCCCGCTGAGCAACTTTCTAACCTGACCGAACTGGGTTATACCGAAATGACCCCGATTCAGGCCGCTTCACTGCCTGCCATTTTGCAGGGGCAGGACGTCCTGGCCAAAGCTAAAACCGGTAGCGGCAAAACAGCTGCGTTCGGGATCGGTTTGCTGAACAGTATCACCGTGGCGCAGTTCTACGCCCAGGCGCTGGTGCTGTGCCCGACCCGCGAACTGGCGGATCAGGTCAGTAAAGAGTTACGTCGTCTGGCTCGCTTTACCCAGAACATCAAAATTCTGACCCTCTGCGGCGGCCAGTCAATCGGCCCTCAGCTGGAATCACTGGTGCGTCAGCCGCACATCGTGGTCGGTACGCCGGGGCGTATTCAGGAACATTTGCGTAAAGGCACTCTGAAGCTGGATCAACTGAAAGTGCTGGTGCTGGATGAAGCCGACCGCATGCTGGACATGGGCTTTAGCGAAGACATTGAAGACGTGGTCAGCTACACACCGCCCGCCCGTCAGACGCTGCTGTTCTCCGCAACTTATCCGGACGGCATCGAGCGTATTAGTTCTAAATTCCAGCGCCAGCCGCTGAAAGTCGAAATTGAAGGTGAAGAAGACGTTGCGGATATCAAGCAGGTCTTTATCGAAGCCGATAAACATCAACGTTTGTCACTGCTTGCGGCGGTGCTTTATCAGCATCAGCCTACGTCATGCGTGGTGTTCTGTAACACCAAGCGCGATTGTCAGGACGTCTGCGATGCGCTGTCCGCCAAAGGCATCAGCGCGCTGGCGCTGAACGGCGATCTTGAACAGCGTGACCGTGACCGTGTGCTGGTGCGTTTCTCCAACGGCAGTTGCCGCGTGCTGGTGGCCACCGACGTGGCGGCGCGCGGTCTGGACATCAAAGATCTCGGTCTGGTGATCAATTACGAACTGTCGTTCGATCCTGAAGTGCATATCCATCGTGTAGGCCGCACCGGCCGCGCAGGCACCAGCGGTCTGGCCGTCAGTTTAGTCACGCCGCAGGAAATGGGCCGTGTTCACGCACTGGAAGATTACACTCGTCAGACCTTTGTCTGGCAGCCGGCTGCACAGGCGTTGGCCGCTACGCCGGTAGCGCTGGATCCTGTCATGGCGACCCTGTGCATCGACGGTGGCCGTAAAGCCAAAATCCGCCCCGGTGACATTCTCGGCGCGCTGACCGGTGAAGCTGGCCTGACCGCTGCCGAAGTCGGTAAAATTGACATGTTCCCGATCCACGCGTACGTAGCGATTCGTCAGAAGAGCGCCAAAAAGGCGTTGCAACGTTTGCAGGAAGGCAAAATCAAAGGCAAAAACTGTAAGGCCATCATCTTACGTTAAGCATTATGCGTTGTTCGTCATGTTGTTAATGTTGTGTTATTACCTTGTTGAGGATTATATTATCTAACGCAAGCGATGACCTTGTCAGTTGTAGGGATATAAATCCTGCAAGGTCACTGGTAATGATCGACAAAAAGCGGGAAGACGAACAATGAAAAAGATGATCTCAGGCGCGGTGATCGCTGTCGCAGGAATGAGCGGAATGATTCAGGTGGCGCAGGCGGCGGAGCCGGAAGTCAGAACGGCAACGGTCGCGCCTTGCTCAACCGCCAGCAAAGACGAAATTGCGGCGCTGGTGAAGCGTGATTTCCTGCAAAACCGTATTCCGCGTTGGGATGCGGATAAGAAAACGCTTGGTACGTCTACGCCGGTGGCGTGGGTAGCGCCGGACAGTATCAGCGGCGATAACGCGAAGTGGACAATCCCGCTGAAAGTTCGCGGCGATCACACCGACAAAACCTATCAGGTGACGCTCAATTGCCAGCTCGGTGAAATCAGCTACAGCACGCCAGTCTGAGTGATATCCGCGTCCGTTTCCTCCGGCGGACGCATTATTCCTTTCATTTCCGTCTCTTGGTTTCCCCGGCTAAACCTGTCACTCTTGTCATACCACTAAGAGGACAAAGAGATCCCGCGATGATGACACCTCCAAAGGCTGAAAAACGCCCTAAAATCCTGAGCGCGCACGGCACTGAACGCGTCGATAACTATTACTGGCTGCGTGACGATGACCGCACCGATCCTCAGGTCCTGGCTTACCTCGCAGCCGAAAATGAATATACCGATGAGGCCATGAAGCCCCATCAGGCGCTGCGCGAAACACTGTATGGCGAGATGGTGGCGCGCATTGCCCAGCAGGATCATTCTGTTCCTTATATTAAGCACGGTTTCCGCTATCAGACCCGCTATGAGCCGGGCAATGAATACGCCATTTATCTGCGCCAACCCGCTGACGAACAGGAACAGTGGGCGACGCTTATCGACGGTAACGAGCGCGCCAAAGACAGTGAGTTTTATACGCTGGGCGGGCTCGATATCAGCCGTGATAACAAACGGATGGCTGTCGCTGAAGATTTTCTGTCGCGCCGCCAGTACGACATCCGCATCAAAAATCTGGATGACGAAACCTGGGCTGACGATCTGCTGAAAAATACCTCCGGCAGCAGCGAATGGGCGAACGACTCCCAGACTTTGTATTATGTGCGCAAACACAAGAAAACCCTCCTGCCGTATCAGGTCTATCGCCACGTTGTCGGCACCGACCCAAAAACCGACAAACTGGTGTATGAAGAGAAAGACGACACCTTTTACGTCGGGCTGGATAAAACCACGTCAGAAAAATACATCCTGATCCATCTCGACAGCACCACGACCTCCGAGATTTTGCTGCTCGATGCTGACGATCCGCAGGCAAAACCTCAGGTTTTCCTGTCGCGCCGTAAAGATCACGAGTACGCGCTCGACCATTACCTCGGCAAGTTCTATATCCGCTCGAACAAAGACGGCAAAAATTTCGGCCTGTACAAAAGTGATAACGGCGAAGAGTCTGGCTGGCATGCGCTGATCGCACCGCGCGTGGAAGTGATGCTGGAAGGCTTTAGTCTGTTCCGTGGCTGGCTGGTCGTTGAAGAGCGCGAACAGGGGCTGACGCATCTGCGCCAAATCCACTGGCAAACCGGCGAGGAAAAATCGCTGGCGTTTGACGATCCCACCTACACCACCTGGCTGGCGTACAACCCGGAACCGGATACCGCGCTGCTTCGCTACGGCTATTCTTCCATGACCACGCCGAGCACCTTGTTTGAACTGGATCTGGATACGCACGAACGTACTTTGCTAAAGCAGCAGGAAGTGAAAGATTTTGATGCGGCGAATTACCGCAGCGAACGCGTCTGGGTCAACGCCCGCGACGGAGTGAAAGTGCCGGTGTCGCTGGTCTATCGCCATGAACTTTTCAAACCCCACCAGAATCCGCTGATGCTTTACGGCTACGGCTCCTACGGTAGCAGTATGGATCCTGCTTTCAGCGGCAGCCGTCTCAGCCTGTTAGATCGCGGTTTTGTATTCGCGCTGGCACACATCCGCGGCGGTGCGGAGCTCGGTCAGCAATGGTATGACGACGGGAAACTGTTCAATAAACTGAACACTTTCCACGATTTCATCGACGTTACCAAAGAGCTGGTAGCCGAAGGTTATGGCGACGCGAAGCAGGTCTATGCAATGGGCGGTAGCGCGGGCGGTTTGCTGATGGGGTCAATCATCAATCAGGCGCCGGAGTTGTATCACGGCATTGTTGCGCAGGTTCCGTTTGTCGACGTCGTCACCACGATGCTTGATGAGTCTATCCCGCTGACTACCGGCGAATACGACGAGTGGGGTAATCCGAACGAAAAGCCTTATTACGACTACATGTTGCAATACAGCCCGTACGATCAGGTGCGTGCGCAGGCGTATCCGCACATGCTGGTCACCACCGGCCTGCATGACTCTCAGGTGCAATACTGGGAACCGGCAAAATGGGTGGCCAGACTGCGCGATGTGAAAACCGACAGCAATCAGCTGCTGATGCACACGGATATGGATTCTGGTCACGGTGGCAAATCCGGACGCTTTAAAGCGTATGAGGATATCGCGCTGGAGTACGCCTTCCTGGTGGCGCTGGCAGCGAAAAGTTGAGTCTAAAAAATTTCCCCTAAATAAAAAAACCCGCGCTCGGCGGGTTTATTCTACGAAGTACATTGTTAAGCAGATGCTTTCTTGGCTTTTTTATCAGCCTTTTTTTCGGCAGGGGTTTTCAATGGCTTTTTCTTCGCATTCTTTTTGCTATCCATTCCTTTACTCATCATTGCCTCTCTTTAAAGCTGGTGGATTGGGTTGCTCACCTATTTAGAGCCAAATTCGTTCCTGTTGCAAGCTCCTTTGTGTTTCCAACCGTTCTTTACAGTTATGGAACCCGCCACCGCTTATCGTGAAAAAAAGAAATTGCGCGATAAGTATGCGAACAGCATACAAAAAGCCGATTTTCGTGGATTACAACTTGTTGTTGGCTGGCTGATGCGCTGTTATTGAGTTGTAAATGTATCCATCAATACTCTGGCCAACTAGAACAGGAAATGTCATGCCAAAATTAAAAGGGTTGTATCCACCGCGTGAGGCTTATGCCAGCGGCATGCTTGATACCGGCGACGGCCATCAGGTTTACTGGGAGCGTAGTGGCAACCCACAAGGCAAGCCGGCGGTCTTTATTCACGGCGGGCCGGGCGGCGGATGTTCCTCCGTCCACCGTCAGTTGTTTGATCCGAATGATTATGACGTCATGCTGTTTGATCAGCGTGGCTGCGGGCGTTCAAAGCCTCATGCGAGCCTCGACAACAACACGACATGGCATCTGGTGGAAGATATCGAGCGTCTGCGCAAAATGGCAGGTGTAGAGAAATGGCTGGTGTTCGGCGGTTCGTGGGGGTCCACGCTGGCGCTGGCCTATGCCCAGACGCATCCCGAGCACGTCAGCGAAATGGTGCTGCGTGGTATCTTCACCATGCGTAAGCAGGAACTGACCTGGTACTACCAGGACGGGGCATCGCGATTCTTCCCGGAAAAATGGCAGCGAATTTTGTCAATTTTATCAGAGGAAGAACGTAAAGATGTGATCGCTGCTTATCACAAGCGACTGACGTCAAACGACCGTGCGGTGCAACTGGAGGCGGCTAAAATATGGAGCCTGTGGGAAGGGGAGACAGTCACGCTTCTGCCTGCGGAGGGTTCGGCGTCGTTTGGTGAAGATAACTTTGCGCTGGCATTTGCCCGTATCGAAAACCACTACTTCACACATCTGGGTTTTTTAGACACCGATGATCAGCTGCTGCAAAACGTCGACCGCATCCGGCATATTCCTGCGGTGATTGTGCATGGCCGCTACGACATGGCCTGTCAGGTGCAAAACGCCTGGGATCTGGCGAAAGCCTGGCCGGAAGCCGAGCTGCACATTATCGAAGGAGCAGGGCACTCATTTGATGAGCCGGGCATTCTCGATCAACTGATCCGCACCAACCAGCAATTTGCTACCCGTCGATAATCTTCTCTCCTCCCGTTTACCTGCGCCAGCAACGTTACTTTTGCTTCGGTTCATAAGGTAAGCGGGAAAATTTATGTGATTCTCCACGGTAATGCATAACGCGCTCGCGAAAGTACGTGCGCAGGTGCTCAGGCTGCTGGCGTTCAACCATTTCAGCGACAACCGGCATGTTGTAACGCTCTTTGAAAGCGACCGCCGAGGCCGCCAGATCGATGTTGATGCGATCCATTTCTTCTTTACTGATTTCCGCCAGATTGATACTCATTGCGACATCCCGTGAATCTGTTTTGACCGGCATTGTACCCGAGGCCACCGCCGGGGTGAACGCTGATATCTTATTTTTATAAACTGCCACTAAGCTAAATGATTACGATGTCATATAGGTAAATAAGAACTATTCACGTTGTGGAATTGATTATTAGCAGCAATTAGGCTGGAAGATTTATTTTATCAAATAAGAATGATTCTTTTTAATATATGCGCGCATGTTAATGGTTATCATTATTGTATATTTCACTTGAAATTAATCTCTTAAAAATCATGGTATTAAAATTAAATGTTACTTGTGATGATATTAATGTGAATCACCTGTTTTTATTTAGTGTTGATGCGGGCATAATGCGGATAAATAAACCCATTCCCCTGCCTTAATTTATTTATGGAGCCGCATCATGCTAAAAAAAGAAATGATCGATCAGCTTAATGAACAGCTGAACCTCGAGTTTTATTCTGCCAATTTATATTTGCAGATGAGTGCATGGTGCAGCGACAAAGGCTACGAAGGTGCGGCTGCGTTTCTGAAGAAGCATTCCATGGAAGAGATGGACCACATGCATCGCCTGTTCAAATATGTCAGCGATACCGGCGCACTGCCGTTGTTGGGCGCGATTGCTGCACCGCCGGTAACATTTGAATCTCTTTCTGATCTCTTCATGCAGACTTACGAGCATGAGCAACTGATCACACAGAAAATCAACGAACTGGCCGATCTGGCGATGACTCTGAAAGATTATTCTTCCTTCAACTTCCTGCAATGGTACGTCGCAGAGCAACATGAAGAAGAGACCTTGTTCAAATCCGTTCTCGACAAACTGTCACTGGTCAGCAATACCGGCAACGGATTGTTCTTCGTTGATAAAGATCTCAAAAATATGGCAGCGCAAGCCCCGGCGGTGTAAACCCCGTTTGTGATGCACATAAAACGCAGAATGCTCCGGCTTCTGCGTTTTTTTATGCATTTATGACAAACGTTTTGGGTTGGTTTGCGATAAAGTGACGGCGTTATAAATTCATCGTTACGCAAGCCAAGGAATCATCGTGTTGAAAAAAACCACCTCTCTTTGCCGTGCCATGGCAGTCTCAGCCGTATTGCTGAGCGGATTTATCTCATCGCAAGCCTTTGCGCATGCACATCTTAAAACTCAGACGCCAGCAGCGGACACCGTTCTTGCCGCCAGCCCGACTGAACTCTCTCTCGGATTCAGTGAAGGTATCGAACCGAATTTCAGCAAAATTACCCTGACCGGTGCAGATAAAAAAGCGGTTAAAACTGGCGCGTTAACGCTCGCTGCTAATGACAACACCCAGACGGTAGTCACGTTACCCGATGCGCTGAGCCCAGGTAAATATTGGGTAACGTGGAGCGTGGTCTCGGTCGACGGTCATAAAACCAATGGTCAGTACAGCTTCACCGTTAAGTAAGTCATGAGCCTGACTGCGCTGTTTGTCCTGTGCCGGTTCGCCCATTTTGCCTCCCTGATGCAAATATTCGGGCTGAGCGTATTTTGCTCCCTACTGGCACCGGCCGGCTTTACGGCGATGTTACTGCGAAAAAACCAGACGCTGATGATGTGGTCTGGCGCGGTTGCGGCGATAACGTCTGTCGGGATGCTATCAATTCAGGCCATGTTGATGGGTAATGGCTGGAGTGATGGCCTGAACCTGAACGTCTGGTTACTGGTGCTGACTACCACGTTTGGCGAAGTCTGGCGCTGGCACTTATTGCTGACCGCCGCACTGATGCTGGTGTTGTTGATGGACTGGCTGTCGGTGCGCAATCTGCTGGTGTTCCTTTGCTCGCTGGGTTTATTGCTGAGTCAGGCGCTGATCGGTCATGCGGCCATGCATAACGGCATATTAGGGCTCGTTCAGCGTCTCAATCATATGGTGCATCTGTTGAGTGCCGCCTACTGGTTTGGATGCTTACTCCCGCTGCTGGCGTGCATGTACTACACCCGTAAACCTGAACTGCGGCCTTTTGCCATCGCCACGCTGATCCGTTTTTCAACATGGGGTCATGCCGCCGTCGCGCTGGTCATACTCACGGGCATCATGAATACCGCCATCATTTTGCAGCGCTGGCCGACGGAGCTGACGTCGCTTTACCAGTGTCTACTGGTTATCAAAATTCTGCTGGTCGGCATTATGGCCACTATCGCCGTCTACAACCGTTATCGTCTCGTGCCGCTGATGGGCAATGACTCCGGTCATGCCGAACGCCGTTTTGTGTTGATGACATGGGTTGAATGGGGGCTGGCGCTTTTTGTTCTGCTGCTGGTGAGCCTGTTTGCCACGCTGGCGCCGCGCTGAAGCGGCGTTAAAAACGTATTAAGAATTTAATCATTACCGAGGAAAAAACATGAGGAAAACACTGCTTGCCTGCGTGCTGCTGACCTTATCCGCCAGCAGTCTGGCAGCGCCACAGCTGGAAACGGTCAGCCGCTTACAATACGGAAAGGCGTGGGCATTCACCCGTGAAGAAGTCATGCTGCAATGCCGCCCGGGTCATGCGCTGTATGTGATCAACGACAGTACGCTGGCGCAATATCCTCTGAACGACGTGGCGAAAGAGCAGGTTAAAAATCGCCAGGTACAGGCGGTTCCACTGGAGAAAATCTGGCTGGACGATCCGCAAAATCCGGGACAAAAAATGAGCCTTGCGCCATTTATTACAAAAGCGGAATCGCTCTGCTAAGTGGCAATGCAGCGAATAAGCCATTGTTGTTAAACTCATACTTTGCGAATGTTGTCACATAATGAAAATAATACAGCATTGTTATTATCACTATGTTGCGAGTTGGGTGGAAAATAATCAGCTGTCAGCTATTCTTTATTTTGTACGGCTTAACCGCCTGCATTAATGCCAACTTTTAGCGCACGGCTCTCTCCCAAGAGCCATTTCCCTAGACCGAATATAGGAATCGTATTCGGTCTTTTTTTAATGTGTTGTTTTATAAGTGTTTTTTGATTGTGGTTCCGAAATTTCCCGAACTTATCCCGAAAACTTCATATTCGAACTAAACCATCACATATTCTTGGCCGCGGGAATCGAGATACTTTTTAGTCATAGAGAGGTTCTTGTGACCAAGTAATCTCTGAGAAAAATCTTCCCCATTCTCCACTTCATAAAGCCTGCTTGCAAGACTTCGAATTTCATGGAAAGTAGGCGGGTTAGCTCCGAACTGAATCCCACTCAAAACCCTTGCATCAGAAAAAGCCTGAGTAAGGCCATCAGGTGTAATTGCACCTGGCTTTCTTCCTCCTCGTCGTACTGAAGAGTAGATCAAGCTATCAGAGGGGTTATTCACTCGGCACATCTCAATAGTAGACTCAAGCGACACGCCCGCCGCCGATAACTCAAGCGATAGCGGCAATGCCAGTTTATGCCCCGTCTTACTCTGCGTGACAAAAATCCTCCCGTCATTAATATCACTGAACGCCATTCTAGTAACATCCTCTCGGCGCTGACCAGTGAGCAATCCAATATTCATAGCATTAACTAGCCATGCACCCATCCCGGTCGCAGCCTGTCGAATCGATAGAAATTGTTCAAGCGACAACCTTTCACGCCGAACGTCTGGAACTGGCGTTCTTGTAGGCTCCACTGGATTTTTATCAATAATGCCTTCTACTACAGCCTCCCTGAAAACATCAAGCAGTAGAGAACGAAGCGCTACAGCCATGCTTTTCTTCCCGCACTCTACATACGACTCAAGGAATACGGCAATATCCCGTGTTGTGATCATCGCGATGCCATTACGGCCAAACTCTGAAGTTAGCGTCAGCAGTTGATTGGCTCTCACCTTGACTGTGTTTGGCTTTAGATTGCGTCGCGCCTGAATGACCTCATAGCGCTCAATCCATTTGCCGAATGTAAATTCAGGGGAGTCCTTGAGGCGATCAAGAAGTGCGGATGGTAGATAATTCTGTTCGATATAGTTGTTTGCCTCAATGGCCTGAGCCACAGCGTCCTTGCGTGGTATGCGGCCAAGAGATATTTCCTGTCCGGTCACGGGATTTCGCCAGGAGAAAATCTGCTTAGTTTTACGGTACGTCAGGTTCCGTGGCAGATTAGCGTCGTAGCGTTTCGGCCTGTTCGACATGTTTTAATTTCTCCATAAGCGATCCCTTTTTCGGCGGCGTAATATGAGCCGGCTTTAGCTTCATCATCTTTTTGCGCGGGTCAACATACACCGAGTCAGGGGTAAGTTTGTATTCTTTTCCGTGAATCTCTGGAGAGGGGTAGATGCGGCCTTCTCTCACCCATCTCCTCAGCGTAGAAAGGGAAGGGGGATGAGTGTAAGTCTCGGCAGCCCACTCCTGAAGGTTCATCAGCTTAGCCATAATTTCTCCTGCATTTTTAACAGAGTCTGAGCGCAAACTACCGCAAGATATCGTATTTTGCTCTCAATGATTATTTACCCTCAGCCACCCGATGAACCCAAACGCAAAGCCACAGCCACACTTCATGACCTGATGGGCATAGTGGCTTAGCTTGGTTGGCGTATTTATCGAGCAGCTGACGGAGAGTGTGGTGGTTGTCTTTACTGCGGAGTTCGGTGAGGAGTTTCTTTGCGATGCTTCTGACTGCGTTGTCTGCCTCTTCTGGCGTCATGGGCTACTCCATCTTGCGATAGCCTGCGTCGTAGAGTGCGGCTATCTCTTCTTTGGTGAATCTTATTGCAGCCGGCAGCGTGTAGCCCACATCACGCATTGCTTCGATGGACTCATCCATTGCCACATCTTCAGGTGAACGCAGGGGGCGAAACTTCATTGTTCGTGGGTGAGAAATGCTTTCTGCTTTCCCATTAACCATGTTAGTGAATTCGATAACGATAGTATGTTCAGACAAATATCTGACAACACCCGTGTGCCACACGTCTCCTGAAGAGAAAGATGTGAATTCACACTCAACCCCAACTGGCGGCAACCCTTCGCCATCCCAAACCAGCTCGGTGATTGGTCGGCGCTCGGCGATGATTTCAACTCCTTTACTCCACTCCCATTTAATAAATACACCTATAATTTCATATCCAATTTGCCCATCTTCGTCGCTCTTATACTGATATTTATCATCGCCGCCAGAAACCCACGCAGTAGCTGTGTAGTCTAGCAATTTCACCAGATAAATAGCCCACTCGGGAGCTTGTTCAAAATCCCTCTCACTTCCCTTCGTAATCTCGTATTTCATGCTGCATCTCCAAATTCAAACACGCGTGATTTGTTCTTGCTCTTGGCCTTCTTCACCGGCTTAGCCTTTGCCACTACCTGCTTGCACTCAGGCATTACAGATGAAACACCGCGCCTGACTCTTGCACGCGCTGTCATGTTGAATATGTGCCGGGCAGTCCAGTCGCATCCGTCGTCCACATAGTCAGGCCGTGTGTTGATTCTCAGGTCGTCTTCAAACATAGTGCTCTCCAATCTTCAGTATTTTTGTCACCGCCCCGACTTCACAGCCAGAAGCAAGAATCTGTGTGCCTTCATGTAATGAAACGCTCACCTGAGCTGGCTCGACTCCTGTCATGCTCCACAATCTCTGTCGTAACACTGCCTCAAGTTCAGACGTGTCTACTCGACCCGCGTAGAAGTGTGCGCGGGGTAATTTGACTGTGATCATCGGGGGATACCTCATGTTGCAGGCGTAAAAAAGGCCGCCGATTGGCAGCCTGATTGGTGTAATCTCTGTTAGTTAGCGGTCATCGCAGTGAATGCCATATATCGCTAACAAGCTTTGCCTGCTCTTCAGTGAGTCCCTTCTCCAGTTTTGAGTTATGGGACAACTTACCAAGCAGCAACCACAACGCTTTTGTTTCCTCATCCGACAAGGTGAGGACGGTGTTATCTGATTCGTCTAATCTTGCACTTGCCATCGATCACCTCATTTTGACTGCTCAACTTCCATTTTACCCAGCGTCGCCTTCATCGCTCTGTGATGTGCCAAGCGTTCCCTGAAGTATTCCCTGAGATGCTCAGGCTGCTCACGTTCTGCGTGCTCAGCGATAACCGGCATGTTGTAGCGCTCTTTGAAAGCAACGCCGCCCGCAGCTAAATCCACGTTGATTTTGTCCATTTCGTCTTTGGAAAGGTCAGCAAGATTGTATGACATATATCCTCCATTGCTGGGAGGATTATAGCACTGGCTTCCATGCCGGGGGATCACTCACCATCCTTCACGATGCCGTCAGCGGCAGATTTATCAGAGAAAAGACTAGGATTCAGGCGCTTTACTTCTGAAATTGCCAAATCCCACACATGAATGTCACGCATTGCCGGGGTGGAATCACAAGCATCGATTAATTCACTTATCCCCGGCAACACGACCGGCTTTTGTGGGGCGGTGAAAAACCGAGTGCCAACAGGGAAATCCCGATCCTGTTTTCCAAACCAGTACATGCAAGGGTGCTTATCCGTGGATGGGTGGAACTTGATTTCAGCCACCGGCACCTGCTCGCCTTTCAGCTCTGCGATTTCCACTCTGAGCCGCCCAACCGTGTGCATTAGTGACTCATTTTCAGAATCACGCTCGCTGCCATATTTATGCGCATCATCAGCCCGCTGGCGTTCTGCTTCGAGCTGGTCGAGTAGGGCTAAAATCCTATCTGGGCTTAAATTTCTGACATATGCAGCGTCTGGCCCATTATCAAAAACTATAAACTCACCTCCGTGACCGTCTTTTTCCTGGGCGATCCAAAAGTAATCTACTGTCACCCACGGTCCGGGAGTGGCTTTAAGCGCCGCTTCACGCAGCGCCTTGATAGCTGTTGTATCAGTCATACAGCCTCCTTGCCGTTATGTGGGCAGAGGGTGAAATCGTTTGACTTGCAGTCATTACATCGATTATCACCAGAAGCCCATTCATCACGAATCTTTTTATCAATTATTTTTTGCTGCTCCTGTTCGTAAAAGTTAGAAACTCGGTTGATTGCGGCTATTATTGCGTCGCTTTCGTGCTTCCATTCAGGGCCGCTTAATAGCAAACCTTCAGGTGAAGGCAAGTCGCCAACAGTCATAAACTTAGCTTCAACGAATCGGCGAATATCGGACAGGCAGTGGGCAATATCCTTCACGTTCTGCATAGCCATATCCAAGTCCCCTTTGTTTGCCTCCACCAAAACAACGCTAGGCTTATACATTTCCAGCGCACCAGCCCAGTCAGAATGAGTTAGTCGCTTCTCGCTCATGGCTTCAGCAGGATTGGCATGAGTAACAGGAATCCCCATAGCTAGAAGAGCTATTTCCAATTCACCGTATATGGCTGATTTGCCACACCCAGTAGGGCCGGAAATGGTCACGGTAACAACGTGACTTGTATCTTTGGTTGTATCAGTCATGAGGTTGCTCCTTCACTCGGTCATAATCCCAACCTTTAACTTGAGTTGGCTCACCAGATAATTTATGCGGGAACCGGCGCTTGAATTCCTGAAGCCCACAGTAGACAAATGCGTCTGCGTTCTTGAATAACACGGAGTAGCCACGGGCTCGGGGGACTACGTTGATCACATGCACATAGAACTCTTCTGGGTCATTCATGTTTCCGGCGTATTTGTGCCTAACCATATCGTCATGGTCATGGTATCGGCTCATCCCTTCCTCCCAGCGCGCAGGTTATCAACGTAGGTATCTGCCAGTTTTGCAGCGAGTCGCACCTGAACAACCAGGCGTTTCTGCCCACCTTCGGCTACCAGTTCATTGCCTCGCTTCCACATGTCAGCCGCAAATTCCCCCACACCCTGAGCGCGGAGTTCTGAGGTGAATGCGTCGGTTAATGGTGCTTCCTTTTCAGATTCAAGCCATGCGTTATAGTGATAATCAAACATTCCTGTCGGGCTTCCGCACCCTCCACCCGCGTGACTTTTCATCGAATCTCCGCACATGCAGTAACTGTTGTCAGCGTTATTGACGATCTGAATTAGTTTCTGCAATCGGTCACTGATAGCCGCTTTCTCAGCCACCAGTCCGCTCACATACTCAATGACAAGCTTGCTGTGTGCGCCTTCACCAGAGATGCCGAAAGCGTTGATGATGTTTTGCTGCGAGAGTTGAAGCTCTGAAACTTGCCGGGCTAACTCGTCACGCTCTTTTATCAAAGCCATGCGTGCGTCGTAACAGGCTTCTGCTGTTGATTTCACTTCACTCATAATGCATTCCTCTGCTGGCAAGCTGAGACAACGCGCTCGCACATTTCAATGTTGAACATCCCGATGTGGCAGTCCTTGCCACTTATTCCAAGCTGCTTTGATAGCCAGCTATAGGCCGAAGCCCTGCTCATATTTCGGCTTTTCCATATGGGGTCGAAAGTTGCATGCGCCCTGTTTTTGGCCTTTCTTAATTCAGCATTAGCTAGTCTTCCCAACGGTGCGGCATTGCTTCCCTTATGACATCCAACATATGCAGAGCAGGGGGAGCATGACCAAAACTGAAGGTCGAACAAATCGGGGCGATGAGGGTAGATAGCTTTGCCAGAAATTAACTCCGCTGGCTTGCCGCAGTAATCGCAAATCACTATGCGGGTCATAATGTGTTCCTTGAAAGAGGGTTATGCTGCCCGGCGGTAGATTTTCATCGCTAGACGCTTGCAGGCGATGGACTTAAGCGTGCGTCCTGTAATGTGGGATATTTCTTTGTCGGTATGCGTATGGAAGAGGGCGATTTCATCTGACTCCCACGCTTTCATATTGTGAATAGTGACTAGCTGGAGACCGAAGTAATTGGCTTTGCATCTGACTGCGTCGGGAGTCCTTCCCAGCGTCTTAGCGATTTCAGAGGCCGATTTCGTCTCGGCCTGTTCGATGAGTAAATCCATTTCAAATCGCTGCCATGGCTGACGATTCATGGTCACCTCCATTGCTCTCCGAACTCGAAACCAATCTCAGCCAGCGCTTCATCCATTTTGCTGATGAACTCCGGCACCATTTCGTCAAATTCATCCATGAACTTCTGGTCACGTTCGACAACAACGTGATGCAGGCCTTCACGCTTCATGCGCGGGTCGTAATTTGCGAAGTACCAGGAATCCTTGCCGGTGACCCAGAGGCTGTACTGAATCTGAGCCATGTACTCAGCTTTGATGGCGTCGAAACCGCCGAGCCGGAACTTCATGAACACTGCGCTGGTGTATGGGCTTTTCAATTCCAAGCCTTTCCCGTCGCTACAATCACCATCAGGTGAGCAGGCACAGCGAAGTGTTTCGTCCTTGAATATGATCGGCACATCGGTAACTTTCACGTCCGTTGTGAACTCAAATAACGACCTTGCTGATGCTTCGTATTCCTTTCCCCAAGCCAGCGGGCGGGCATTAACTTCCACAACATTCCCTGTGCAAACCTCGCCTAAAAGCGTGTAGAAGTAGGTGAGTTTGGTATCTGTCCATTTGGTACCGCTGCGTGGCTTTGAGATGACCTTTCCTGCTTCCGATGCTGTGATGACGCCTAGTCTTAGTCTTAGCCAGTCAATGCTTCCCTGCTGCGTAGTGCGGACGTCAATCCCTGTCCGCTGCAATATGATTTCTGGTGTCATGTCAAACCTCTATGGATTTGCGTATTTTGTAACTGTTGGTTTTCGCCCCGCCTGATTCAGAGAAATTATTTATTCTCTCAATGTATGAATCCCGAACCAACAAGCGGATGCAGCTGCTAACCATTGTTATCTGAAGACCAGTTTCACTAGCTATTTCCTTATAGGTAACAGAGATTAGGTTGCCATTCCTTTGGCCTGACTTTATTGCTTCATAAACCAACTTCATTGACCGTGTCATGCGGCTGCCTTCTTCTTCAGGAATCCAAACGCTTTGACTGCCTCTGCTTCAGATAATTGGCTCGGAGATGTGATTTGCCTGTTGAAGATTTGAGAGCAAAGCGGGAGTAAGTCTGCGTCCCAAGTTTTGTTTAGCTTCAACAGGAGATCATTAATCTCTTTTGAAGTCTCCGGACTAAGTTCCTCTGCTGGTTTCATCTGCTCTAAACGGCCATCTATATCCTCGTCCGCAGTGACAATCCCAAGCGCTCCAGTTAACGTATACCGGCGCAGATAGGTTACGGATGATGCGGATTGCTGAATGCTATTCTTGCCTCCAGAGGCGTCAGGAGATGCGTTCATTGAACATTTCTCTGAATGTCCATCCTTATGACTGCTAATGCAAGAAACGCTGATTACTCCACCTTCCATGGATTGCTCAAACCTGTACGACAGACCATTTTTCTCAAGAAGAGGGCGTATCTGCTCAGCGATGTCATCCAGTGACGCATATTTGTATTTGGCTTTTCCTTGACCAAAGTCTGCTGATTTGAGTTTCTTAATTACAGGTAGAGATGCCTGAAATGAAGACATCGCCACCAAATAACTTTTGCGAGCCTGCTCAGCATCCCATTTGGTCTGAAGCTCTAACAGACGCTCAAGCTTTTCGATGTCAGCGTTGTTGGTTACAGCCATTTCGATAAGTCGCATTGGTGCGTTGCTTATCACCTGAGATGAGGTTTCTTTCTCAATTAATTGATTACTCATGCTGCGTTCTCCATTTTCGATATTCTTCCCTGAGCGATCTGCGTTGCCATGACGTCTACGAGTTTGCTGTAAGCGTCCTGAGCCTCTTCCGTGTTGAGGGCAGATATTTGTTCGGCTGAAAGTTTGGACTTGTCGGCGAAGTCTGAGAGGTTGTCTGAGTAGGTATCTGCTATCTGCATGACGCGCTGCTTGTGTGCCAATTGCACGCTCTCAACGCCTGCCTCAAGAGTTTCTCGCTGGTCAGCCATGTAATCGTAACTGCTGTATCTGAGGCCTCTCATGCTGCGTCCTCCTGTTTAAGTGCTACAAGATAGCCCTGAGTATCCAGCCACTCCAGCACCTCTTTGATGTCCAGTTGGTTGAGGATTTGTTTGTCGTCAACATGACCAAACAGAGCTGCGTCTGTGGCCGTAACTTTGACTTCCCCGGCGCGATATCCCGGGCGGACTTGAATGTCTTTGCACTCAAAGTTGATGTTCATGATTGCCTCCGATAAAACAGGCTGAATGCGACCTCGAATAGCGCGTTGTCATGCTTCTCAAGAGCTAACGCAGCCAGTAACTGAACGGCTTTAAAAGGATTCATATGGGATTCCTGGCTGGTTGAGAATTTCGATAAGACGCTTTGCGGCGTTCTTCGCATTGCGGCAGATACGGTCGAGCAGTGATTCTGTGTTTTGGGTGACGCCCACGGTGACGCCACCCGCGAATGCATAGTTCATCGTGGGATACTCCGGTTTAATTAGTAGGTGATTGCGATTGCTGAAACTTGGCCTTTGGCAATGGCTTTAACGCATTGCACAGCACATTCTTCAGTGATGCCGGCAGCGACTAAATCAGCCACTGCTTGTTGATTGATAGCGCGTTTATGTTCGACGTTTGCGGCGCGGGCAGCAGCTTCGTCAGCGATACGCTTCTCTTCTGCCAGACGAGCATCTTCTTTCTGCTTGGCTTTGAGTTGCTCAGCTGCGATAGCATCCTGCTTTTCGCGCTCTGCTTTTGCAGCAGCATCAATTCGGTCTTGCTCGGCTTTTCTGTCAGAAGCTTCACGGTCACGCTTCTCTTGCTCTGCCTGTGCTTTCAGGTCGGCTTCGCGTTTTGCAGATGCTTCACGCTCACGTTGAATCTTTTCCTCGGCTTCACGCTGTGCTTGCTCAACTGCCTGACGTTTTAACTCTTCTTCGTGAGCAATGCGCTGGCGTTCTGCCTCAGCTTTTTTCTCGGCAATGTCGCGGTCGTACTCATAGTTATCCAGCAGGGCGGTTGCGTGTGCGGCCTCAATTTGCAGGGCGAGTTCTTTATCGAAGGCAGCATTAAGTTCCAACGCTTCCGTATGCCATTCCTGCATCTGTTTTTCAGCCGCTAATCGTTCTTGTTCGGCCTCCCAGTCAGTTACTGGCTTGCGGATTTGAACCGCCAACTCGTCCAGAGCTTCACGAACCTTTCTGCGACTTGCATCAACCAATGCGGGGCGCTTCTTCATCTCAGCAACAAGGTTCTTACCAGCCTCATCAATCATCACCTTGGTGCTTCGAACGTCAGCGGCCATACCGATATAGATTTTGCGCCCCTTAGCTGTATTCAAATCGCCAACTACGGCAGAAGCCTTGGTGCGTATGTTTTTAATCAGCTCATCGATAAATTTGTCATCAATGAAGGCCGCTTCAAGCTCTGCCGGAACGCTTGGCAGGCTGGCTAAAGCCACTTCAGTTTTTTCCTCGCTCACGGCGATCTCCTTATTTGGTTAGATGAAGAAGCCAGCTCTTGAACTGGCTTTTGCATCCATTAAAAAAGCCGCGGTTAGGCGGCTGTTAATTTGCTTCTTAAATCTGACAATTCCATCTCATGTGTGCCTGTGCTTTTGCCATTCTGTTTTCTAAATTGAATTTGAAATTGAAGCAGTCGAACACGACCTTCATCAGTTATCTTGTAATATCTAGCTACATCATCATCTGCTACTTCAATGATGCTTTTATTGGCTAGCAACTTCGCGACTCGCTCGCTTAAATCAGTGCATTTCCTTTCTGTTTTATCGACATTCAATCCCCTTTGCTGGGATGCCAAATAAAGAACCTTTTCCATCGTATAAAGCTTTGCCATTATTTCTCTCCAGATATAAAAAAGCCCTGCGGGGTGACAGGGCGAAGTGGTTCACAGCATGAAGGTTGATAAGGGGCGCTTATCACGATGCGCACTCAGTGAATGCGCAGCAGGAAGGGGCTCACTTGATAACTTCAATAAACTCCATATCTCCAATAACAGAGCCACAACTCTCATCTGAGATAACGGGTGCTCGAACGAGTACTGCACCTTGGTATCCCCAGTCCCGTTTAAGCCTTTTCTTGGAGGGCTTTACTCGTCCCGCCGCTTCATAAATCGCTGCGTCCTCGATGTCGTATTGGGCTCGAGAGTCCAAAACAAAATATTCATAAGCCACTTCGCTATTCATCAGCTCTCCTAATTTCTTTAATTTCAACCTTCATTCTGAACTTTGCATACTACTCATGGTTCATTCGAACAGATGAACGTTCTGCTTCATTTTTAAGTACGTATTCGTAACCGTTGCCAACCTTCGAGACGAGAAAGTGCTCACCGGTTAAAGTGTTTGTTAATCGCATGGGGATGACTCCGGTGGGGTGTTACGAAGGGTTTGTTTCTACTTTTTCAAACCACGCCTTATCAAAAGCGGCCATCGCTTCGGCAGGTGAATTGCCACTTCCAACCACTCCGGTAGGAAGATCGCCATAAATGGCAAGCCAAGCATCTCCATCTCGAGTCAGTTGCGGCTTAAACATCACTGACGGCATGTTGTAATCAGCAAATGTTTGGGCGATCCCATCAAATGCGTTCTGAGCGTATCCGCCTAAATTTTCGTTTCTAATGGCTGATTCCAGCGCCTCGGAAAGATTTCCGCCGCCAATTCTGCTTCTCACTGCGTCGTATGTTGCTTGGTATGTATCGCTCATATCGGTAGTCTCAGTTAGTTATGTGATGCAAGGGGTGGGTTATTTGAATTCGTTAAGCCAAAACTGGTATTTGTCACGCTCGTAAATCTGCCTTGAGCGAGGGGAGTTCCTAAAACGATGTACAATTACTTCTTTCTGAGCGCTTCCTTCACTCGGCAGGCCATAAGTTATCGTTACGTGGCCGCCAAGCGATGAAATGCGTAACAATGTGCCGCCCGATCGCTTAATCTCTTCGACCTTTTCTTTAAAATCCTTCTTATTCATCTCTCACCTCATAGTGCAGTTACTGTTGCTGACAGGAGGCCAGCGGTAAATTTATTTGGCGTAAGCCATTAATATTTTCTCAACTTTCTCAGCATCTTCATGAGTGAAGTTGCGTGGTATTTCGACTCGCACAATCATTTCCCTGTCCCTGAGCGGAATGGGAATAATGAGAGTTTCTACAGGTGAAGCTTTTGCTATGTAATTTCTAAGTTTAAAAGCATGTGGGACTTTAATTTCTGGAAAACCATTCCTCAGAACCGAGCGCCAAACAGAGTGATACTGCTGGATAGATGACGCCTTGGCTGATGACCCGCTACAAACTTCCTCAAGGCTTACTTCATCGCTATCCGCATCTACCCCATAGAAATCTATGACCCTGCGAGCTACCGCCGTTTTCGCAAGTGGTAATGTGCAGGCATCAGAATTGATGAATGCCAGAACCTCTTTAAGCTTCATCTCTCACCCCTTAATAACGTGATATGGATGCTCGTATTTATCGCGGCGATGACCGGCGGCGATGATTTTTGGCAATAAAAAAGGCCACTTAAGTGACCTTAACGTTTGTGATTGCGAGCACGGCTCAAGCAATATTTAACTGCACTTTCGAAGCCTTCCACGCCGCGACGCTTTGCCCATTGGCGCTGACGGCGTCTCCAGCGGCGTGAATCACCTTCAATGCGTTTTGATGCTGAAGTTTTTATTTTCAGTTTCATTTTCTTATCTCGCTGTAATTGTTTCTGTTGGCTTGCGATGACCTGCGGCGAAAATGGATACTTGCGGCAAGCAAGCTTTACCACCTGACTTCTTTACCAGCGGCTCCTTAAAGGACTTGCGGCGGGCATTGCGTATCTTTGCCAGCTCAGCGTCTTTCGCATCCTTGTGATGCTGCTGAATGTGCATGTATGGCGTTCTTGCGTCGAAGTTAAGGCGACATACTGGACAGCGAATTTCATTCTTCATAAACACCCCTGCGTTAGAGAACTTATTGCAGCACCCAAAAAGTAGATGCTGCGTAAGTTTTCTTTTTGCTTGAGTTGCTAACCAAGTTTCTGATTAGTCCGCCCTGTTCGTCGGAGGAGCATCCCGCCCCCTCATCAAGCCCGGCTATCGTTTTAAGCCCACCGTTCGGCTGTTATCGATTCGTTGTTTCGTTTCGATGGAATAACTGTACAGGCAAAACTGTATTGAGTAAACAGTCAAAACTGTAAAAAGTGGCTGTAAATCTGTATTTGGTTGTTTTTTCATGAAATAAAGTTTTCTCCAGACGTAAAAAAACCCGCCGAAGCGGGTTTGATGTATGCCTATTGCTGATTGTTATCTGATAGTTACGCCGTACCAGAAAACCGCACCTACAACTCTGATCTTATTGCTGTCTTCGCCAAGATAAATTTCATCAGGATATTCATCAGTATTAAACGAGCGAAGGCGAATCCCGCCACCTGGCAGTCGATACATCATTTTTACTCGTGCCATGCCTTCGTGATCAAGTGCATAAATCTTGCCGTCCTTTATCTCGGTACTGCCAGTGTTGATGGCGACGGTCGCCCCATCTGGTAGCACAGGCTCCATGCTGTTGCCCCATACGGACATACAAGCGGCCTCTTCTGGTTTCACGCCTAGCTTCTTAAGGCTACGCAGCGAGAACTTCAACTTCTTCCCATCACAGTCTAGTTCTACCACTCGTCCATCACCCGCAGCTAGTTGTGCCTCTTTGAAGAAAGGAAGATAGACATCATCGTCTTCATCTTCGCTGTCTTCTTCCCAGAGAGAAATCCCTTCAAGCTGCGTGGCATTTGATTCTTGCTGTCCGGTCTTTAACCAATGTGCAGAACACTTAAGCGCCTGAGCTAGCTCAAAAATCTTACGAGGATTTTTCGTCTCTCCGTTTTCGATACTAGCAATAGATTGCTGCTTAATTCCAACCTTATCGGCAAGTTCTGTTTGTGTGATGCCTAGGACATCGCGCCTTTCTTTAACCCGATCGGCAAGGCTCATGACCTTCTCCTGATGAATAAATAAACCGCCCAAATTCTCACAGCAAATACTGTATTTGACAAACAGGTCTTCCTGTAGAACAATACAGATAAAACTGTAGGAGAACGGAATGGATACAAATAAAACCATCTCCCAGCGTGCAAAACAGCGTCGATCAGAACTTGGACTGACCCAAGCTGAAGTAGCTGAGCAAGCCGGGATTGCACAACAGTCGTATCAGCAACTTGAAGCTGGAGAAACAAAGCGTCCGCGCAATCTCCTTGAAATCGCAAGCGCTTTGAAATGTACAGCTCAGTGGTTGATGTACGGAACCACCTCTAAAAAAGCAGCATAAGCACCACCCTAGCAGTAACCGAACGTCCGGTATAAGACGGCTCCGAGGATCTGCCAAAAGCATTATTGGATGGCTAAAAGTCGGGTGAGGGCACTAGGGTGCCTGCTTTTACACAAAAACTATTAATCAAACACACAACTAACCAACAACGGAAGTATCACGCATGGACTTAGCAAGAGCACGCAAGAAGGCATCGCGAATTGAATCGCAACTTCTTGGCAAGCTGGCTGTATTTGGTCAGAGCAAGTTCGCTCAGATGATGGGCGTACATGAATCAACGGTAAGCAGGATGAAAGAAGGATTTTTCCAACAGGCAAGTATGGCACTGGCAATTCTGGAGTATGGCGTAGATGACACTGAAATCGTGGAGTTAGCGCGGAGATTTGCAGATGTGCTGACAAAGAAAAAGCCGACTGCGGATACAGACGGCTCTCAGATAACAATTGATTTTTAACTGGATCAATCAACAGGGGTAATTATATGCGAAAGAGCAGAAAACTCAAGCAAGAAGAGGAGCGGCGATATCCAGACTCACCCGATCCAATCGTAATGGCAGCCGCCACAAACAAGCCGTTCGCTGAACGGTTTATTGGTTGTTTCAGACTGGCTAAAGCAGGGGTGAAGAATGGCCAACGTTAGCAGTTTAGCCAAAGCACGCGAAGCCAGAAGGCCGCAGGAGTCGCCAAACATTGGCGGTAAGGGGTATGCCTTGCTGCACCGTAAAATCACAGAGCTTCCGTTCTACAGGAACGATTCAGAAGCTGTTCATCTGTGGGTTCATATCATCCTGTCAGCAAACTATGCGCCTACCGTTGTGCCTACCGAATTTGGTGACATGCTGTTACGCCGCGGTGAGTTCATTACTGGCCGCAATAAGTTGGAACTTGAGACAGGGGTTGATTGCAACCGCATCAAATACCTGCTCAATAAGTTCGAAAAGATGGGCATGATCAGCCGGATAACCACTAAGAAATTCACCCGACTTTTCGTGGTGAAATACGACGATTATCAGCCAAATTTTGTGCCAACAGAATGCCAACAGAATGCCATCGCAAACCCAGACACACCAAGGTCTAGCGTGGAGGCTGTGCCATCAGAGTGCCAACAAAGTGCCACAGCTAATGAATTAAATAATAACTCTATTACTAACGTAATAGAGAGTCCCTCAGTCATCGTTAAAGCTGAAAAGAAAAAGCCGTCATTCAGTTGTGAAGATGTGGTCTCTGCCTATCACGAGATCCTGCCTGAAGCGAAAGGCATCAGAGCACTCAGCGATAAGCGTCGTAATCTCATCAGAACCTTCTGGACGAAAGCCAGCAAGATAACTCGCCAGCTGGATAGCGAGCCCTTCACTTTGGACAGCTGGAAAGCCTATCTGAAATACATATCCACCAACTGCCGCTGGATGCTGGAAGACCGACCTGATAGTCGCTCTGGCAAGACGTGGCAGAAAAAGGGTCTGGAGTATTTCCTGAACGACGAAACATACCTGCAGGTTCGGGAAGGAGCCAAGGATGACCGATAAAATCGTATTGCCACCGCACAGCATCGAAGCTGAGCAGAGCGTACTGGGCGGACTGATGCTTGATGACGGCAGCGACCGTTGCCTGAAAGTATTTTCCTCTCTTCGCGCTGAGTCGTTTTATAGCCGGCAGCACAAAATCATCTACGAAGAACTGCGCAGCCTTGCCCAGCAGCAGAAGCCTATCGACCTGCTGACCGTTTCTGACTCGTTGGAATCGAAAGGTGAGCTGGAATCAGTCGGCGGCTTCGGTTATCTGGCAGAGCTTCAGAAGAGCACCCCAAGCGCTGCAAACATCGTGAACTACGCCAACATCGTTCGCGACCGAGCCATGAAGCGTTACGGGATTGAGAAGGCCAACAAAATCACCGAGCTGTTCTATGCCAATGACGGCATGTCAGCTGAACAGAAATACGAGGCGGCACAGGCGATATTCACCCAGATGTCGGATCACGCTCAAACCGGTACGCGGCGTGGGCTAAGGTCTTTTGGTGAGGTGATGGATGACTGGATGTTGGATCTCGATAAGCGCTTCTCGACATCAGGTGAGGCTAGAGGCCTGAGCAGTGGAATCCCGTCGCTGGATAGAATGCTTTCTCCCAAAGGACTGGTGAAAGGCTCGCTGTTCGTGATTGGTGCTCGGCCTAAGATGGGTAAAACCACTTTGTACTCACAGATGGCTATCAATTGCGCCGTTCGTGAGAAGAAGCCAGCACTGCTCTTCAGTCTCGAAATGCCAGATGACCAGATCCTCGAAAAGCTGGTAGGGCAGAAGTCCGGCGTTAACCCGAACATTTTTTATCTGAACACCAGCGACGATGAAGAGTACCAGGGTGACTACGACGCAGACTTCAGCAAAGCCATGAACACAGCTTCACGACTTCGCGAACTTGACCTGCTCTACATTGACGACACCCCGGGATTATCACTGGCACACATCGTTGCAGAAAGCCGCAAGGTGAAACGCCAGAAGGGAAGCGTCGGCATGGTTTTGGTGGACTACCTGACCCTGATGACAGCCGAGAAGGCAGACCGTAATGATCTGGCTTACGGCATGATCACCAAAGGCCTGAAGAACCTCGCCAAAGAGCTTGGATGCGTTGTTGTACTGCTTACCCAGTTAAATCGTGAGCTGGAGAAGCGAGTAAACAAACGACCACTACCAAGCGACAGCCGTGACACCGGTCAAATCGAACAGGACTGCGACTACTGGGTAGGCATCCATCGTGAAGGTGCATTCGATGAAAGCTTAAATCAGGAAGAAACAGAACTGCTCCTGAGACTCAACCGCCACGGGAAGACAGGCGTTATTTTCTGCCAGCAGCGCGACGGTGCAATTTACGACCTCGACCAAGTAGCAGCGCGTCAGGAGCGAGAACAGCGCGAACAGTTGAAGCAACCGATAAACAAAAAAGGTGGATTCTGATGGAAGAAATTAGCCGATTACCCGAAGAAGTCGCACGAACCCTCATGAGAGATCCGGCATTCAACACCTGCCTACAGCGGAGCCTTGAAGAGCCAGAGTTAATTGCTCAATTCAGCAGGCTGCATGGAGTAGAGCTGCCGAGAAATCCACGTAGCGGCCTTGAAATGATGGTCGATGAAGCCACGGGCTACCGGAAAGAAACTTTCGACAAATTCTTTCTGGCCTTCATTCCATTTGTATACCGAGTGGTTTACCTGCCGCTTAAATCTCAGTTCGAAGCCGGGCAAGTGAAAGGGGAATTCTGATGGAAATGACAAACGAACAACTGAAAGCCGAGAACGAGTTTCTACGTAAACGAATCAAAGAAATTGACCTGATTTTCGGTAAGAACCTTTTGGCTATGCAAGCCGCCTGTATCGAGGCAGAGCACGGAGAAGGCGATAAGGCAGCGATGCAGTGGATTTTCAACACGCTTCTCGGCCCCGGTGAATTTGCTCCTGACGAAGAGAAAGATGCTCAGGCATATTTTAATCGTGAAGCAACAATCATCGATAAAGAATTGGACGAGGTTTACGACTGGTTCCACGAGCTGCGCAAACGTGAACAGGCAGAGGTGAAGTGATGGACACTAAGGCAGCATTTGAGAAGTGGTGGGAGTCTTTCCATGAGACGAAGCCATGGACAGCTTGGGATTCGCTTTATGTGGCTGAACATGACTATTACGCCGATGAAGAAATCGACGGCCAATATGATTCATGGAAGGCATCCCGCTCGGCAATCGAGATTGAGTTGCCTGATGGCGATATGCATATGACCTATAGCGGTCATCAAAAATTAATGCTTCCAAACCTTGGCGTGAGAAACGCCATCACCTCCCACGGAATCAGAATTAAGGGGAAGACGGAATGAAGGTAACTAACGGAGTAGGAGCAGTAACTCGTTTTTATATTGAGGACGCTGAGGCGCTAGACCCTATTACTGTCCTTATGGAAGATTTTCAGGCAGGAGTAGGTCGGATAACTATCATATGCTGGGGTGAAGTCTGGACTTCGTTCTGGGGTGCAATGAGTGGTCAGTCTGTCTCTGAATTCTTTATGTACGGGGGAGCCGAGTACTTGGTTAATCGCCTACTGAACGGGCAACGCAGCACAAAGGCAAAAAGAGTTTATTTGCTCAGGATTGTCGAATCGGTAAAGGCTGCATTAGTTATTAAATCGGACGAGGTAAGCCATGAATAACGATTTAGAGCGGCTCAGCGAAGAAAGGCTGATTGAGCTTTCAAGATTTAAACAGGCATCTGAGCTGGCAGCGCTCGCCCGCATCGCCTTATCAGCAAAGCAGGCCAAGCCTGTTGGCTACGCGGTAAATAATGTTTTCTTTAGGCAGTACATGACCGCAAGTCTCTACTCGTGTGAAATGAAACATCCAATCGAAACCTTCTACATCACCCCACAGCCAGCCCATACAGAGCAGGCCAATCCTGTAGCTTGGTTACTTTCAGGTGGTGGCACAAAGAACATCGTAAGCTTCGATAGCAGCAATGCGTATGCCGACCCTTTACGAGAGGTAATACCGCTTTACACCAACCAACAGACAAACCATGCAAGGTGCGTTAGTTGGATTAAGTGTAGCGAGCGAATGCCAGAAACATACCTTAATGTTTTACTTACAGATGAAGCTGATGACATGTGCATTGGTCAGTTAGAAAGCCACGATGATACGGACTTCTTTGTTGTTGGATGCCCAAGATATAAGGCCACGCACTGGATGCCACTACCCGCCGCCCCTAAACCGGAGAGTGAATAGAGGTGACTAATGCAAATCGAATTGGTCAAGAATGCCGGTGGCGTTTTTGTTCCAGCGTTCGATCATGATCTCCCCAGGCTAACCAAGTTCAAGAACGGCGAGCAGTACACCGCCGAAATCAAGCTAACACGCAACCCCGCCTTTCACCGCAAGATGTTCGCATTCTTCAACTTCTGCTTTGCGCACTGGTCAGCAGACAAGACCGGCTTAGCTAATGCAGACGAAACCACACAGTTCGATCGCTTCCGGAAAGATTTAACCATTCTGGCGGGCTTCTACGACCAAACAGTGAGGTTAAACGGTGATATCAGGACTGAGGCAAAGAGCTTGGCTTTCGCGAATATGGAGTCTGACGAGTTTGAACGCTGCTACAACGCGATGGTTAACGCTGCCATTAAGCACCTGTTTGGTCACACCACAGACCAGAACGTTATCAATCAACTTTATGGGTTTTTCTAATGAAAAAATTCAGCCTGATATATGCAGATCCTCCTTGGACATATCGAGACAAGGCCAATGACGGAGAGCGCGGAGCTGCTCACAAATACCAAACGATGACCGTTCCTGATATCTGCCGGTTGCCGGTGTGGGACTTGGCCGCTGATTCATGCCTTCTTGCTATGTGGTGGGTGCCAACTCAGCCGTTAGAAGCGCTAAAGGTCATGGATGCATGGGGTTTTCGACTGATGACCATGAAAGGATTCACTTGGCACAAAACCAATAAGCACAAAGGCAATAGCGCAATCGGCATGGGACATATGACCCGAGCGAACAGCGAAGATTGCCTGTTTGCAGTGCGTGGCAAGTTGCCGGAACGCATGGACGCTTCAATCTGCCAGCACATCACCGCCCCGAGAATGGATCACAGTGCAAAGCCTCCGGTTATTCGCGAGAAGCTTATTCAACTGCTTGGAGATGTTCACCGAGTAGAGCTGTTTTCACGTGATAACACAGATGGATGGAGTGTGTGGGGAAATCAATGCAATAGCTCAGTGGATTTATTCACTGGATTGGCAACCGTAAAAACAGAACAGAGGGCTGCATAATGGCATTTGTATCACAACTTAAAAACAGAGCTTCTCGTGGTCGTGGAAACAGAAGCCCGTTTATTTCCTTCAGAATGACCGTTTCTGGCTCTACCGGTGCTCACGTCGGGAAGCTAACCGGACTCCAAGGGAAAGACATTGATATAGAAATTGATGAAGGCAGCAAGGTGCTACGCATTGCGCAAGTGGATGGCGGATTCAAAGTTGGTAGTAACGGTGCATTTTCGATTTCTAAAAAGGTATTCAGGACAATTAGCCCAAGCCAAAACCTACCAAGAATCATCGAATTAAACCTTGCCGAAGACGGCTGGTGGTATGGCTCATACGCGGAGAAATGCGATGGCTAATTCACCCTGGCAACGGATAGAAAACAACGCAATATTCAAAGTATCCCACCGCAAGAAACGCAAGCCCCTCCCAGCAGCAAGCCAGATTGAAACCTTCGATTACATACACGGGCTATTACAAGCCAAGTGGAACCGCATGAGGCTAACCCGATGAATGACGAACGAGTCTGTGCGGTATGTAAGCTATCCCTGCACCCATTTGAAACGTACGTTTGCGAAAACTGCGCCGTGGAGCTGCTTAACGGGGTCGAGGTTTCTGAACATCTGAGGAGTGAGAGTGATGGCGAATCTGCGTAAAGAAGCTCGCGGTCGTGAGTGTCAGGTCAGGCTGCCGGGCATCTGTAATGGCAACAGCGAAACAGTAGTGCTGGCTCATTACCGAATGGCCGGGATATGCGGCACGGGAATGAAACCTGCCGACCTATTCGGCGCGTGGTGTTGTTCAAGCTGTCACGATGAGATAGACAGGCGGACACGACTGACGGATGCCGGTGATGCGCATATGGCTCATCTGGAGGGTGTGATCCGAACACAGGCCGTGTTGCTATCAGAAGGAAAGCTAAAAGCATGAGTGAATATAGAATCGACCTACCTTGGCCGCCCGGAAATAACCACCTCTTCTCAGTGTTCCGAGGGCGAAAGATAAAAAGCAAGAAAGGCAGGGAATACACCGCAGCAGTAATCAAACAAATCACCGAAGCAAATCAGCAGTACAACCTCACCGGCAAGCTCAAAGTAAAAATCTCAGCATATCCACCAACACGCGCCCGGCGTGACCTCGACAACCTATTCAAAGCCCCCCTCGACTCTCTCACTCAGGCCTGCGTAATCGCAGATGACAGCCTGATTGATGACGTGCGCATGGTTCGCTGCGAAGTGGTGAAGGGTGGGCGTCTGGAAATACTGATTACTGAACTCGGAGAAGCAGCATGATCACCTTAGAAGACGTTCTCCATGGCTGCTATCAACATTTAGCTCGCGAGATGTTCGATTCCCAAAAGTGTCCAGTCTGTCACGGCATTGGTTCAGTCGCTTTCTATCCGATGTACAGCAGCTCATCCCACACATCTGTTGCCGAGCGCAGGCAATGCACTGACTGCTTCGGAACAGGTCGGAGGCAATCATCATGAGTATTCAAAACACCATTGCTCTACTCGAATGGTATCGACCGCGAAACGTAGCCGCAGTACGCACACCTTCAGGCATCGTCTTCATGGGTGCTCGCAATCTCAAGCCATCCGAGAAGAAAACCCTACTGGCAATTCCTCAGAGTGAGTTGGATGCAGCTATCAGGTGGCAGAAATGACAACACAGGCATATCAGTTTATTGCAAAAGCACCTCGCAAATCATGGCTAGGCAAAGAGAAGAAGCTCACCCCTATGCAAGCTCGATGGGTGAGGGCAATTCTTTGCGTGTGGGCGGAAGAATACGGCGGAGATGGTTACGAAGGGGGTAGTGGCTGTGGTATCTGGAAGTTCGTATCCGGATGGAGCCTGGAGGAAACAGACCGGTTCCTGAAGGTGATAGAAGACCTGCGGAAACTCGGGTACACGGGAGAGGAGTTACTGGTAAAAGCGAAAGTGATTTTATGGCCTAAACGAAGCATCAGCGACATGATCCAGCGCGCCAACGATGAGGATGAAGCTGATTTCGTCGAGAAGGCCATTTTGAAAGCTTACAGTATTAACAATCCTATCTACGTGATTGCTCATAAGTACTATGTTGGCAGGAACACAGTGCAAGAGCTCGCAAATTATCTCGAAGGCAACATAGCGCCGTGGCTTACCAATAAACAATGCGCCGACCGCGTTAGATGGTGCATTAGTTTATTTGATGCGAAGGTGTATGCAGTTCTTCAAGAAGATTTGAAGCAAGAGGCTGAAGTCATTAAGGCTGCCGCGTAAAAATATTTTCGATTTCACTTGAAAATAAGTAATGAAGGTGTATATTTCATGTAGGCTCGGGAGCTAAAAGCGAAAGAGCAGCAGTACACGAGAAGAAAGCCCCGTTCGTCATTGGCCGGGGCTTTTTTGCATCTGCACATCAGGTAAGAGTGTTGTCGTGTCCAGTTAGACGCTGGCAATCAATAACGGTGGTGCCGCCGGGCAATTCTCTTTCCGATGTGGTGAGTATCAATAGATTGTATGTGAAGAGGTGCCACCGTAAAGCTGGTGGGAATTTCGAACCGAGCTTCACGTTATGCCAGCCGCCACACCTTCTAATTCAAGCCTCGCACATTGCGGGGCTTTCTGTTTTAGAGCCCGGCCAATCAGTCACCTCACCCTCATGAAACCATGCGGTCGCGGCTCTATTCCCTATGACTACAGAAAACACAGCCCATGAAATTAATGGGAGGTAGGAAGTATGAAAATGATTCCAGAAAAAATGGCTTCAGCGGCGTCCTACTGTGTGTCTACTGGACTGATCTGTGCAGGCAGCTTTAGTGACTGGCTGAAGCACTTGGACTGGAACCAGATAGCCATCGTGGGAGGCTTTTTGATTGGTATAGCAACATACATAACCAACACATATTTCGAATGGCGCAGAACACGTGCATACGAAAGAGGTGTTTCGGCTGGCATTATCAATCAACCGCCTGAAAAGCGCGGCCTGTTCAAAAAGACCGAGGAATAGCTATGGCCTCAGTATCACGCAAGGGTGTCATCGGTGCTGCATGTGGCGTGATGAGTATCATCGCTATTCTCGTATCAAACGGTGTAGTCAGGACTAGTGAGCCCGGACTCGAACTTATAGGTGACGCAGAGAGCTGTCAGCGTGACCCATACGTTTGCCCTGCAGGCGTTCTTACGGATGGCATCGGAAATACTCACGGCGTTAAACCCGGAGTAAGAAAGTCCGATGCGCAGATCGCCGCAGACTGGCAGAGAAACATCCTCCAGGCTGAATCCTGCGTGAATAAATACGCAAACGGCAAGAAGATGAATCAGGGGCAGTTTGATGCCACCACCTCGATCACCTTCAACGCCGGTTGTAGCCAGATGCAGAAGTCCACCATGTTCCGCATGTTTCGAGATGGCAAATACACCGAAGCGTGCAATCAGTTCCCGCGCTGGGTATACGGTGGAGGCAAGAAATTGCCCGGCTTAGTTATCCGACGTGAAAAAGAAAAGGCTATGTGCCTGAAGGGGTGAGAGATGGTTAACAAGATTGCCGTTGCTCTCACCGCCATCATTCTGGCAATCATAGCCATCCTGTTGTGGGCAGCATTCCACTTCTACGGAACGTCAGTTAAGGCAGATGGAAAGGTAACGCAACTGCAAAGCGACAATGACCTGCAAACGCTCACCATCGCTACACAGTCTCTCAACTTCCAGCGTTCAAACCAGATAGCGACCACAGCAGATCAATACGCAGTGAAAATCACCGGTGACAGTCAGGAGCGTGAAATTGAATATCGAACGATTCTCAAGACTGAGTCGACCTGTGCTCTGCCTATCCCTGCTGATATTGCTAACGGCCTGTACGACTACGCGAACCGTTTACGTGCCAGCGCAATGTACGCCGATTCCAGCCAGCCTGTTAAAGCCGCTGTTAGTGCCACTACCTACCAGCGAATAACTTACTGTCAGGCAGTGTTGTGGATTGACCCGCTGCTCACTCTGATAGACCAAGGCAACAACCAGTTGGCAGCCATCAAAAAGATAGAAGAAACCAGAGCCTCGCACTAGCGGGGCTTTTTATTATCCGCAGTAAATCACCGCGCATCGCAGCGCATATCACTCAGAACCTTTCAGGATGACCCTTGAGGAACCGGCTGGCTGTCGGAGCCTTCTGAGGGCCGTTTTCCTGTGCGAACAAGGTTCATCACTAAAAGGCAAATCCGATGAAACACCTGATTAAGATCATTAAAGGGACTCCTGTTGTTAATACCGATGTGGTTGCTGCTGAATTCGGCAGAGACCACTTTCGCGTGATGAATAGCATTGAATCACTGGCTGCATCCGGGCATTTAGGAGCCTCCGATTTCAGAGCCTCCTCATACACCAGCAAACAGAACAAAGAAATCCCATGCTACCAACTGACCGAGCGAGGATTCTTAATCGCAATGCCATTCATCGGTGGCGAAAAAGCTAAAGACGGGCAAGTCCGCCTGGTTGACAGTTTTATCGAATATCGTGAAAGGGCAAAGCAAGAATCACTCGTACAGGCAGAGCGTGATTTAGCGCGAGTCGAATACCGTCCAATGACGAACGCGATAAAAAGCAGCAAGGAATCAGAAGGCAAAGAGGCAGAGCATTATCACTTCAGCAATGAAGCCAACATGATTAACCGAATAGTGCTTGGCACTACCTCTGCAAAGTTCAGGAAGGAAAACGACATCGGCAAAACAGAAGCAATTCGTGACTACCTGACTGCGGAACAAATACGGGCGATCACTGAATTACAGCGAGCCGATACCGTGTTTATCAATATGGGGTGGGATTACGACAAGCGAAAGCTTGAATTGACTGTCATGTTTGAGCGCAACCACCGCCTGCCATTGATTGAAGAGCAGCACAGATTGGCGGCCTAAGCCCGAAATGTGGCTAGAGCGATGCAACAAAAAGTGCACCACCCTTCATTCCATAGCCCATTTAGGAGTGGGCTAGATAATGCCAAGAGAGTGAAGCGTTCTTACAAGGCTATCAACAGCAGTTATCAGCAGCGTTAAATCATTCATAAAGCAAATTACAATTTTCAAAATCGACATGGTTGTACTCCTCAGTAGGTTGTTTATCTATCTGTGAGGGTTAATCAGAAGACCACCCCATAAGAGCGAATTTGCTCTTCTATACTCGGTGGTTATTCGGAGGGGCAGGTCTAACGCGTTAGACATAGAGGCGAGAACACCCAATGACTCACAAGTGGACTATCACAGTAACAACAGAGTCAGGCGAAACCTTCACCGGCGCTATGACAAGACAGCAGCCAGAACTGGTTAATGGATTCGTTGCCGTAGCCACGGAAGACGGCGAGTGGATATTCCTGAAGCCCGACACGGTAACAAAGATGCACTTCACACCGGTTGCTGAAGAGGCGACTGAGGAAACAGAAAAGGAATAACGAATGACCAAACCAGATTGGGAGGCCATCGAATCGGCGTACCGAGCTGGCTTGATGTCCATCCGAGAAATAGCCTCACACCATGGCATTACTCACGGCGCTATAAACAAGCGAGCAAAGCGTGATGGATGGGAGCGAGACCTCAAGGCAAAGATAAAAGCAAAGGCCGATGCGCTGGTATCCAAACGTGAGGTATCCAGCAAGGTATCCACTGAAGCGGCTACCAACGAACGGATACTGATTGAGGCGAGTGCTGAGGTTATTGCAAACGTCAGAATGGCGCATCGAGGTGATATAGGCAAAGCGCGAAGGCTTGCCAATACACTGCTTGCTGAGCTTGAGGCGGAATGCACAGATGTGGCAGCCCTAGAAGATTTGGGGGAATTGCTGCGTCGTGAAGATGATAAAGGAATGGATAAGCTGAATGACCTTTATCATAAAATCATAAGCCTGCCGGGCAGGGTTAAGTCGATGAAGGATTTGTCCGACACGCTGAAGAACCTCATTGGACTTGAGCGTCAGGCATACGATATCGGCGGACCAGAAGCTGACAATGTGGTTGGTAAACTTTCAGACCTGATGGATTCATTGTCTCAGGGGGCGTAATGAAACCTGAGCATCTCAAGTTGCTGGCTGACAAAGACTGGCGACTGAATAATCTCTATTGGATCACCGACAAAGAAGGCAAGCCAGTACGCTTCAGGATGACACCTGAGCAGCGCGAGTACTTCGAAGGTATCCACACACGCAATATCATCCTTAAAGCTCGCCAACTCGGCTTTACGACTGAGGTTTGTATCATTCAGTTGGATGCAGCGCTGTTCGAGTCTGCCAAATGTGCCCTGATCGCCCACACGTTGAACGACGCTAAACGCTTGTTCCGTGAAAAGGTGAAGTACGCCTACGATAACCTCCCCGAAGAGATTAAAGCCGCAAACCCGGCCAGCAATGACTCTGCCGGGGAGCTGGTATTCAAGAAGGGCGGTTCACTCTACGTCAGCACCTCATTTCGTGGCGGTACGCTGCGTTACCTGCACGTTTCGGAATTCGGCAAGATATGCGCTAAGTATCCAGACAAAGCCCGTGAGATTGTCACAGGCGCGTTTGAGGCCGTATCTATCGGATGCTTTGCCACTATCGAGAGCACTGCTGAAGGTCGCGCCGGTTACTTCTTCGATTACTGCCAGACAGCAGAGAAAGCCCAGTTGCAGGGTAAGAGGTTATCCGCGCTCGACTGGAAGTTCTTTTTCTTCTCCTGGTGGAAGAATCCACTTTATGCAATCGACCCGGTAGAGGCCATACCGCAACGGCTGGTTGATTACTTCGACGAGATGCAAGCCAAGCAAGGCGTTCATCTTAACGAACGTCAGAAAGCTTGGTACTACGCCAAAGAGAAGACTCTCGGCGATGACATGAAGCGGGAATATCCAACTATCCCGTCTGAGGCATTCCAGCAATCAGTGGAAGGCGCGTATTACGCCAAACAGTTCCGCTGGCTCTACACCAACAAACGTATCGGCTCAATTCCTGATAACTCACACCTACCGGTTCACACGTTCTGGGATATCGGCGTGGGTGACTCTACGGCCATCTGGTTCGTGCGTGAGGTTGGTGAAGAGTTTCACGTCATCGACTACTACGAAAACTCCGGCGAAGGGCTGAGGCATTACATGAAAGTGCTGAAAGACCGCGGCTATGAGTATGGCGACCACTGGGGACCACACGACATTGAGAACCGTGAATTCGGCTCTGATGCCAAGTCCCGTAAAGAGCTGGCTCGCGAGGGCTACGAAATCGACGGTCAGGTCTACTCCATGACATTCAAAGTGGTGCCGAAAACGGGAGTCGATACCGGCATTGAGTCCGTGCGTGAAATCCTCCCGAAATGTGTCTTTGATGATGAGAAGTGCGCAGAAGGCATCACTCATCTGGAAGGGTACAGGAAGGAATGGGATGACAAGCGCGGCTGCTGGAAAGACAAACCATTACATGACCACACATCTCACGGCTCTGATGCGTTCCGCTACTTTGCCGTAGCCAAGAACAACCACAAACAAGTCGGCGCTGTATTCTTCTAAGGAGCAATCAGTGAGTGATACCAATAACGAGGTTCAGTTCCTCGTGAATGCCCTCGCTGACCAAGTCGCGGTGGGTCGCCAGCGAGCTTTATACGCCGGTCAGTTTAACGGCAACACCAAGCGCACCACCTTATGGGAAGAGTTTGGGTACCCGGACACCGTAAGTTTCGCAACGTTCTATCGGACGTACCGCAGGAACTCAGCTGCATATGCCGGTGTGCATGTAACGCTGGATTCCTGCTGGGTTGATAAGCCAATTATCATTGATGGTCCTCTTGCTGATAAGAAGAAGAAAGAAACGCCTTGGGAAAAGACGGTAACCAAGCTTCTTAAAAAGTATTGGGAAAAAATCAAGGATGCAGACCGCCGCAACATGGTCGGGCATTACTCGGCGATCATTCTGCAAATAAAAGACAATCGTGACTGGTCAGATCCTGTAGATAAGGCGCTGGTTGCAAGGCTAGGTGAGGCCGCTTTAGTTAAGTTGATCCCAGCATGGGAATCACAGATTAAGCCTGGCAGTTATGACATAGACACGCGGTCAGATACTTACAGTCAGCCAGTCAACTACACGTTCAATGAGCAGCCGGTCGGTGATGACGGAACATACGGCAATGTAAGAAGCATCATGGTGCATCCAGACCGGGTGATAATTCTCGCCGAGGGCTCTGAAGACGACAACATGCTTTCCGGTGAACCTCTCAATGAGGCTGGATTTAATGATCTGCTTGATATTGAGAAGACCAAAGGCGGCAGCGCAGAAGGGTTCCTGAAGAACGCCAGTCGCCAACTTGGGATAGAGTTCACCAAAGATACTGACATGGAAACCCTTAAAAAGGCGGCGGTGGCAGCAGGCTATAAAGATTTAGGTGATGCTCTAAATGACAAAATAACTCGCCTCAATCGTGGTTCAGATTCTTCTCTGGTTATGCAGGCAGGGCAGGCTTCAGTTCTATCAGTGGCCGCTGCTGACCCAACTCCATCATGGACTGTGTCAGCCAACAGCTACGCTGCAACTATCCGCTGCCCATTCAACATTCTATTCGGCAAGCAAACGGGCAACCTTGCTTCAACAGAAGACAAGAAAGCTTGGGCGGCGCGATGCAACTCCCGAAGAAGCAGTTGGCTCTCTTACATCATAACTACTGTCGTTCAGAGATGGAGCGATCTGGGGGTAATTCCTCAGCCAAAAACGGGAGAAGTCACCGTCGATTGGTCGGATTTACTCGCTCCGGGCGACAGTGAGAAGCTCGACAACATGGGCAAGTTGGCCGATATCGCCTACAAAACTCAGCAGGCATACGGAACACCCGCGGTTGAAGTTAACGAAATTCGCGCCGCCGGCGAGCTTGAACCCATCAAGGATCCGGCAGAGCCAAACCCTAACGCAAAACTAACCGGTAAGGATCCGCTGAATGGAGATGACGACAACAGCGACCCGAATCGGGACACCAATCGTACCGCGCAATAAAGCCGACCCTACTCAGTCATACCGAGCGGTAAACAAGATGTACCGGGATATCGAAGAAAGGTATCTCGGCATCAAGACTGACCTGAAGCAACTGCTTGATGCCAGGCTAACCGGCAGAGAGAGGGAGGGTAACGCCCAGGCATCATTCGCAGTGCATGGCGATGTCATCTATCAGGTGAACGCTGCAACTTATATCTACGACATGACGGCGCAGCAACTTGCCGACCTGTTAGAGCGAGTACAGGTGATTCTGGATGACTACCTGCTCGAAGGTGGCTCTCAAAACCTGTGGGCGTTTGCATACGTCTCTGACGAGTACCAACGCGGGACCCTGAACGCATTCACTAATCTCTCTGTGCAATCGCCAGTGTACGCATCACAGACCACGTTAAGCGCATTGCTTTCATCGCCGGCATATCAGAACCAGATAGCAGCAGCCTACGTGAGCACTTACAGCGATTGGGTAGGCATAAGCGACAAGACTCGCGCCGACCTCGCAAACGTGATTTCTGATGCTATTGGGCGCGGTGTTAATCCCAAAGAAACAGCCAGACTCATCAGCAAAAGGCTCGATGTATCGATGTCAGATGCGAAGAACATCGCTCAGACTGAACAGGTAGGTGCACTGCGCAAAGCTCAATGGTTGGAAACGGACTGGGCGAAAGAGCGATTAGGCCTAAATACTGCAATTCTGTGGCTATCAGCACTAAAACCAACAACTCGATCATGGCACGCATCGAGACATGGCAGGACGTACACGACCGAAGAGGTTGAGGCGTTCTATGCAGAGAATGGCAATAAATATCACTGTTATTGCGGGAATGTGCCCTGCCTGCTGGATGATAAGGGAAAAATAGTCAACCAAGGCTTGTCAGAACGGTTGGAGGAGGAGCGCAAAGACTGGCAGAAAGCAGAATAACCACGAGGTCGCTTGGTCGGCCTTTTTTATTGCCTGAAATCCACCAAAGAGGATACAGCGTGAAGCTATCCAGCATCCACGTTAAGTCCCTCGCCATCAATTCCGCCAACATCTCAACTGAAACCATCGACGGTGACGAGCATATCGTCATCCGCGGCGTCGTGCCTGTCGTTGATGACGTGGTTATGAACGGCGGCTTGTATCCGGCTGAGGAAATTAACAAGAGCTTTAAAACGCTCGAAGGCAATCAGATGCCTCTCGGGCATCCGAAGATCGGCGGCGATTACGTCAGCGCTAACAACCCGCGAGCAGTGAATCAGTTTCACGTAGGCGCATGGGCAGAGAATGTGCGGAAAGATGGTGATCGTGTCGTGATGGACATGAAAATCAACAAGCGATTCGCCTCTGCTACTGAAGGCGGTAAGCGGGTTCTTGAGCGCATTGAAGGATTGTCTACCAACACCAGCGCCGAGCCCATCCATGTATCAACAGGCCTCCTGCTGAAGCGCGAACAAAACAGCGGTAAGTCTAAGGGTAAGTCTCATACGTGGGTAGCTCGCAACATGCAGTTCGACCACGTTGCCATCCTGCTGGACGAACCCGGCGCGGCAACTCCTGATGATGGTGTGGGCATCTTCGTAAATGCTGACAACACCACTCAGGAAGTGGAAGTCGAGAATGTGGATTTAACCTCGGCCTCGAACTGCACTCAGCAAGGCCTGCTGAACAAAACCAAATTCTTCTTCACCAACGCCTCCAACTACTCCTTTGACGATATCAGCCGCGCTATTGGCGACAAGCTTCGCGAAGGCCGGAGTGATGACGATTGGGTATGGCCTGACACCATCTGGCCTGACTCATTCATCTACCGAAATGACACCAAGTATTTCAAACAGAAGTACCTCATCGATGACGACGGCAAGGCCGTTTTCGTCGGCGAACCTCAAGAAGTCGTGCGCAAACCTACTGAGTACGAAATTAAAACCAACGGAGCTGAAAACCCGATGAAAGACATGATCGTTAACGCACTGAAAGCGAAAGGTAAGCCGACTGAAGGCAAGACCGACGCAGAGCTTTTCGATGCATTCAATCAAATGAATGCAGAGGAAGCAGCAACCAAGACCGAAACCCCTGAGCAAAAGGCTGCCCGTCTGAAAAAAGAAAAAGACGACAAAGAGGCTGCTGACCTTGCTGCTAAAGACAAAGCGAATAACAGCGAACAGGCTCCGGCTTGGTTCGCGCCTTTCGCTGAAAAGCTGAACAGCATCGAAACCGGCCTTACAGCCAACTCTGACAAAGAGAAAGGCGAGAAGCGTGCAGCAGTCAAAGCCAAGTTCGGCATGACTGATATTGCGGTCAATGCTCTGGACGGCGAACCACTGAATGAGCTGTTTGCTCAATGCTCCACATCCACCGGCCTGAATGGTTTATTCCGTCAAGCCAACTCATCTCAATCAGTCAGCGAAATGCCGGAGTAAATAATGGCTAAAGATGGAAAGCACGTAATTCACGCGGGCGGTGTATTCCCAAACCCACTGCTAAATCGTGAAGGCGGCGCAGCAGCGTCAACAATGCCTGGCACTATCGGCACATTCGTTGCTGCCAAGTTCACCGCATCGGCTGCAGGTGCTGAAGCAAGCATTCTCTACGTGGCAAATATGGATTATCTGCGCTGCTTAGGTGTCGATGACGCCATTGCCGTGAATGAATTGGTCGTAGGCATCCAGCCATTGCCAGGTATGTTCCTGAACGTTCGTGCAGCAGCAGGCACCTACGTTAAAGGCCAGCCAGTTGCAGTGGCAGCTGGTCGCATTACTGCCGTTGTGGCTGATGCCGCTGTATTCGCTTATATCGAAGAAGATAAGTCCGTCACTGCGGTGGCTGGTGATCTGATTCGCGTCGTGTTCAAGTAAGGAGCGGCTAAATGTTCGTATTCTCAAAAAAGCTGGGCGAATCGTCCGGCAATCTCGAAGTAAACCAGTCTCAGTTCGCTGAATTGCAGACTGCTCGCCAAGAAGGCGCTCAAGCTGCTGCTGACTTCATTGGTCGCGTCCGTGGCATTCGTGAGGATGGTGGTCGCCTCGATGCAGTAAACGCAGTAGACGATATTCGTCGCCTATATCGCGCATTTGATACAACTGTGCTGGCTCAATTCGAACCGACTACGCAGTTCACGCTACTGAATGACCTGATGCCTCTTTCTCGCTCAGTGCGCATTGAGCAGTCTCGTTACGATTATGCCCGAACTGGTGGTCGCGGCTGGGCGCACACATCAATGTCAGGCCAGATTGGTGCGGCGCTGGACGCCAAGTCCTACACCTTCGATGGCACCATGGTTCCTGTTCATGACTCTGGTTTTAAGTTCAACTGGCGTGACCCAATTTTCAACAGCCCTTCAGCATTACAGTCTCAGGCTGATTCTCAGCGTGGCTCGGTTGAGGATGTTCAGCGCAAGTACGTTGACTACATGTTCAACGGCTTCCGCGATTCTGCTGGCGGCTTTGTAGTGTTCGACGGGCTAACATGGAAAGGCCTGAAGGCTGATGAGCGAGTTGCGCAGGTAACATTGACCTTCAACTTCGCAACTAGCACCGATCCGATTGCGCTGCGCACTAACGCCATCGCGTTGCGTGACACCATGCGCATTGCCAACAACCAATACGCGCCGCAGACGTGGTATGTGTCAGCTGAAATCATGTCGAACCTTGAGCGTTACTTTGACGTTAACGCAACCCGCACCGTGCTCGAAGAGATCATGAAGCTGTCCGGTATCGCCGCCATCAAAGAAGATGCGCAGTTGTCCGGTAACGAAATCCTGATCGTTCCACTGACTGCTGGCGTTATTGCTCCAATCGTAGGCCAGGCAATCGGCACCGTCGCAGACCCGCGTCCGTTCTACAACAGCGACTACATTTGGCGCACCTGGGGTGCAATGGGCCTTATGGTGAAGCAGGACATCAACAGCAAATTCTCCGTAATTCACGCCTCTTAAGGAGCAATCATGGCACTTGTAAAAATTCTGGTTAAGAACCTGTTTGCCGGTGCCAGCTTCCAGATGTTGGAGGCTGGTCAGGTCTATGACGTTGATGATGCTGTAGCCGAGAAGTGGATCGCCAGCGGCAAAGCTGAGAAGTCCACCGAGAAGAAAGGCGAGAAGCTGGTGTTTGAGGTGGCAACACCTTCTGCTCCTCTCTCATCTAATGCCAAGGCTTTGCAGGATCAGATTGATGCCCTGACCAAAGCGGCAGAAGAAGCAGAAGCGGCACATGCCGAAGCGATCGCTGAGGTAACCAAGCGAGCAGAAGAAGCAGAAGCGGCGCTGGCGGCAGCAACCAAAAAGGATAAGTAATCATGGCGCAGATAACAGCCGCGCAGGTTAAACAGCAGTTGTCTGCGCTTGGTTACACCATTCCGGATTTCATGATTGACGCTTACCTTTGCAAATTGGAAAGCATAAGTCTGTGCCTGGAGGCGGCTGGCTATGATGAATGCGACATGATGCTGATTCAGATGTACGCCGTCACTCTCATGGCGATCACTGCATACAGCCAACGCATTAAGTCACAGTCAGCGCCTTCAGGGGCGTCGCGGTCATTCGATTACACGGGCGATGTGAAAACAATGCGAGACACGTTGGCGGCACTCGATATCGCAGGTTGTACCGGATCGCTGCCGATTGATGTCGGCTCGTCGGTTGGCTTTTTTGACGTTGTTGGGGGCTGCTAATGTCTGAACCGAAAGAAGAAGACAAAGAAGAGCAGCCGGATTGTGAGAAGTGTCCAGACTGTCCGGGATGCCCTGACCAGTATGAAGACTACTTATCCTGAGAGGTGATCAATGTCAGCAGCCGCAAGTTGGAGTTATACCGCTACCGCGACGCTCTGGAAGAATCTCGGAATCAGTGATGGTGGTGACTCGCTCGGCTTTGCTGCGCCGGTGGCAATTCTTTGCGATTACGAAGGTGGCCTGAGTAAGCGTCTAGCAAGCTTGGGCGCTGAAATCGTGGTGAAGAATACCATATGGACGGAGTATTCCAGCGCTGCTTCTGGTGACTACATCCTTATTGGTGCATCTACCGAGGCTGACCCGCTTGCAGCCAATGCTGATGAGGTCAGGCAGGTCACTCGCTACGCCGACACCTTCGACCGCGTGGCAGATGATTTTGCGATAATTACCGGAGTCTGATATGGGCGTGAAAGTTAAAGGCGTTAAGCAGGCTCAGCGAAACATGGATGCCATCCTGAATAACATTCAGGGCAAGAAAATAGTCAGAGCACTGCAAAGCGCAATGATTATCGGATCATCACAATCCGCTCTGTATACCCCCATTGATACCTCTTACCTGCTCAACAGCCAGTTCCGCGAAATCGTTGTAAACGGCACCCGCTTCACTGGCCGCGTCGGTTATACGGCAAATTACGCTGCTTACGTTCACGACCCGGCTAACGTGCAGAACTTCAGGCGCCCTACAGCTGAGAAAGAGTTCCTCACCAAAGGCTTTGAGGACACCCAAAGCCTTATCGATAAAACAGTAGCTCAGGAGATGTCGTTATGACGCCTTCAATGGCTGACAGGGTGCGTGATTACTTCGTGGATGCTGGCCTGACGACGGGCTTCAAGGTTCAGAAGTTTGTCTGGAACGACACTGGAAATCTCAACGATAAGTTCATGGTTTTCAGGTCAAATGGCGGTTCGAATATCAGTAAATATTTAAGTGCCGAGTATCTTATTCTTGTCGATGTGATTGGTGCCAAGAACGGTAATCAGGCCGCTGACGATGCTGTGCAGGAGATCATCTCTAAGGTGCAATCAGACCCAACGCCTAATGGTTGTATAGGTCAAATTGAAAACTTTGGCGGCATTCCACCCCCTGTTTTAACTACTGAGGGTAGGCTTGTCTACCGCTTGCAGTTTGCTTGCCTTTTTGGTGGGTGATAGGAATTAAATCAAACAAGGTCGCCATGTGCGGCCTTTTTATTATCAGAAAAGAGGTAAGAAACTATGCAAGGCTGCGCCACACAAAATGGTCAGTTGATTGGCCGCGCCAAGACGTTGGAATTGGCTTACGGATGTCCTGACCAAGTACCCGCAGAGGGTGACTGGAAACTCGTAGGGCTTCCGACTTCGGCATCTTGGGATTTGAGTCCGGAGTCATTGACATCAGACGCTGATGATGGCGGGTTTACATCTAATCTGATTTCCAACCTTGACCCAACCTACTCTATCGAGGGAGAGGTGCGTATTAACGACCGCAGCGACGAATTCGGCATTCAGCAAGCCGTTAAATACGTTGTTGATGAAGTCCGTGCGCGCCGACAGCCTACGGTCTGGATGCGATTCCACTGGGGCGATTATTACCATATCGGTTACATGGTTATTTCTGGCCTGAGCGATGGCGGTGGCGTTAAAGAAATCGTGACCTACAGCATGGAGCTGAAGATTAACGCTGGTAGCACCTTCCAGATCATCGAAGCTGATGGCGAAATCCCTGTGACGAGCGTTACGGTATTACCAACCACCAGCAGCATTGCTCCCGGTGCCAGCACTACGTTTGCAGTAACCATTAACCCGGCTGATGCGGACAATAAGTTGTTCACAGTCACGTCTTCCGTTCCTGCTCGTGCCACGGCTGCCTTTGCTGGCAATACCGTGACCGTGTCTGCGCCGTCTGGTGCCACGGCGGGTACAGCAGTAATTACGGTGAAATCTATCGACGGTAACTTTACCGCGACACACACCGTCACAGTGACCGTGTAATCAAACCAAAGGGCAGCGAGTCTGCCCTTGCTTTTGCTTATAGGGAGTCGAAATGACACCAGTAAAAGAGATTGGCGAGTGCCTTATTACTTTGGGAGATGAAGATTATTTTCTCCGTCCTTCATTCTCAGCAATGATCGGTATCGGGAGCCCGGAGGAAATAGTTCGCGCCTTCTATGATTTGCATAATGATGAAGTGACACCACTCTACCAGCGCGCCATGGAGGCGTATGGATCCATACCTGCTTGGCTGTATCGGTACGCCAATAGCCACCAATTATCCAAACCAGCAATCATGGCTGCCATCGCGGTTATCACTGCTTGCTGCGATAAGGATGCAGCGCCGCTGGTTGGCGAGATTATTCCTGGCAAGTCAGGGAAGTGGGCATTCGTCTATCGCAAAGGCCTGATGAATCCAATCGACATGATACTGATCGCTCAGTCGCTGATTACACACGGCGTCATAGGAAAGGCCAAGATTAGGCAACTTCAAAAGAACGAAACCAATCAGGCAACCACAGCATTCAATGCTTTCGAGTACATAAGCGCTGCGCGAATTCACTTCAATATGCCGCGTGAAGAAGCAGAATCCCTCACGATGACGGAATTCACTCTTATGCTGGCCGCTAAATACCCAGACCAGAAGGGCTATACCCGGCAGGAGTATGATTCTGAGTCAGATGCATTCTTCGCCAGAAGAGCTCGCAGGCTAGCGAAAGCCGCCTAAAGAAAACGATTTCAAACCAACCCGCTCCGGCGGGTTTTTTATTGACCGGAGAAACTATGGCAGGCTCAGTTAACGCAGGTAGCATCGTATATGAAGTTGATTTGGACACTGCGCGACTGCTGGCTGGCCGCAGGGAGGTAGATGCAGCCCTTAATGGCATGAGTGGTAGCTTAGGCAGGGTAGAGGCTAGTGTTAATCGCACTGAGCGATCACTTGCCACTGTCGGGCGAACAATGTCCAGCCTGACCAATGTCGCGAAGGGTTTAGCCGCCGCGCTCTCTGTTCAGCAGGTAACCGAATATGCGAATGCATGGGTAACTGTCAGCAACAAACTCGTCAACTCAGTAAGAGCCAATGAGGACTTAGCAACCGTCACTCAGCGTGTTTTCGATGTTTCCCAAGACACCCGTTCAAGCCTTGAAGCCACTGCAACGCTTTATGGCCGATTAGAGAGAGCAACAAGAAGCGCAGGAACCTCTACCGCAGATTTGGTAAAGCTGACCGAGACCATAAACAAAGGTCTTGCTGTATCAGGTGCGACTGCTGAAGAAGCTAGCTCCACGATGACTCAGCTTTCTCAGGCATTAGCATCAGGCGTACTGCGTGGCGAAGAGTTCAACTCAATCTCTGAAAACGGCAGTCGATTGGCTGTAGCTCTGGCTGACTCGTTGGGTGTAACAATCGGTCAGCTCAGAGGCATGGCGGCGCAGGGCAAGCTAACCACTGACGTAGTGGTGAACGGGCTTCTGAAGCAGGGCGATGCAATAGCGAAAGAGTTTTCTAACACCACGTTGACAATGGGGCAGTCATTCACTGTTGCCACTAACAACATCACAAAATTTGTGGGTGAGGCTTCTAGCGTTAACACCACGCTTAACGTATTTAACCGGGGTGTCATCACTCTCAGTGAGAACTTGAGCACGGTAGCGAACGTAATCGGGGCATTTGCCGTGATAATGGGCGGCAGGTTTGTTGGTGCATTAGTGGCTGCAACTAGTGCGCGAGTCAGTGATGCACTGGCGGCCAGAGCACAGGCGGCTGCCACGTCACAAGCCGCTGCTGCTGCTCAGGTAGCTGCAACAGTAACCGCCCGTAAAGCAATGTTAGACAAAGAGGCTGCGCTGTCCTCCCTGGCACTTGCTCAGGCTGAATACAACGTCGCTAAAGGTTCAGCGGCTGAGGCATTCGCGTTAGAAAATCTTAATGCTGTTAAGTCGATCGCCATTCAGCGCTCAGCGGCATTTACAGAAGCTCAAATTGCACAGGCAGCAGCCACCAGAACTGCATCGGCAGCCGCTGCAGCAGCAACAACAACCGTTGGCGGTCTGGCTAGAGGTGCTTTGGCGTTAATTGGTGGTCCGGCAGGTGCGGCGGTTATTGCGGGCGCGGCCATCTTCTACTTCTTCCAAAAAGCTCAGCAAGCCAAGCAGGAAAGCATCGACTTTGCCGACAAGCTTGATGGTCTGATAGGCAAAATGAAGGAAATGAGCCAGATTCAACTGGCGGCAGAAATCGATAAGGCCAATAAATCCATTGCTGTACAGAATGGAGATCTCAGCAATAACGAGGCTACGCTTGCTGGGCTAAATGCTCGGCTCGATGAGGCCAAGAAAGCCGTTGCTGGAATGAGTCAGGGCGATCTGCTCTATGCTTCCGCAGTCGACAATCTCAACACGCTTCAAAGCGAACAGATTCAGCTTACTGCTCAGGTGGAAAGAGAACGCAACAAGCTCAGCCAGACTATCAGTAAAACCGGCATCCTGCAGGCACAGGCCAATGGTACGTTCGCTCAGGGCATTGACCTTCTCAAGCGAGATGGTCATGAGGCGGGTGTAGCAGCCAGCCTGATTGGTCAACTTGGCGATGCCTTGAATCTCGCTGCAAAAGCTAAAGATAAATTTAATGCTAAATCTCTGATTCTTCCTGGTAACGCAAAAGTACAAGAGTATGTTGATGGCCTGAATGAAGAAGCTGATTTGCTGGCAATTACAGATAAGAGATTGCGAGCTGTTACCGAGGCAAGAAATAAAGCCTCAAAGGCTGGTGGGAATATAAATCAGGTCAATGCTGCCGGGGATGCGGCGGGTGTTATATATGACCGCCAAAAAGCAGAGCAAGCCGCAACCAAGGCCACAAAAGAATCTAACGCTGAGGGAAAGAGGGCGGAAAATCAGGCTGAAAGCGTCGCTCAGAAACTTGCTAACCTGAAACAGCAGTCAGAAATGGCCGCTGGCTCTACGCAGGAGCTATCACGGACGCAGGCCATGCTCAGAGCTGAGCAATCCCTAGGAAAGGGCGCAACTCAGGCACAGATAGACCTAGCTCGGAAATACGCTGCTGCTGCTTGGGATGTCGGGGCAGCCTTAAAAGCTCAGTCATTGATACCTGAGATACAGGAAAACAAGACATACTCAGACAAAAAAAGTCAGCTCGAGGCTCTCAAAACAGCCAAGGACGCACAAGGCAACCTGCTGATAAGTCAGCAGCAATACAATCATCAGTCAGCACAGCTGGAACAGGAACACGCAACCCAATTAGCGCAAATCCGGGCTAATCAGGTTGTAACGCCTCAGCAAGAGGCCGCTGGCACTGTCGACCCCGTTCAGCAATTGGCAAATGAAAACGCCAAGAAATTAGCGCTCATTCAGCAGTTTGAAGCAAACAAAACCATCACTGAGCAGCAGGGTATCGCCCTACGCAATGCCGCTAACATTCAATATGAGCAACAGCGCATTGCCGCTCAGTGGCAGATGTTCGCCGCTCAAAGCCAAACCAATCAGTTAATAGCCGACACTGTTGACGCACTTGGCGGTTCTGTGACGAGTTCAATTACCGGCCTAATATCTGGCACAACTGACCTGCAAAGTGCTATCAGCTCTATCAGCAACACCATCCTAAACGAGTTGGTAGGAAGCTTCGTGAAGATGGGCGTCGAATGGGTCAAGTCTGCCATCATGGGACAGACAGCTCAGGTAGCAGCGACAGCAGCCACAACATCGGCGGCGGTTGCTGGTACAGCGACAACGACAGCAGCCAGTGTGTCAGCAGCTACGGCAACGACAGTAGCATGGACTCCAGCAGCCATCGTGGCTTCTATCGGTTCATTCGGCGGTGCGGCGGCTATCGGTATCGGTGCTGTAATCGCGGCCATGGCATTGAGTTCAAGCATTGCCGGGAAGCGTAAGAATGGCGGTCCGGTTTCTGCTGGCTCGATGTATCAGGTGGGAGAGGGCGGTATGCCTGAAATCTACCAGTCTTCATCAGGCCGCCAGTACATGATCCCCGGCGACAACGGCAGCGTCATCAGCAACAAAGACATGCAGTCAGGTAGCGGTGTAAGCGGTTCAGGAATCAACGTGAATGTGAACATCACTAACACCAACGGTTCTTACATAGACCAGCAGGTGACCAGTGATGGAGCAGGCGGCGTGACCGTCGATGTCATTGTTGCTGACTTGGATAATGGCGGACCAATATCGAACGCATTAACGCGAAATACCTCAGCTACACGTAGAGCTAATGCCTAACCCTCTCCGGAGGGTTTTGCGTTGCCTTGCACTGTCCCTCTGCTAACATGAAACTAACTGTTACTTGTGGGGCTATGGATATGAAGAAGAAAGGGATAGTTATAGGGGCTGGTGCAATAATCGTCGTGTTGTTGGCTTCAGTGCTATTGGTTTCTTCTGATGATGCTAATAGGGCTGCAATGGTCAGTCTTTGCAGTGATATCACTAAAGATAATATGAAGTCTCCAAGCACTTACAAAATGACTTCTGCAATTGCTAATCTAAAGATATTAACAAGCGGAGAAGTAGAAGAAAAGGTAAGGAGTATGCATTCTGATGCCATGAGCAATGCGGTTTCAAAAGGATTGCTGACAATCAGGAATGGCGAAATATTTGTTGATTTTGAAGCCAGTAATCCCATGGGCGTATCACTAAAAGGTTTATCGAAATGTGAGTTCGATAACTTCAGTGATTCATGGAGCTCTCTGGAGGCTGTTAGTATTGATGGTAATCAGATTTCAAGCTCTGAAGTCATCATTGCTTCAGCAGGAAAGAAGATCGAATCTGGCTTTATTTCCAAAGCACAGTTTCTAATTTATAAAGTCACCGGGAAGATTTAATAACCCCACGAAACCTTACCTTTCCCATTAACCTCGCTCCGGCGGGGTTTTTTTATGGAGCAAAAATGGCAATACCATACCCAGACTGGCTCCCTCTCGCTCAGAAAGCCAATAAGAACAGAAGTAGTGACGTTGGTTTCCGTACTGACCAGCCTGCAGTGGGCGCTCCGATTTACCAGAAGCTTACCGATGACCTCAAGACCACGTGGACGCTAACTTGGCTATTTCAGCGCGGTGAAGACAGAGCGTTTGAGCAGTGGTTGCGAAGTCCTAAGTATCTCGATAACGGCAATCAGTGGTTCTCTATGCCGATTAACTTGGGCGGGTCAGGCGTTCAGGTTCAGGAGCTTCACTTCACTGCAGACGGTTATCCGAAACAGACGAGCGATAACAACGGCGTAATCACCTGGAGTGCGACAGTAATCACTCGGGGTGTCATCAACTCAGACGACGACTACAGCGACATAATCGTTGAATTACCGCCGGTATGGTGGTCATGGCTCGATGAGGTGGTGAGTCGAGATTTGCCGGAGTCGCCATAATGCCAACATTTAGAGATTACAAAAGTCAGCGGCCAAACCGGATTCTTTACGAGACGATCACCTTTTATCACTCGACATTTGGGTATGTGCGGCTAGTAAACATGCAGGTTTACCCGAAGACTTTCGCAGGTCAGGTTTACACACCTTGCCGCATGGAGATTTCGGAAAGCCAGCAGAGTAGTACGCCGGTGATCAACTCCACCATCAAGTTCTCAAGGCTTGCTCAGGACTTTAAGAAGCAACTGAAGTTATGGAGGTCGTATTCACGCGTAACGCCAATCTCAGCAACGTACCAGCGCTTTGATGCAGCTGATATGAATACACCACTGAAGCCTTGGACGCTCTACGTGAAGGACGTGTCTATGGATGCTAACGACGTGACTTGCACTCTGACCTTGCAGAACCCAATCAATAACAACATCGCCTTCCTATACAACACCACTGAATTCCCCGGACTGAAAAATGCTTAAACAAGAATTCATTGACCGGATGGATGGCAAGCCTTGGAAGAACCGCGGCTGCACCTTTGACGCGGCGGACTGCTGGGGTCTCATTGCGCTTTATTACCGGCACGTTCTTGGCGTGAATATTCACCACACGGATGACTACGAATCAGACCGCGAATTCCTGACGTGTTACCACGGCGAGATTGTGTTCTGGCGGCAGGCCACAACGCCTTCAGACGGATGCATGTTCGTCGCATATGAAGACCAGCACCCGAAGCACGTGGGGCTTGTTCTTGACGGTCAGGCGTTCCACAGCCGCGGTGAAAACGGTCATGTTCGGCTGGACAAGCTGCGTACCCTTCAAAAAGTTTACTCAAAAGTGGAATTCTATATATATGCCTCTTATCGAGATTCAGCGCGTTCCGGGGATGCCAAAAGAGCGGCATGAGCTGACTGCCGGGCAGATGTTTTATCCGTGGTTGAAAGAGGCAGGCTTACACGCAGAGTTAGAGATTTTCCGCAATGGCGTGAAAGTGCAAGATGATGATGACATTAACTTCCCACTGAACGATGGGGATGTGATCCGAATCTTCGACCAACCTAAAGGTGGTGGTCTGGCTGGCACCCTGCTGAACCCGTTAGAGCACTTCAATCCGATCAAGTTTACCCAGAAGATTCTGTCCTCATTGATGCCACAGCCAAACGCAGGCGCTGCGAGCGGGAACTCCAAAACGTCACCGAATAACAGCCTCAAGGGGCAGACGAATATTGCCAGGAATGGCGAGGCGAGGCCTGACACTTACGGCACCGTGCGCTCATTCCCAGACCTGATTCAGGAATCGCTTTTTGAGTACACGAACAACTTGAAGTATGTAACGGAGATGATGAATTTCGGGCTCGGTAAATATGATTACTCGTCTATCCGTTATTCAGAATCTAACCTCGGGTCAATGGCAGGGGCGAGTTACACGATTTATCAACCGGGAGAAGTCATTCCGACTGTAAATGAAGGCTATGAGTTCGATGATGTTGACGGGCAGGAAGTGCCTGGCGCGAACGAATCCAGCGACTTCCCATCTGAGACAGCTACCGCGACAACTGTGGTAAGCGGGACTTACTCAGGCGGTCAGATTGCTATGAAGATAGTGAAGCAGTCGTCATTCGATTACTTCATGGGCTTAACACTTCCGCATGCGGTCACCTTCACCATAAATATCACTTACCCGACAGCAAGTGGCAACAAGACAGAAGACATCACGCTGTCCGCAAATCTCATCGCGGTCTCGGAGACGAACAACGGCGCGACAGTCAGCCCGATTTATTACTACAACTTCATATTTAACAACCTCAACGGTTCCAATGCTGCTGTTATAACTACGGCCACAATCAACACCACGAAGTTCATTCTTAATGACAATGAAGCGCTGGTTGTCGGTCCGTTCTTCTCGCCTGTTGATTCATCTCAGTTGTGGGTTCATACCCAGTCAGCACTGGGCGGGAATAGCGAAACAAACTGGAAGATGACGCTGTGGAAAGTGGATGAGAATAACGTGCAGATCCCTGGCACGACGCAGGTATTCACATACAGGCAGACCACGCCACATGACTCATCGAGCGAAACCTTTTACCGGACAGACAAAATAATGCCGACTGGTGGATCAGGCCGCTATGCCATCAGTTTTCAGCGTACTGACAACAGCAGCGACGCAAGCACGTTGAAGGTTGAAGAGATTCACGCGGTAAACGTCAGGAGTAATGTTGTTCACCCAACTGACAGCATTGTACGCATTACCGTGCGGGCTACCGAGAACGCCACCGGTAGCAGGGAGCGCAAATACAACGCTCTCATAACTCGCCATACCATCAGCTACAACATGTCAACGCAAAGTGTGGATTATACGTTAAGGCCTTCACGCTCATTCGCAGACGCTGTAATTCACACCTGGCTGGTTATGGGTAAGCAGCCAGAGTCCAGCATAGACATCTATGAGCTGTATTCAATCGCTGCATCACTGACTGATGTTAGGTTGGGCTATTTCGATTACACCTTTGATGATGAGGACATTTCGTTAGGTTCCCGCGTACAGACCATTTGTGATGCTGCGACGGTCACGGCGTTCTGGGATGACGGCGTTCTGTCGTTTAGTCGAGATGAGAAGAAATCTAACCCGGTCACAGTATTCAATCGGGCAAACATGACGACTGAGGGTTACTCACTCAGCTATGACATGACGCTGCCCGGCGGCTTCGATGGTGTTGAGGTTGAATACAGAAATCCAACGACAAACAAGCAGGACTATATTCGCTACAAAATCTCAGGCTCATCCATCTCAGAAGGCGAAGCAGTGAAGTCGAAGAAATTCGAAATGCTTTATGTCAGGGATGCGTATCAGGCTCGTGACAGGGCGATAAAAGAGGTGAGGCGCTTACTCTATTCTCGCATCACAGCAGCCATTACAGCCATGGCTGACGGTGAATGGATAAACGTCGGGCAAATGATTCAGATCGCTGACATCTACGATGATAACCAGCAGGACGGTTACATAACGGGAAGAGTGGGCAATACGTTCGACACAAGCGAACGAATTAACTTTTCAGGAGATATGTATGTCGTTGTGACCGATAGTCAGGGGAATGTGACTTCCCGCGTTCTTGCCTCAGCCCGTGCTGATACCAATTTCGGCTTCATTGCTGCCGTTCCGAATATAGCTCTCAACATCTGGAACGGTGTGAATGTTCAGTCCCCCTCACGTTACATCATTGCAACACAGATCGAGCAGGATGCGACGAAATGGACGGTGACAGAGAAGAAGCCAAATTCGAGCGGCACAACCTCGATCACCGCAGTTGAGTACAGTGATGAAATGTTCAATTACGTAATCGCCTAATAAGCAAAAATTAATTCAACTACCAAGTCCAGCATCGAGCTGGTTTTTTTAATGGAAAAAATATGGCTACTACACCAACGAGCAATCCAATTCCTTCAGAAGCACTGCAAGACCTTAAATTTAACGCCGGTAAAATTGATGAGTTCGCTACATCTCAGGGATGGACATACACTGACAGATTTGGTGTAAAACGTTACACGATAGAAGGTATGAATCATCTTTCTCAATTAGCTATAAGTGCATATGGATATATAACACTCGACTCATTTCAAGCCGGTGCGAGTATTACTTTACCTAATCAAGCATTGCGAGATACTTCAACCGGTGAGTACTACCGCTGGGATGGGGCTTTGCCGAAAACTGTCGCATCAGGCTCTACGCCAATCAGCGCCGGAGGCATCGGATCGGGAAAATGGTTAAGTGTCGGAGACGCTGTTTTGAGGTCTGACGTTAATAATTTGTCTTACCAGTCAAATCTGAGAATGATTGAAGTTGCCTATAATCTCCCATCTAACTCATTATCACCGTGGCTTGCAGGATCAGCATCCAATGCAGGTAATTTTTGGTTATATGAGAATGATGTATATATGGGTGTTGGTACTTTACCTGCTGCACCTGCTGCACCTTTTTATCTAGTGGGGGCAACAAAACAATCTTTATCCGGGGAAGGTCATCAGACTTCGCCGATTAATAATTCTTCATTAGCGGTAGCAATGCAGCAACAAAGAACGCCAAGGTTTTTGAAAAAACTTTCTGCTTATGGCTATGGTGTTGATGGGCAACAATCTTCATTTACAATTGTAGGAATGGGGAGCTCTGTAGGGAATGGTGCTACTCTACCATCGCCCTCAACTCAAGCGCCGGTGATGAAGTTTGGGGAATACTTTAAAAAATACTTTGACCCAGCAGGTTCATATCCTATAAGCGTAGTAAATAGATCAGTAGATGGCTCCGTAATAACTGCAGGGTGTGATACACACTGGCCAGCGTTAATTGCTGATGGCGTAAAACCTGATGCGGTTTTGCTATGCTACGGAATGAATGATTTTTTCACGGCTTCTTTTAATGCCGGTCAAACCGTTACATATTTCAAGTGGAAGATGAAACAACTTATTCAGAAAATTCAGGACTATGGTGCGGATGCTATTTTAGTTACGTCACCTCATCCACATTCGGTTCGCTCGGACTGGAATATGCCGTCAGGAATTGCTCAGTCATGGCCAGTTGCCGCTGCTGCTCCGGTGAACCCTGAGACCCAGTTAAAACCGCCGGTCAGCCAATCCATTGTTAGCGCAGACTATTTGCATAATGGAGTTAACAACCCAGCTTCTGCACGATTTTTGCGGGGAAATGATTTCATTAGACAAATTGCTGAAGAAACAGGCTCCCCGCTTATAGACTTAGAGAAATATTGGTTCGAAGCAGTACAGAAATACGGTGAAAATGCTCTTTTCGATGGAACTCAATATAATCACCCAAACCTGTTGGGGCATCAAGAGTCGTACTGGAAGGCGCTTGAGATGTTTTGCGATTCCATGAAAAAAAATACATCTTCAGTTTCAGCAAGACAAACATTTGCGCGCGTTGGTATTTCACCTGCTGACTTAAATGGTCAGACACAAGAGAATACATCATCACGCTTACAAGTGGCAGGTGACCCTGCCGATACCTTGTTAAGGTTGGTAAGAGCAAAAGACCAAAGGGAGATTTTCAAAGCGACGGCATCTGGTGTGATCTCGCAATCTTACTATCTATATGAAGATATTGGGACGAGCCCGACAAAGGCAGAAACCACAACTGTAACTGGACGATCAGTGTTGGATTTAGGTGCAACACAGACATTCGCAATACCAGCTAACTCAGTAGGGAAACTTATAGTGCGAGGGGCTAGTGGATCGGCAGCTGGTGTTGATGCCAAAGATGTTTTATTTGCCAGTACATCTACAGTGTTAAGTCAGACCACTGCTTCATCAATAAAGACAACTGATGCTGCCCTGAACGTAATTCCTATAAGCGTATCAGGCATGAATTTGGTGGTCACGTCTGGCGTGGCAAGCCTCCAAGTTTCATGGGAGCTAACAATTACCTCAATAAATTAATCATCAAGACCCAGGGATGGGTTTTTCTCTCGGGTTGTGGAGAAATTTTTGATACCTTATATGCAAACATGGAGCACAGATACAGAGAGAGAAATGTCGATTTCAAGAAGAGGAATATTAGGGCTTGCTATACCTTCAGCCATCCTGGCTGCGGCCTCTAGCAAGGCAAGTGCCAACTCACCTCATACAAACACCGAGGGAGTGCGTGCTGCAGGACAAGATTCATTATCGCCTGCGATGCAACAACAACGCCTACCACGATTTCAAAGAAAACTTTCTGCTTATGGCTATGGTCTTGACAATAAACAGTCTGAATTCACGATTGTAGGTATGGGGTCCTCTGTTGGTAATGGCGCAACTCTGCTTGACCCTAACACGCAAGCACCAGTATTCAAGTTCGCTGAATTTTTCAAAAAATACTACGATCCAGTTGGCATTTATCCAATCAAAACAGTTAACCGATCTGTAAATGGTTCAGTTGTAATTGAGGGATGCGATAAGCACTGGGATAAATTAATATCTGATGGTATTAAGCCAGACCTGGTGCTTCTTTGTTATGGTATGAATGATTTCATGACATCATCTTTTAACGCTGGTGAAACTGCTCCATATTTCAAGTGGAAGATGAAACAGTTGATTGAAAAAATTCAGGATGCAGGTGCTGAGGCGGTTGTGGTTACGTCACCGCACCCGCATTCAAAGAGAGTTAAATGGTATCTAGAAAAAGATGAAGATCAAGCTTGGCCAGATAAAACCCCCGCACCAGTTAGCTCTTTGGAAATAATACCTTCCGCCATTAAATCTATCGTATATGGTGATTTCATGCAAAATGGCAGCAAGACTCCAGCATCTGAAAGATTTTTACGTGGAAATGATTTTATCCGAGAAGTAGCAGAGGAAACAGGCTCTCCACTCATTGATCTTGAATATGATTGGTTCTTAGCAATAAATAAATTTGGCGAAGATTCTTTATTTGACAAAACAGTTTACAATCATCCAAATTTGCTAGGGCATCAGAACTCTTACTGGAAATCATTGGAAAAATTCTGCATTGCATTGAAAGGTAATTCAGCATCTGTAAGTGACAGGCAGTCATTTAATCGTGTAGGTATCAGCCCACCTGATGAACAGGGTGATGTGTTAGATACTACTCAGTCAAGGATAACCATTGCTGCAAAATCTGATGAGAGCTTTGCGCGTTGCGTGAGACTTATTGATAAACGCGAAGCACTCAGGATTGAATATGATGGGAGTTTAGTACAAACCAATTATTTGTATGATTCTCAAGATAGTACAGCAAAATGTGAGCGTAAAATCTCAAATGGAAGGGTATATCTGAATCTTTCACAAAGTGAAACCATCACCATCCCAGCCAACTGTGCTGGAATGATTACATTAAGAGGAAAGAGTGGGGTCGCGAAAGGTATTGATTCAAAAATACTTCATGTTGTTAGTGATGGCGGAAGCATTGAAATAAGTCAAATTAGCGAGATAAAAACTACTGATGCCGCACTAAATGTGATGCCACACAAGGTCAACGGGCATGGTGTCGAGATCGTCTCTGGACTAAATGGCCTTCAGCTATCATGGAGTATAGACGTAACATCAATTACAGATTAATGTACTTCCCGTCGGCATAAGCAGCAGAAAGCCTGCCGACGGGCAATTTACAGTATAAATACATAAAAACAACGTCATTAATCCCACGGACCAGAAAACCATGCTTTCAACGCTGCCTGTCATCATATGGATGATCCTAAGTACAATTTTAGTTATTGTTGTTTTTAATAACAAAGCGTTCGCCTTTCTTGACCTGCCAATGAAAAGAAACGAGGAGCTTAACGGTCTGCGTTTCTTCTTGGCCATCGGAGTAGTCTTCCATCATTTCATTTACAGCTATGTAGACAATACATTTGGCGCGTGGGATATAGGTGGATTCACTGTTAATGGATTCCTTGGTCCATTCAGTGTTGGTATATTCTTTATTATTTCAGGTTATTTGTTTTATAATAAAATATCATCCAATACTGATTGGAAGGTTTTTTTTATAAACCGTTTTTTTAGAATAGTCCCGCTATTTACATTATCCTCACTGTCTTGTTTAATTATAGCCTTCTACATGTCTGGTTTAAAAGTTTCATTTGATAGCCACCTCTGGGAGGTATTATATTGGTTTGATGGTGGAATGTTTAACTATAGACCTGATATTACTACTTATCAGAAATCATTTTTAATCAATGCGGGCATTACATGGACATTGCACTGGGAGTGGATACTTTACTTCTCCCTTCCAGTTCTTAGTTTATTTATGAAAGAGGGGAATAGACTTCCGGTTGTCATCGGCTTAATTGCTCTTTCTTATTATATCATTCCGCATTATGACTATGATACAGCAACTTATGCAGCTCTATTTGCAGTTGGTTTTTTAGCAAAAGAATTGAAGTTTTCATTTAAAAATAAACTAATTTTAAATCTGGCTCCATGTTTGCTACTGATAGGGATGATAAGCACTGGCACCATAGGTATTAAATTAGTAATGATTCCTTTTTACTTCTTATTTTTTGTAATATGCATAACAAAAGGTAGTTCATTCAATCTTTTGAGAAATAAAGGTGTAGCAAGACTTGGGGAAATAAGTTACTCCATTTACCTACTGCATGGCATAGGATGGTTTATTATGAATCATAATGTCAATTTCTCAACAATACATCAAGTGGGGTATCTGCTTATATCATCGGCTGTCCTCGTCATCATGATGATGATTAGCGCACTGACATTTAAGTTTATAGAGCTACCTTTCATGAAATATGGAAAAATATTAGAAAATACATCAGCCAAGAATTCATTGGCGGCCAGTATAGTAAACACCTAACACTACCAACCTGCTCCGGCGGGTTTTTCTTTCCTTGCAGATCAGCTAAGTAAGATTTTATCCGCTCACAGGCCTTCACAGACCATAAATCTCATGATTATACTGTATGCATAACCAGTAGTGATGGGGTGGGATATGGGCGGTAAAGATTTGGGATTTGATGTTGTACTGCGCGGGCAGACTCGCGATCACATTCAGCCGGGGACATACGTGTTCTTCCAGCGGCTAAAGGAGCACGGTGGCGGCTTCTGGCTGGGTCAGGCATATGACGATTGGTTTGGGTTTGTGATAGAGGAGCCTGTGTCGCTGAGGCAGGGTATGGAGTATCTGATGTCGATAAAGAGGAATGAGCCGCAACTTGGCGGATTCCATGATGACCCGGATGATTTCTTTCTGCGAGGGTGATGGGAAATTGGTTGTCTGTGCGCTCCCGAACTTTTCCCGAACACAAACCGAAATATATGGCAAGTGTTTGATCTATAAGATGCGTAATGGTAAGCATTGCAACCATCAAAATGGGCGTTTTTGTTATGTATCCATATGATAGATAACAGAAAAATCCATATACACCGCAATCAGGAATCGTATTCGGTCTTTTTTTCGTCTTATACCCTTCAAAACCAAATATCTTACCCGCTCCATGCAAGAGGCATCGATGCTGATTTACAACGTTTTCGGAAGATACCTTGGAGTTAAACAAACGCCAGAAGGTTGGCAGGTGTTTCGCGCTGATATGTCGGAGAGAAAATTTTCGAGGTTGCATGACATTATCATTCCTGATGACCTGACAGAGGATGAAATATCTGGCTGGCTTGGTGATATTTTTCATGAATCAGCAAGCCAAAAGCATCCGGACGTTACACGTGTCGAATGATAACTGCATGCAGTTGCCCCTGGATTGCAGGACAAAAAAAAGCCCGCTCGGGGGCGGGCTGAAAGGGGTAAAGCGAGGGTCTTACGTACTATGAAGGACAGTTCATAGTGGACACAGGAGAAGAAACTTCGTCTTCGGAATCTAAGATACCAAACACAATGTAGGGTTATGTCAAAGCTGAGTAAGTTTGGTTCCTGAGATGTAACTTTGCCGATGGCGGGTTTACACTGTGCGGATAACCGCTATCTTTTATCGATAAACTCTGGTGTATTCAGCAGAAATCAAGATGGGTTGTATTGGCTTCAAAAAGGAGCGTTATGCGATATTGGATTGGCCTGATGGCTCTTTTGATTGTTCTTATATTGTGTGGGCCGTGGATTTCTGAGCGTGTCCCTCCGGCCTACAACCCTTTTGCGCCAGTAGCTGTCAGTGATTCTCCGAATTTCATTACTCGTTATAAACTCCGCCGTCTTGATAATAATCCGCAAGCCTGCCTTGAGGCGCTCGAACGCGCGCAAGCGGCGGGTGCAATTCAGTTTACACCTGTCGGGAATATGGGCGGGACGTGTCCGCTGAAGGATCCCGTGCGGGTCCGGGGATTTGGAGATGTATCATTGAGTTCGAGTTATCTGGCGAGTTGTCCTCTCGCATTAAGCAGCGCAATGTTTGTTTCGCAGGTGGCGAAGCCACTGTCAAATGAAGCGCTGGGTTCACCGCTGGTGCGCATCGACCACCTTGGCAGTTACGCCTGCCGCAACATTTATAACAAACCTAATGCCCGACTGAGTGAGCATGCTACGGCTGAAGCGCTGGATATCGCCGGTTTCCGGTTAAAGGACGGGCGACAGTTGACGGTCCTGAAGCAATGGCCGCAAACGGGTGATGAAGGGCAGTACATTCATTCACTGTTTTCAAAGAGTTGCCCGTACTTCGGAAATTCGATCGGTCCTGATTACAACGCAGCGCACGCCAACCATTTTCACCTTGGCCTGCGCTGGTTTGGATTTTGTCGTTAGGAGATCAATCCTCTAAATACAGCTCGACCAGACGTGTCCAGTATGCAGCGCCAAATGTCAGGCTTTCATCGTTAAAGTTGTAAGCCGGATTGTGCAGGGCTGCACTGTCGCCGTTCCCCAGTCGCAGGAAGCAGCCTGGCTTTTGTTGCAGGAAATAGGCGAAGTCTTCACTGCCTGAAATTGGCGGCAAGTTCTCCACAACGTTCTCTTCACCCAGCAGCTCTTTTGCCACTTCGCACGCAAAGGCAGTTTCCCTGTCGTGATTGACCAGAACCGGATATCCCGGCACATATTCGATCTCCGCACGCGCCCCATAACCCGCAGCATGATTTTCAACCAATGTGCGAATGCGTTCTTCAAGGATTTTCCTCACCCCCGCATCAAAGGATCGAACGCTCATCTCCAGTCGTGCAGTCTCAGGAATAACGTTCGAGGCATGTCCTGCATGCAATGAGCCGATGGTAACGACCGCCGTCTCATTCGGGTCAATGCTGCGTGAAACGATCGATTGCAAGGCGACCACTAAACTTCCGGCGACCAGAATAGGATCTACGGCCATATGCGGACGAGCGGCGTGCCCGCCTTTGCCATAAATAGTGATATTTACCGTATCGCATGCGGCCATAAATGGCCCAGAGCGGAACATCATTTTCCCAACCGGATACCCCGGATGATTGTGCAGGCCGTATACGGCGTCGCAGGGGAAGCGATCGAACAATTTCTCAGCCAGCATACGTTCGGCGCCACTGTTGAAACCGATTTCCTCTGCGGGCTGAAAAATGAGATGAACAGTGCCAGAAAAGTTTTTGCTACGTGCCAGTTGTTCTGCCGCGCCAAGCAGCATAGAGGTGTGGCCATCATGACCGCAGGCATGCATTTTGCCTGGCGTCTGGCTGGCATAACTGACTCCGGTTTGTTCAGTGATAGGCAGAGCGTCCATGTCTGCGCGAATGCCAATACTGCGCCTGCCCGAGCCCGATTTCATCGTGCCCACGACGCCGTGTCCGCCCACGCCGGTGGTGACCTGATAACCCAGAGCACGCAGTTTATCCGCGACTAATGCCGCAGTAGCGGATTCTTCATTGGAAAGTTCTGGATGTTGATGCAGGTGCTGGCGAATTTCACGCAGCCCCGGCGCGAGATCGACCACGTCATCGAGAGTGCAAAGTGTTTTATCAGTCATTATGAGTATCTGTCTGTGCAAGTGAGTTCAGACAGAATGCAATGTGCAATGAGGGCTGGCAATCACTAATTAACCTGTAAGAGAAGGTTTATTTAACTTCTGGAATGTTCAATTCAATACCGCTATGTAACTGATGTAACAGGCTAAAGTATTTTCCACGATGTCGTCCAAAAAATGATTTGTGTTGTAGACAGGCTGGATCATGTTTTGGGAATATCTGGCAGGCGAAAAGTGGCCTGCCAGATAAGGCATTTTTAAAGAGGGAGGAGAAGATCAGGCAGGAAGATAGGTAATCGAATGCTCGAGGGAGTCACATTGAGAATCAATGAGGACACTCCAGATTCCTTTATAAGGGATGCCGACATAAGCCGTGTTTTGATTATTCACTGTGAGGACGTCGCCGAAACCGGTGTGACGCCCCTTTAGCTCAGCGTCATTTTCACACATCAGATGGATATGACATTTTTCTGAACAACGTATGACGACAGTGTCGCCTCCAAACAGACTTAACCTGGCTCGAACAATTGGCATGACTTTCCCTCAATGATAAGTGAAGTAGCTGAAATACGCTGTAACCGGACACTGCCAGGATTGAAGCCGCAGAGGCTGGGAGTGATGTGAGTCACATAACGTGCTTTAACTTATAAAAGCAGACTAAAGGTGGCGAAATAATGACCTTAATCAATAGTTATAAGATTCCTTCAAAGATTCGTGAATAAGTCGTCGCTTGCTTGTTAACGAAAATGATTAAATTTTTATCACCAGAGCGTGTTGTGGAGGGACTGTTAACGGTGGGTAAGAAAAATAATCCGGAAGTTAACATTCATGGGATATCGTGAAAGCCAGTGATTAAGGATATTCATTCGTTACAGAGTAATAAAATAGCTGCTTTTTCTTTCGCAAGCTGACAACCTATGGGGTCTGGCATGTGTGCACGCTTGAAATTGATTATTATCGGATTTTTTGCCGTCAAACTCGCTGATTGAGCGGGTCATGAAAAGAGTGTGCGCTACACTTTCTAATCTTATTCAGTCATAAGGGCATCGGATGATTTGCTCCGAAACATTCAAACACTTCAGAAATTTCAGTGCATTAGCGTTGATTCTGAATGCGACTTTTAGCCTGCCGGTACATGCGGATGATGCGCTGTTACGGGCATGTGGCAATGCAAAAACGGCTAAAGACTGCCAGTTACCCTTCCAGCAGGGTCTTTCACCTGTTCAGGTAGGGTTGACCCGTGAACCGTTGTGGGGATTTGTCGATACCACGGGACATATGGTCATTAAACCCGCTTTCAGTGAAGCGCGCGGATTCGTGAATGACGTAGCCGCTGTCAAAAAGGGCGACAAGTTCGGTTATATCGATAAAAAAGGTAACTGGGCGATTGAGCCGAGTTTCACCCGCGCCACCGATTTTAATGCACAGGGTACCGCGTTGGTGGTCACGGACAACCGTCTGGCGATGATCAACCGCAAAGGGCAAGTCATCAAAACTCTGCCATTTGCAGCTTCTCCAGATACCAACGGTTTTATGCAGGGTCAGGCGCTTGCAAGCGTGCAGATTCAGGTTTCCCCTGCGTTGTGGAATGCCGCCACCGATCGTTCTGTGTTATTACCCGATGATGTGATGGCGCTCGATTTACCGCAGTCCGGGCTGATTCCGGCAAAAAAACGCGATACTGCCAACGACGGATTCTGGGGTTATCTCAACGAAAATGGTGAATGGGCCATTGACCCGATGATTCTCAAGACCCGCGACGAACCACTGCTTAACGGTGATGTTGTTGCGGTGAAAAACAAGAATGACTGGGCTTTTGTTGATCATCAGGGTGTTTCTCTGAGTAAAGATCAGTACAAATCCGTCCGTCCGCTGGCCTCGGGAAGTTGGCTGGTGACAACGAACGAAAACTCGAAACAGTTGCTGAACAGCAAGCTCGAAAAAGTGCAAGATATTCCTGCCGATCAGTCTGAGAACATTCTGGTCTGGGGTAAGGCTGTTATCGGGCAGGGCAGTAAAGGTGTGGTGATTATCGGTGCCGATAATCAGGTTGTGACCGTTAAAGCCAACAAGCCGCAATTACTGCAACAAGGTAACCGCCTTTGGGTGACGCAAAACGAAGGTAAAACGCTTCAGGTGGTACAGGTTTATGACAACAACGGCGTAGCGTTGCTCAATGATCCTACGCTTGCAGCCTTGAAGGATTACCAGCTGCAACCGCTGGCCGCGAGCGCGATGATTGATGACGCGCCTGCATTACCCACCGATAACAGTGATGTATCGCGCAATTTGCCTTGGGCATTACTGAAACCTTCCGATACCAACAAACCACCCGCCATTCTCACCTCGCAGGGAACTGTGCTCTCAGACCCTCAGTGGGCCTTGATTGAAAGTGCATCCGTTGAAAGTGAGAGCGCTCAGGCTCCGCTCATTATTCGTACTCAAAACAAAAAAGTGGGCGCGGTGGATTCGGCAGGTAAATGGGTTATCCAGCCTACCTATTCAGACATTACTCCTTTCAGCGGCGATTACACCTGGGCCGTTGATAGCAGTAACAATACCGAGACGCGCCGTTTAATCGATCGCAACGGCAATGCAGTGGAAGTGCCTGCAAATATTGAGCAAAACGCTCAGCGTCTGTCTGCCGGTTTACTGTATTACACGGAAGGCGATAATGACGCGCGGCGCTGGGGCTTATGGGATATCGCCAGTAAAGGAATTAAAGCAGCGCCTCAGTTTGTACAAATCGAATCCTTCACCGACGGTTATGCGTTAGCGAAAGCTGATGCAGGATGGGGCGTGATTAACCGCGACGGTTCCTGGGCCATTACTCCCTCTGCTGACCGCAGTGGCAAACCTCAGTACGTTGGCGACGGTATGTTTACCCTCGCTGATAACGATCAGCCCGGAGAGCGGGGCGCGGTTGCCAGCCATTACGGGCTTTACAGCGCTGTGAGTGGTCAGGCTCTGGCCACTGACTTACTCGCCAGTCCGCTAAGGGTGGGAGAGAACCACTGGCTGGTTAAGCCTGCTAAAGGTGGGGTCGCGTTGCTCGATGATGCGGGGCGTGCGCCAATGAGTAAAGGCATTGCGTCATCCTCAAGCTCAGTTGCAGGGGACTGGGTGATGCTCGATTTCTCCCCGCACTTTGGCGCGATCAACAGTCAGGGCGACTGGCAGATTGAGCCGTTGTACACCGCAGCGTTTAATTTTATTGCGCCGCTTAACTGGAGCCGGGCAACCAGTGACGGTCAAACTAAGCTAATTAACGATCACGGCGGTGAACCGCTGGATGGTTTTGAACAAGCGCAGCCGCTAAATTCCCTTACGCGTCTGACCATGAATGACGATGCTACCGGTGAAACAGTGCTCTACGATAACGACGGTAACGAAGTCCAGCGCTTTGCCGGGCTGGGCAGCTTGCTGGCCGACAAAGCCAGTTCGGGTGTGGTCCCAATGCGAAACGATAAAGGTCTGTTTGGCTTTGTTGATCAGCAGGGCAAAAAACTGATTGGCGCCTATTTCGATCAGGTCGGTGCTATGAATAATAATTTCGCCGCCGCCATGAAGAAATCGACCTATGGCAACTTATTCGGTTACATCAATCCAACGGGCCGTTTCGCTGTGCTGCCTAAGTTTGACTGGGCAGGTGACTTTAGCGAGAAACACGCATGGGCTGGTGGAAAGGGTGTTGTCAGTCTGCTCAACGCTGAAGGTGCCGTTCAGGCAAAAATTCAGGTTCGCTGTAATCAGCGGGTCATTGTTGATGCCAAAGGTGCTTATCTGTGGCCCGCAAAAGCGCCTGCTTGCAGTAACGGAGGCAATTGATGATTGTTAGTAAACCTTCAAGGCTGCAACGCGCACTATTTGGTGCGTTGAATACCACCAGCGCGCTGGCCTTATTGACGCTAACAACACCTGTGCTGGCGGCTGACGCGACCAGTTGTTCCACAATGCTGCCATCATCGCAGACGGAGACTCAGGCGCGAAATGCGCTGCCTTTGGTTCAAAACCTGTGCCTGCGTGATGTGCATGAAGGGCGCGCTGCCGTGCTCCTGCCTTCTGAGGCTGGAAACGATGACCGCTGGGGATTTTTAGATAATCAGGGGCAACTGGTGATCAAACCGGTCTTCGATGACGTCGGGGATTATCACAACGGTGTCGCTGCCGCTAAGCAGCAAGGTAAATGGGGCTTTATTGATACGACGGGTAACTGGCTGATAAAACCGACCTTTGACAGCGTTCAGCCTTTTACGCAGTCAGGTCTGGCGGCTGTTGTGCTGGCCGGAAAGCCGCAACTCGTCAACAGCAAGGGCGAACAAGCGGGTAAACCTTTTGATGAGTTGGTTGATGAAGCGCTGCTCACCGATGGGATGCCTGCACGTCTTCGGCTTACTTTCAAAAGCGTATTACTCTCGCCGGATGGTGTCCGCCACGTGGCGACCGACAAAATGGAAGTCATTGAGCCTTTTGGGTCCGAAGGGTTGTTTATCGCATTTGATGCGACCAAAGGCTACGGAATTGCTGACGAAAATCTCACCTGGCGCATTCCGCCGCAATATTCCGCTATTACACTTGATCCCCGCAATCCAGCCGTGGCATTGGCGAAAAATGCCGACGGCATTACGCTGATCGGTGCCGATGGTGCCCAGGATAAGCAAAAGTATCTGACGGTCAGCGAAGAGACCGGCGCATTTTGGCTGGCGAAAACCACCGACGGCATCAAATTGCTTGATAACTCTGCGGCTGTAATCGCCACGTTCAGCGACGTCGAGGTTTCCGCATTGCGCGTGGCCGGCGATTATGTGCTGAATCCATCGGTTAAAGACGCCATTACGCTTTATGTACCGGGCCGAAAACAGCCACTGACATTGCCTGCGGGCAGCGAACCTCTGGGGCAGAATACCGGTGATTTTTTGGTCACGACTAAGGGCGACCAGAAAGAAGTAAACGCGATTGTGGCGCCGTCTGGCGGGATGATTGGCGGCACACAAAATGTCGGATGGCTGGCGCAAATTTCCAGTGCGGATGTGATTAATCATCATTTGTGGCTGCGCAATGATCAGGGCGAAGTATTGAATGTGGTTGATGCCGCGGGTAAAGCGTTACTGAGCCAGAAAAGCATCACTACCCTGGGCGACAGCCATATTGAACCTCTGAACGCAGGTGCTGAGCCCGTCTCTGCGCAATTACCTTTGGCGTTAATCCGCCCGGATTCCAATAAAGGCAAGGGCGGAGCCGGTTTCCTGCGCCCTGATGGTTCGCTTCAGCTGGAAGCAAAATGGCTGGATATTCAATCCGCTGACAGCAGTCAAAATGTCGGACAGTTCATTGTGGTCACTGCTGATGGAACGGGCGTTGTCGATGCACAGGGTAAGACGCTGATCCCGCTCACCGAAGATAATATTTCTCCTTTCGTTCAAGGTTATGCGCTGGATTATCTCGATGGCAAGCTGACTGCGATGGATCACGCTGGCAAACATTATGATCTGCCAAACGTGTTTGAAATTCAATCTGCGGGTAACGGCTGGTTCCGCTACCATGAAACGGCTGCAGAGGGCGCGCTGTGGGGGATTTTTGATGCTAACGCTCAGAAGTCAGTTTCCCAGCCTGCGTATAAAACCGTCGGAGATTACGCTAATAATCAGGCTGAAGTTCAGATGCCCAATGGCTTGTGGGGCATTGTGGATGATCAGGGTAAAATGCTGGTCGAAGCGAAATATGCCAAGGTGCAGCGTATTAACACCGCGCTGTGGTTGCTGACTCAGCCAGCCGTAGCCGAACAACCTCAATCCGGCGTCCTCGCTGAAATTATCGGTAATGATGCCAAAACACGCATTTCACCGACGGCGGGGTTATCTGTCACACAGTTCACTGATGGCCGGATTTTAGCAACGTCGGCCGCAGGCCAGTCCTGGCTGCTGGATGCCGCAGGTAACATTCAGCTGCACGAACAGCAGACCCACATCAGTGCACTTGGCGACTGGGTGAAACTTTCACGCCAACCGCAGGAAGGTTATCTCAACGCGCAGGGCGAATGGCAGATTCAGCCCGTCGCAGAGACTGAGGGTTCGGCCTTCGAACAGGGCCGTGCGTTGCGTTCAACCACGGCGGGTGCAGAGTTAATTGATGATAAAGGTGTACGTGTTGCTGCAATGCCTGAGGGGCAGTGGGCCCTTCCTGTTGCCAGCGCATGGTCTGTATCGTATGACGCACTCGAGGGTGTGCCTTCGACGCGCTACGTGGATAACACTGGGAAACTGGTTCTGACCGTTCAGGGGCATGCCAGCCGCATGACGGATGGCCACGCGGTACTGAGCCATGAAGACGGCCGGAAAACCTGGATTGATGCGCAGGGTAAACCGGTTGAAGGTGTGGTCTATACCGATCTCGGCTTGCCGGTCGACGGTTTGGCGTTTGCCCGCACTGACCAGAACTATGGTTTTGTCGATGCGCAGGGTAACTTCATCATTCCACCGGTCTTCAGTGCGGTGTCGCCCTTTGACAGCGGCGTTGCCGTAGTCTCTACGCAGGCAATGTCTATGATGATCGATAAAACCGGGAAACCGTTGGCACGCGTCGATAAAGAATGCGGTATTTCCGTGTTGTACGGTGCAGGGAGTTCACGACAGTGGCCGCCTGCTATGCCAGAAAACTGCACAAAATAGTGCGTGTCTTCTCTGTCTGAAACCCGCTTCGGCGGGTTTTTTTGTGCTAATGTTTACAGGTAATGGCTGTGAACTATCTCAATTGAAAGGATAAATTATGATCCCGCAGATCCCACTAAAATACAGGGAAGCAGAACGTTGGTCTTTTGGTGATACTGAGTCATCAGCGGATGAACTTGCCAAGCGTGTTATCGACGGTACTAAGACAGCAACCTGTTCTAACCTCGACGACGATCCTGAACCCGAGGCCGGCGAGATCTTTGTCGTTGTTGATGGCCGCAACAATCCGGTGTGCGCCGTGCAGCTGACGGAAGTGAAGCAGGTACCTTTTGATCAGGTGACTGAGCAACACGCATTCGAAGAAGGCGAGGGTGACCGGACTCTGACTTACTGGCGCAAAGAACATCAGCGTTTCTTCGAAGAGTACGAAATGTTTGAACCAACTATGCCACTGTTATTGATGAAGTTTAAGCTAGTGGAGAAATTCTAAAAGTTTCCGTTCAGGCCCGTTCTCAATCCCGGGTCTGAACCTTTGTCATTGGGATAATTTTTCCGCCTTGCTGTTCGCTGATATTTTGTATTTACATATTCGTATAAACACCTGATGTCACCGCCTCCCGTTCAGGAAACCGTTATGTCTGCCCATTCTGCTCATCTAACCGGGTTCTCCGCCCATTCCGGCGTCCCTTATTTTAGTCAGTGGGAGGATCCCGCCTCCGCGGCCGGGATCATTGCCGGAGACATTACCCTCAGGGATATTGCGCTTTGGCCAGAGTCAGGTGCTTCCACCCAGGAAGAGTTCATTGAGTGGGCGAATCATGTCTGCGGAATGTGCTGCCTGAAGATGGTACTGGCAGCTACCTCAGGTAAAGTCGTGCCGATATTAAATCTTACGCAGAGAAGCCTGCCGTATGGCGCGTATGTTCGCGAGGGTGTAAATATCAAAGGCCTGATTTATGCGCCTTTTGTCGAGTATGTTCAGGAGGAGCTAGGGCTGAGTGCGCAAGTCAGAGTGGATATGGATGCTGAACAGATTGGGGCAGAGTTGGAGGAGCATCGCTTTTTCATTGCGTCGGTACATCCGTCCATCCGCATGCCAAATTCTTCACCACCGCACAAGGGCGGACATCTGGTGCTGGTCACCCGCGCTGATGCGCTGTCCGTAACCTTTCATAATCCTTCCGGCCATGACGTTGCATCGCAGAGGGACGTGACATTATCAGTGAAAGAATTTTCGCGTTTTTTTGCCGGTCGGGGTATTTCACTGGTCGCCGCCGGGGAATGACCGCATAGCGGCATGGCGAACAACGTCCCGTTCGCCATGCTGTGTCACTCCAGTCTCATGATCCACTCATCATTCTGTTTGTCATACTTCTCCTTGTACAACACCGAATGGCGGCCATCCAGAATTGCCGGCACGCTGGTATTGTCATCCCATGCATCCAGCTGCATGCATAAATCAGGATCTGATTTGCACGGAATGTGCACCATATCACCGCCTTTCGCTTCGGGTGTGGATAACTGCGCGTCATCAATTTCGTAACTGCCAATTCTAATATTCGATTTTGCCATCGGTTACTCCTTGCCAGATAAACCAGAAAATTGAACAACATCAGGTACGACCAGTTTGCTGGCCTTATTTGAGAATAGTCGACAGCACAAAAAGTGCCATAAGATTTTTATGAGCGTGAGGAAAGTGGGATCAATCTGATGAACAGCCGGGGCGTCGCGCAGACGTTCCGGCTTTGCGGTGAGCTTTAAAGCGGGTTGAATCTGACTGAAACAGGCATGGCATTAATCTGATTTCTGCCGTTATTTTTGGATAAATACAACGCCTCATCGGCTGCACTGACGATATCTGACTGATCCTCGAGGCCAGGATCCTGATCGGGCATATAGGTGGCGATGCCCTGGCTGATGGTTACGCGGTTAAATTCGCTGAAACTGTGCTTGATACCCAGCGTTTCAATGGATTCCATGATGTGCTGGGCGACAATCCAGGCACCTTTCAAATCGGTATCCGGCAGAATAGCGGCGAACTCTTCACCGCCAAATCGTGTGACCACGTCCGTGCTGCGTTTGAGCGATCTGCGCAGAGTACGGGCGACCAGACGCAGACAGGCATCGCCCGATAAATGGCCGTAGTGATCATTGAAATGTTTGAAATAATCGATATCGATCATCACCACGGTCAGCGGCGTACGGTTACGCTTCGCACGCATATATTCGTGGCTCAGCACTTTTTTGAATTCACGACGGTTAGGTAACTTGGTCAGCGAATCCGTGCGTGCCTGAATTTCGAGACGACGATTGGCTTTTACCAGTTTCAGTTCAAGCAATTTTCGCTCATGAACATCTTCTGCCGTGCCATACCAACGCTGGATTGAACCATCCGGCGCATAGCTCGCCGCAGCGCGAATGCGCATCCAGTTCCAGCCACGGTCAACGTGGCAAAAACGCACTTCGATATCCAGCGGTGCGCCGGTTTTCAAACATTGCTCCCACGTCTGCACGGCGGCACGGCGGTCTTCCACGTGCATACTCTGGATCCACTTATCGGCCAGAATATCTTGTCGGGTCATACCCGTGATGCGCTGAAAACGCGAACTGACGTCGCTGAGCATACCGCGAGAATCCGCTGTCCACGGAATTTGCGGGTTCAGCTCGACCATATTGCGGTAATGCTCCTGGCTTTCCCGCAGCGCCTTCTCCATTCGCTTCAGGCTGGTGATATCGGTCATGGCTACAGATAGACCGCTCAGCTGAGTTTGCGCGTCGTAAGCCGCTTTGATGCGTACAAAGAACACCTGATTTTTACCAGGTACCGGGAATTCGCGGTCAGGTGTGTGTTCGTTACGCTGCGCCAGTTCCAGCGCATTATTGAGCAGCGGCGAGAGGCCGGGCAGGAAAACACCGACTTTACGACCAATCGCTTCAAAGGGTTGCAGACCAATAATATTCGCCATAGCGTCATTTACCGTCACATAGCGCATGTGCAGATCGATGAAACACAGGCCAACCGGTGCGTTTGAATAGATGGATTCCAGCTGGAAGAGACGTTGTCCGGGAGCCTGATCCAGATTGGTCAGATTACGGTCGATGCCGCGATAACCGCGAAAATTACCGTCGGGGTCAAATAATGGAACGCCGCTGGTTTCGAGAATAACCTCCGTTCCATCCGGGCGAATGTTACGGTTGAGTAATCCGCCAAAGGGCGCACGACGTTCTACAATCGCTGCAAACTGCTCGCCAACGCGCTTAGCTTCGTCCGGCGGCATAAAATCAAACGGGGTTTTACCAATGACTTCTTCAGGCGGGACTCCCAGAAACTCGATGCATTTATTCGAGGAAAATACGTAACGTCCTTGTGCATCGACTTCCCAAATCCAGTCAGAATTGTTATCGATGATATCCCGCAGACTGGCCATTTCCTGTAATAGCAGGCCATCTGCTGATTCGAGTTTCATTTCATCCGACATGATACTTCTCCGACTGGCAGGTCTTTACTCAACATCAGGCACTATGATTCATTTATGAAAATGATATATCACTAGCAATGTCATCTTGAGGGCAATAATACATGTCAGGTTAGGATTATTCCTACTTATAATTCAATAAACCTTTCTGGATAAAATAGGTCGATATCGAAGATAAGCAGCATAAAATTTTTTGAAGGCATTTCATTCCTGACTTTAGCTCTCAACATTTCACCTTAAGGTATCGGTCGGGAGTATTAACTAAAGTGGGCAGGCGGGGTATTTTGCTGTTTTTGGAAAAGTATAAAGAGATTATTCTGCGCCAGCAGAGAGATCTTCTGGCGCAGGGATTTTACGCAGTATGAAAATAATTATTCGCCTGTAAATCTGTGTGCCGCGTCGCGCCGTCTCGCACCAGTTCACGCGGCAAACTATTTTTGATCCTGCTGCCAATTCGCTTCGCTAAACCCAGCGGTTGACCGAGCCACGTCACCAGACATTCATCTTTTGGCGGTGCGGCGTCCGGGTAGATATCAACCCCACGCAACCAGCTTTGCGCGAGTTCATCACTTATCTCAAAACGATTTTCTGCATCAGGGGCACTGAAAGCGATTACCGCTTCATGCTGCCAACGGAATCCTTTCGGAAATCGTTCTGCCAGACGCAGACCGATGCGGGAGAAGCGCACTTTGCCAAACAACGGTTCGAGCACGGCCGGGAAGAGCCAGATTTCTTTATCGCGCTGCCACAGGGTGAACTGCTTTTCAGGCCAGCGCAGGCCGGAGAGTGCAGCAGTACTCACGATTTCAGCAGTATCCTGACGGGACATCGGAGAGAACGGGAAGCGACCGACTTTATAACCAGGTGCAGGCAAACGCGCGACTGAATCTGTTTTACGAAAACGCGCGACAAAGAATCCCTCGCTGTCGTAGACCTGCGGGAAAACATGCAGATAACCTTCCGGCGTGACGGCTTTTGATGCGCCATCAAATAAGGTTTCCAGCGTTTCCACTTCAACGGCGTCAGCATAGGTCTCGAGCAACCATTGGCAAACCTGCTGGTTTTCCTGCGCATTGAGTGTACAGGTCGAATACACCAGCACGCCGCCCGGTTTCAGCGCATGGAAGGCACTGTCGATCAGTTCACGTTGGGTGGAAGCAATGTCCGCAACGCTTTCTTGCGACCAGTTGCTCATCGCATCGGCGTCTTTACGGATAACCCCTTCACCAGAACACGGCGCATCGAGCAGGACAGCATCAAAGGTTTCCGGCAGGGCGGCACCAAATACCCGACCATCAAAATGAGTGAGTGCCGTATTGCTGACGCCGCAGCGGCTGACGTTGGCATGCAAAACTTTGACCCGGCTGGCGGAGTATTCGTTGGCAACGATGCCGCCCTGATTGTTCATCAGCGCAGCGATTTGTGTGGTTTTGGAACCCGGCGCAGCGGCGACATCCATGACCAGAACCGGTTGCGTTTCGCTGGCAAACAGCGCGGTCACCGGCAGCATGGAACTGGCTTCCTGAATGTAAAACAGCCCAGCCAGATGAGCGAGCGCGTTACCTAACCGTGACTCATCCAGTACATGGCGGTTAATCCAGAAACCTTCCGCACACCAGGGTATCGGTTCTAATTCCCACTGATAGCGTGCGGCCAATTCGAGAAATGCGGGCACGCTAATTTTTAGCGTATTGACTCGCAGGCTCGGGCGAAGAGGGCGCTGACATGCAGCAATAAAATCTTCCATGCTGAGATTTTCAGGCATGACGGCACGGGTCGCGTCGAGAAAGGCGGCGGGTAACTTCTCCGCAAAGGCGCTGGCTGTGGTGAGTTTTGACAAAGGTGCGGTTCCAGAACTGAATAAGTTTTCCAGCGCCGGAGTCTAACATATTTACGCAAGAACCACGGCAGCGGCCGCATCCCAAAATGAACAGGCCACCCGTGGGTGGCCTGTATGCGGTGTTACGATCAGTTTCTTGGGATCGCAGTGCCCCAGTTTTGCCAGTCTTTTGGCGCTTCCGGGTTAAGCAGGAAGTGATTCCCGTTGGCTGCTTTCGGTGCCAGCGGCGTGGTCGGTGGTGTCGCGAAGGCGATACCGCCACGAATAAATTGCTGGAACGTTCCGCTTTTGAACATCCCGCCAGTCAGCCCGAATTGCAGGTCATACCCTGAAGCCAGCCAGAAGACGGTATTTGCGCGCACCAGATACTGATACTTTTTACTGATCCTCAACGTGACGTTGACGCGATCGGCCATTGCGCCGAGATAGAACCCTGAAACCGTACCCACTTCGATACCGCGGAACAGCACTGGCGTACCAATTTGCAGCGAACCCACTTCGGCGGCATCAACCACAATGCCTAAACCGTCAGTGTAACGTGAATCTGTAATGGTCGATTCCTGCAGATCAAAGTTACGCGTTGGCGCCCCTTTTCCGGCTTCAACGTTGATGTAAGGCTGAAGCAGCGTATCCAGATTACTGACGCCACCGGCGGAAATCTCCGGTGAAACAATCGAGAAGCGCGAGCCGCGGCGGGCAAAATTATCTACATATTCAGGATAGAGTACGGCTTTAGCTGCGACCTGATTAAGCTGAGGATCCAGCTTCAAAGACTCCACCTGCCCGATAGTAATGCCGAGATAGCGCAACGGCATTCCCGGCGAGAGCTTACTGGCATCGTAGGTATTGAGAATGATCTGGCTGCCGACAGCGCGTGCAGACGTTTCTGAATCATACAGAATACGTTTAACGCCTTTAGTAAGTGTTACGCCTTCAAGATTATCGAAGCTGATGGCGCCTTTTAACGCGCGGTCCAGCGGCGAGGCCTGAACCGTCAGACCGCTGCCGTTCAGCTGAACTTTGGCACCGCCTTCTGCCCAGAAGATACTCTTATCGCTTAGCAGGTTGCGGTATTGAGGCTGAATATAGACATCCACTTCGAACAGATTTGCCTTCGGACGGACGTTAACAATTTCGCCAACCTGGAACTTGCGGTAAAGCACCACGGAGCCGGTTTGCACGTCTGGCAAGCTTTTCGCCGTCAGCGTCAATGTTGCGCCGGGTTGTTCGCCCTGAATACCTTCAGCCGCTTTTTCGGCATTACTGTAAAGAGGATATTTTTGTCCCGGCGCGCCTTTGGTACCGGGAATAATGCGCACGCCGCCGTCGACCCATTCCTGAGCGCTGGCACCGAGCACCTCCATCCCGTCAATACCCAGTTTCACGTCCACCCGGCTGTTGACTACAAACTTACTGTCTTTATGCAGCAGATCTTTGTATTCCGGCATGATTGCGGCATTGAAGACGATACCTTCGTCAGTCAGTTTACGATCCATTACCTGCCCGACGGTGATGCCATACAGTTTAATCGGCTGACCGGCATCAATGCCGTAGCTTTGCGGTGCAATCAGCTGGAGCCTGATGGTGCCGGGATCCTGAAGCAGCTTGCTGTTGCTGTCGAGCACCACGAAATGTTTCTGCGGTTCGCCTTCGCCAGGGATAAGTTCCAGCGTATTGCCGGTCAGCAACTGGCTGAGGTTGGCATTGCTGAGGCTGATTTTGGGGCTGTTCATTTCAATGCGTGTGCCGGTTCGGATCATATCCAGTACAGAAGGGTCGACGGTCAGTTTACCGGTGACTTTGCTGTCTGCCTGCAGGGTAATTTTGGTCAGCGTACCGACCTGCAATCCCTGATACATCAGCGGCGTCTGGCCTTCGGAGAGGCCGTCGCCATTCGGTAAGTCCAGATCGATTTCCACACCGCGCTGGCTCTGCGCCAGATCAGGGTACAGCACGTAGGATTGATCGGCTTTCGCCGGTTTACCATCATTAGGCGAATCCATTGAAATAGCGCCATTGACCAGCGCTGCCAGACTTTCCATCTGCACTTTTGCGCCGCTCAGGCTGAAATCCCCTTTGAAACCCGAGACGTTCCAGAAGCGGGTATTGTCCTTGACCAGATTCGCAAAACGTTTGTCGATCAGCAGGTCAATGGTAACGCCATTATTGCCGCTTTCAATATCGTAATCGTAGACTTTACCCACCGGGATTTTTCGGTAATACACCAGTGAACCGGTGCTCAGGGAGCCCAGATCTTTGGCGTGAAGATGAATCATCAGTTCGCCGGTGTTGAGCCGGAATTTAGGCTGCGTATCAAGTGCAACAAAGTGATCTTTTTCTTTGCCGGGCCCTGGCATCATCCCGATGTAGTTACCGCCGACCAGCGCATCAAGCCCGGAAACTCCGGCAAGTGATGCTTTCGGCGTGACCAGCCAGAATTGCGTGCCTTCGCGCAGGGCGTCAGACAAATCGCTTTTGATACTGACTTTCACCTGAATGGTGCGCAGGTCTTTGGTCAGGCTGATGGATTCCACCGTCCCGACTTCGACTCCCTGATAGCGGACAGGCGTCCGGCCTGCAACGATCCCAGCTGCAGACTGGAAATCGATCGTCACCGTCGCGCCGCGCTCCTGATAGTTGCTGTAAATCAGCCAGCCGGCGATCAGTAAAGCAATAAACGGCAGCAGCCAGAAAGGTGAAATCCGGCGTCTGTGTTTTATCCGTGCTTCAGTCGGTGTATTCGGCGTTTCCTGTTGCATGTGCATCCCAAATCAAGCGGCTATCAAGCCATTCAACGGCAAGAATGGTCAGGATCACGGCGGAGCCAAAGTAAAAGGCCGCCGGTCCCATTGTGAATGACAAAAGCTGGTCACGATTTACCAGCGACATCATTAATGAAATTACAAACAAATCGAGCATAGACCAGCGTCCAATCCAGGTTACCAGCCGTAATAAACGTACGCGCGTTTTCAGTCCCTGAATCGCTTTGAAATGGATGCTGAGCAGTAATGTCAGCATCACGATAACTTTTGTGAAGGGCACCAGAACGCTGGCGATAAAGACAATCGCAGCGATCGGTATATTTCCTGACGTGGCGAGCGATACTACGCCAGAAAAAATGGTGTCCTTCAACTGTTGGCCGTTGGCATAAATAATGGAAATCGGCAGCATGTTCGCCGGGATCAAAAAAACCATCGCCGCAATCAGGGCGGCCCAGGTTTTTTGCAGACTGTGTTTGTAACGTACCCGCATCGGCGTGTGGCAACGCGGACAGCGACCGCGAACATCGGGCTGACCGGTGAATTTACAGGATAAACACAGCCGCAGTGAAGAGGGCACGCCTTTCGGCTGGCGCTGCGGATAAAACTCTTCCCACAGCTGCTCGATGTTGAGATTAATCATAGCCAGCGTGACCATCACCGTCATCATCAGATACGCTGCCAATGCTAGGCCGACGTCGATATCAGCATATTCCTTCACTTTGATACTGGCGACGGCCATGCCCACCAGATAAATATCGAGCATCACCCAGTCTTTCAAACGGTCGAGCATCAGCAGAACGGGTTTAAGATTCATGCCCAGTTTGCTGCCAAAGTGCAGATACAGGATGGAGAGCGCAAGCGTCAGCGGCGCGCCAATGGTACAAAAGGCGACCATACTTGCGGTGACGGGATCGCCCTGACGCGACATCTGCCAGATACCCTCGAGCAGGCTCGCATCGATGCGTGTGCCCAGCAGCCGAATGCTGATCAGAGGTTCGGTATACGCGAACGGCATGAGCAGTAAAATGCTGATAGCAATGGTGATGAGGCGGGGCAGGGAACAAACCCGACCCTTTTCGACTTTCGCATTGCAGCGCGGGCAGTGGGCCGTCTGTGTGCGTTTAAGTGCCGGCAGCGAAAACAGATGGTCGCATTCGCTACATCGTTGGTAGCGAACTTGCGGGATCTGCGCTGATATTGTGTTTATTTTCATAGTACCTGGAGTAGTAAGAATACCTGTTGTTACAATTACGCATCCCCTCAAGGGGGTCAGGCGAGGCCATCAAGCCAAGATCAGCCAGGTTTTTTTGACAAAATAACGTATTATGCGGTCGGCAAACAGTTATTGTAGGCGAGTCTTTTTGATGTCACACAGGATTAACCTTGTTCAAATGGGCATTTAATGCTTATTTTAGAGGGGTTAAGCCCACCAGAACGGCTCAGTGCCCTTAGGTTATTATTGGTTACTACATGAATAAAGAAGCATTCTACACGGAATTAAAACGTGATTTGAACGCGTTGATCGCCGGAGAAAACAATTTTATTGCCACTCTGTCGAACACCAGTGCTTTACTGTTTGAACGTCTTGAAGGCGTCAACTGGGTGGGTTTTTATCTGATGGATGGCGCTTCACTGGTGCTTGGTCCATTCCAGGGTAAAATTGCCTGCGTGCGTATTCCGGTAGGAAAAGGCGTATGCGGTACCGCAGTGGCGGAAAATACCGTTCAGCGTGTGGGCGATGTCCATGCCTTTGCGGGCCACATTGCGTGTGACGCAGCGAGTAATGCTGAAATTGTTCTGCCCATTACGGTGAAAGGAACAGTTATCGGCGTATTAGACATTGATAGCACCGTTTATCAGCGCTTCGATGAAGCCGATGAACAGGGGCTGACAGCGCTAGTCAGCGGGCTTTGCCAGCATCTTGAAAACTGCGGTGCTGAAAAATATGTCAATCTGATCGTAAGTTGATCGTCGGATAACGTGGCATTTAATAATAGCGTCATTATAATGGCGCCTGTTCATGCCTGCGCCGGTTGGCAAACCCGTTGTAATCAGGAAATTTCATGGAAAATCAACCTAAGTTGAACAGTAGTAAAGAAGTCATCGCCTTTTTGGCTGAGCGGTTCCCGCTCTGTTTTACCGCCGAAGGCGAAGCACGCCCATTAAAGATCGGTATCTTTGCGGATTTGGTCGAGCGCGTGCAAGGTGAAGAGAATCTGAGCAAAACTCAGTTACGCTCTGCTCTGCGTCTGTATACCTCAAGCTGGCGCTATCTGTACGGCGTTAAAGTTGGCGCGGAACGCGTTGACCTTGATGGTAATTCATGTGGCGTTCTTGAAGAGCAGCACGTCGAACATGCCCGTAAACAGTTGGAAGAAGCAAAAGCCCGCGTTCAGGCACAACGTGCAGAACAGCAGGCTAAGCGTCGTGAAGCCGGTGAAACTACTGAGCCACGTCGTCCACGTCCGGCCGCTAAAAAACCTGCGCCGCGTCGTGAAAATGCGCCCGCTGCTGTCGCTGGTCAGGAAAATCGCAAACCACGTACACCTCGTCCACCGCGTGAGGAAAAACGTGAACCGCGTCATGTGCCAGTAACAGACATTTCAAAACTGCAAATTGGCCAGGAAATCAAAGTCAGAGCAGGACAGAGTGCAATGGATGCTACCGTTTTGGAAATTGCTAAAGACGGTGTTCGCGTTCAACTCTCTTCGGGTCTGGCGATGATCGTGCGCGCAGAACACTTGCAGTTCTGATACGGAGGCCAACTCAGGCATGAACAAATTTGTCAGATTAAGCGTTATCGCAGGTCTGTTAATGGCAGGAGCGGGGCTGGTGAATACCAGCTTTGCAGCGAATGAGAGTGCACCGGTCACTCTCGCGCAACTCCCTGACCTGACACAGGATCCTCAGGACGCCACGGTGAGCGAGCGTGTTACGGCACGCTTTACCCGTTCGCATTATCGTCAATTTGACCTTAATGCAGATTTCTCAGCGAAGATCTTCGACCGTTACCTCAACATGCTCGATTATGGCCATAACGTATTGATGGCTTCTGACGTGGCGCAATTTACCAATAAGCGCGCTACTTTAGGTGAGGAACTGAAAACCGGTCAGTTAACCACGCCATACGCTTTATTCAATCTGGCGCAAAAACGTCGCTTTGAACGCTATGACTATGCGTTGAAAGTGCTTGCCCGCCCGATGGATTTCACTGGCAATGACACGATTGAACTTGATCGCAGCAAGTCCCCGTGGCCGAAAGACCGCGCGGAGCTGGACAAATTGTGGGATGCGAAAGTCAAATATGACGAGCTGAACCTCAAGCTGACCGGCAAAAACGATCAGGAGATTCGCGATGTGCTGTCCAAACGCTATCATTTCGCGATGAAGCGTCTGACACAAAGCAACAGCGAAGACGTATTCCAGCTGGTGATGAACGCCTTTGCGCATGAAATCGACCCGCACACGAACTACCTTTCCCCGCGCAGTACCGAGCAGTTTAATACCGAAATGAGCTTGTCTCTGGAAGGTATTGGTGCCGTTCTGCAAGGTGACGACGATTATACAGTCATCAACTCGATGGTTGCAGGCGGCCCGGCGGCCAAAAGCAAAGCCATTGCAGTGGGCGATCGTATTGTCGGCGTAGGTCAGGTTCAGGCTGGCAAACCTTCACCTATGGTGGATGTGATCGGCTGGCGTCTTGATGACGTCGTCGCGCTGATTAAAGGGCCAAAAGGCAGCAAAGTTCGCCTGCAGATCCTGCCAGCGGGCAAAAATGCCAAAAACCACGTTATCACGCTGACTCGCGAAAAAATCCGTCTGGAAGACCGTGCAGTCAAAATGACCATCAAAAATGTTGGCTCTGAAAAAGTTGCCGTGATGGACATTCCTGGCTTCTACGTCGGTCTGACTGATGATGTGAAAGTCCAGTTGCAGAAGATGGCGAAGCAGAACGTTAACAGCCTGGTTATCGATCTCCGTACTAACGGCGGTGGCGCACTGACTGAAGCGGTTTCTCTGTCTGGCCTGTTTATCCCAAGTGGCCCTGTTGTGCAGGTTCGCGATAACAACGGCCGCATCCGTCAGGACAGCGATACCGATGGTGTCGTCTACTACAAAGGGCCGCTGGTAGTACTGGTCGATCGTTTCAGTGCTTCTGCATCTGAGATCTTCGCCGCAGCGATGCAGGATTATGGCCGTGCGCTGATTGTGGGTGAACCTACTTTCGGTAAAGGTACCGTTCAGCAGTACCGTTCGCTGAACCGTATTTACGATCAGATGCTGCGCCCTGAATGGCCGGCGCTGGGTTCCGTGCAATACACTATCCAGAAGTTCTATCGCATCAACGGTGGCAGTACTCAGCGTAAAGGGGTTACCCCGGATATTCTGATGCCAACCGGTATTGAATCGATTGAAACGGGCGAGAAGTTCGAAGATAACGCACTTCCGTGGGATAGCATCAACGCAGCGACTTACAGCACGCTTGGCGACATGAAGCCGTTCTTGCCTGATTTGCTGAAAAATCACGATGTGCGTATTGCGAAAGATCCTGAGTTCCAGTACATCCAGCAAGATATCGCGCGCTACAAAGCGCTGAAAGACAAACGTGATGTCGCCTCCCTGAATTACGCCCAGCGTGATAAAGAAGATAAAGAGGATGATGCACTGCGTCTGAACCGTCTGAATGAACGCTTCAAACGTGAAGGTAAGAAACCGCTGAAATCTTTGGACGATTTGCCGAAAGATTATGTGGCACCGGATCCTTATCTTGATGAAGCCGACAATATCGCGGTCGACCTCGGTAAGCTTGAAAAAGGATTGAGTGACAAGGCCCCGGCCGCGGCAAAATAATATTCTCGCAGTCAGGTTGTTACTTTGAAGAAGCGCACTCCGGTGCGCTTTTTTTATGGAACAAAAACAAAAGGAAAACGGCTGCCGGAAAGTCGTGTCCAAAACACTGACGTTACATGTAAAATAAAATACTTCAAAATGTAAAGTATTGTGATTTTGGGTAGCTGTAGTGCGCAGACTCTTGAATCCGTAAAAGAAGCCCATAGGATCAGTATCAGCCGGGTGTGAGATTCACCGGTTGTTCGACTCAATAAATAATAATGAAGTAACGAAGAGGAAATGAAAATTTTATGATGCGTATAGCGTTGTTCCTGATGACTAACCTGGCAGTTATGCTGGTCTTCGGGCTGGTGCTCAGCCTGACGGGCATTCAGTCCAGCAGCGTGCCGGGGCTGATGATCATGGCCGGGCTATTTGGTTTCGGTGGTTCTATCGTCTCTCTGCTGATGTCTAAATGGATGGCGTTGCGCTCGGTGGGTGGTGAAGTTATCGAGCAGCCGCGTAATGAAACAGAGCGCTGGCTGGTGGAAACCGTACGCCGTCAGTCTCAGCAAGCCGGTATCGGGATGCCGCAGGTCGCGATTTATCATGCGCCGGATATCAACGCGTTCGCAACCGGTGCGCGCCGCGATGCCTCGTTGGTGGCCGTGAGTACCGGTTTATTGCAAAGCATGAGTCAGGATGAAGCCGAAGCGGTTATTGCCCACGAAATCAGCCACATTGCCAACGGCGATATGGTCACCATGACCCTGATTCAGGGTGTCGTGAACACCTTCGTGATCTTCATTTCACGTCTGATTGCGCAGGTGGCTTCCGGTTTCTTGTCCGGCAACCGTGATGGTGAAGAAAGTGGTAACGGTAATCCGATGATTTATTTCGCCGTAGCTACAGTACTGGAGTTGGTGTTCGGGATTCTGGCCAGCATTATCACGATGTGGTTCTCGCGTTACCGTGAGTTCCATGCAGATGCCGGTTCCGCGAAACTGGTCGGTCGTGAGAAAATGATCGCGGCGTTGCAGCGCCTGAAAACCAGTCATGAACCGCAGGAAGCAGGCAGCATGATGGCGTTTTGTATCAATGGTAAATCCAAGTCTTTCAGTGAGCTGTTTATGTCTCACCCGCCACTGGACAAACGTATTGAAGCGCTGCGCAGCGGTGAATATCTGAAGTAAGCATAATAACGCGCTAAATAAAAATGCCCGGCAATTGCCGGGCATTTTGCATTCTGAGACCTCTCAGGATTTCAGATTTTCAGCGGCTTTTTGGCTGCTGGTTTTTTGTGTCATACGCAACAGACTGACTAATGCCCCGGTTCCAGCCAGTGTGCCTGCCAGGATCAGCGACGCATGGGTACCGTGCTCGGGGAACAGGTTGAACATGAGCGCCACCATTGCCGCGCCCGTCGTTTGGCCCAACAGACGTGCGGTGCCCAGCAAGCCGCTGGCACCCCCACTGCGGTTACGCGGCGCAGAGGTAATGATGGTGTGATTATTCGGCGACTGGAATAATCCAAATCCCGCGCCACACAGCAGCATGCGCCAGATAATATTCAGATGTGAAGGTTCCGGTGGCAGTAAGGAGAGTGAAAACAGTCCGAATGAAAAGACGATAAGCCCGATGCCACCCAGCATTCCGGGGTGATAACGCTCGACCAGTCTTCCTGCAATCGGTGCCATCACCATCGTCGCTAGCGGCCACGGTGTCAGCAGCAGACCGGTATCCACCGAATTCAGACCAAGCGTATTTTGCAAGAAGAAGGGCAGTGAGACGAATGCCAGCATTTGCGCGCTGAAGGAACACAGCGAGGTACCGAGTGACAGACTGAAAATGGGAATACGCAGCAAATCCACCGGCAGCAGAGGAAAAGGCTGCGAGAGCTGACGGCGTACGAAGAACCAGCCAATAATCAGCAATGCAACCACCTCTCCCAGAATCAGTAAATGATTCTGGCCCTGAGCAAAACCGCTGATGGCGATGATCAGCAACCCAAAGGTCAGCGCATTCATTACGCTGCTGGTAAAATCAAAGCGTTGCCCCTGGCTTCTTGTCGGATTAGGTGGCAGGAATTTGAGACCCAGCAGCAGGGCGGCGATCCCGATAGGGACGTTAATGGCAAACAGCCATTGCCACGAGGCCACCGACAAGATCCCGGCCGCGATAGTTGGCCCGGCGGCAGACGAGACAGCGACAATCAGCGCATTGATCCCCACGCCTCGGCCCAGAAAGCGTTGCGGATAAATAATCCGGATGAGCGCCGTGTTGACGCTCATGATCGCCGCCGCCCCAAAGCCCTGTAAAACGCGGGCGACAGTCAGCGTGGCCAGTGAGTCTGAGAGCGCACAAAACAGCGACGTAATACTAAACACCAGCAGGCCTGTCTGATAGATACGACGGTAGCCGAAAATATCCCCTAACGAGGCGAGAGAAAGTAGCGAGATGGTAATCGCCAACTGGTAGGCGTTCACCACCCAAATTGACGCTGCAGGGCTGGCGTGGAAATCATTGGCGATCGTCGGGAGTGCCACGTTGGCGATGGCGCCATCGAGGACCGAAACGGTGATGCCCAGAGCGATTGCTATAATCGCCCCATATCGCTGGGGAACGGGAAGTCCGTCGTTGGGTATTGAAGTCGGCGTCATAGAGTCTGCAGTGCATTGTGATCAGTGAGGGTAATATTACTACGCTAATCAACGTAAAGTGACAACAGTCACAGTCTGTGACGATTTATTTTGACGGTGCAGATTATGAAACGGAGTTAACAGTTCTTACACTACTGTTCAATACCCCGATTGCTTCCGCGTGATGCTTGCCACTATAATAAAAACCACGTTCTATTTTTTTTGAAACAAAACCAACGCGAGCAGGTAATTCATTCTATGGCTATCGCAGATCTTGATAAGCAACCCGATTCCGTTTCCTCAGTCTTGAAAGTTTTTGGTATTTTGCAGGCGCTGGGCGAAGAGCGTGAGATTGGTATCACTGAACTTTCTCAACGCGTCATGATGTCCAAAAGTACTGTCTATCGTTTTTTGCAGACGATGAAATCTTTGGGATATGTCGCGCAGGAAGGGGAATCAGAGAAATACTCGCTGACACTCAAATTGTTTGAACTGGGCGCGAAAGCGTTGCAAAACGTCGATCTGATCCGCAGCGCGGATATTCAGATGCGTGAATTGTCGCGTCTGACACGTGAAACCATCCACCTTGGTGCGCTGGATGAAGACGGCATTGTTTACATCCATAAAATCGATTCGATGTATAACCTGCGTATGCATTCCCGTATCGGTCGCCGTAACCCGCTGCATACCACTGCTATCGGTAAAGTGCTGATGGCGTGGGGCGATAAAGCCGAAGTCGGTGCGCTGTTACAGGAAATTGAATTCACCCGCAGTACTGAAAATACCATCATGAATGCTGCTGATTTACAAAAGGCGCTGGATCAGGTGCGTGTGCAAGGTTACGGTGAAGATAATGAAGAGCAGGAGCAGGGGCTTCGTTGTATCGCTGTGCCGGTATTCGACCGCTTTGGCGTGGTGATCGCGGGGTTGAGTATTTCCTTCCCGACGATTCGTTTCTCTGAAGAAAGTAAAACTGATTACGTTGCTATGTTGCACACGGCGGCGCGCAATATTTCAGAGCAGATTGGTTTCCACGACTATCCTTTCTGAGATACACGCCGTACAGGCGCCAGATTCAGACGAAAAAAAACCGAAGCTTAGCTTCGGTTTTTTGTTTTTAAACTTCGGGTACTTAGCGGTGAGCCAGCTCAGCCGTTTCTTCTGAATCCATTACCGTCTTATCGGTTTGCTTCAGGATTTGGCTGGTGATGGTACCGGCGGTCATGGAACCACTGACGTTCAGCGCAGTACGACCCATATCGATCAGTGGTTCAACGGAGATAAGCAGCGCGACCAGGGTGACCGGCAGACCCATTGCTGGTAACACTATCAGCGCCGCAAAGGTTGCACCGCCCCCGACGCCTGCAACACCCGCAGAACTCAGTGTTACGATACCTACCAGTGTGGCAATCCACATAGGATCAAATGGGTTGATGCCGACTGTCGGGGCAACCATTACGGCCAGCATGGTCGGATACAGACCGGCACAGCCATTCTGGCCAATAGTGGCGCCAAAGGATGCTGCGAAGCTGGCGATAGATTCCGGAATACCCAAACGACGGGTTTGCGCTTCCACGCTCAGCGGGATAGTCGCTGCGCTTGAACGGCTGGTGAAAGCGAAGGTTAGCACTGGCCAGACTTTACGGAAAAATTTAGCCGGGTTAACGCCGGTGAAGGACAACAGGACAGCGTGGACGACGAACATAATCGCCAGACCCATATATGAAGCCACTACGAAGCTGCCCAGCTTGACGATATCCTGAACGTTCGAACCTGCCACCACTTTGGTCATCAAAGCCAACACGCCGTAAGGAGTCAGTTTCATCACCAGACGCACCAGCTTCATCACCCACGCCTGCAGGGTATCAATGAAGACCAAAACGCGAGGGCCTTTCTCCGCATCATCTTTCACCAGCTGCAGGGCAGCAACGCCCACAAACGCGGCGAAGATCACGACACTGATGATTGACGTCGGGCTTGCACCGGTCAGATCGGCAAACGGGTTCTTAGGTATAAAGGAAAGGATCAGCTGAGGCACACTCAGGTCTGCCACTTTGCCAACATAGTTGGACTGAATGGCGGTCAGACGCGCGGTTTCCTGCGTACCCTGCACCAGACCTTCCGCGGTCAGGCCGAACAAACCCGTCACAAAGATACCGACCAGTGAGGCGATAAGCGTTGTAAACAGCAGAGTGCCGATGGTCAGGAAACTGATTTTACCCAATGAGGACGCGTTATGTAATTTTGCGACCGCACTTAAAATAGAAACGAACACCAGCGGCATCACGATCATTTGCAGCAACTGCACATAACCATTACCGACGATGTTAAACCAGGTAATTGACGTTTTCAGAACCGGGTCATCAGAGCCGTAAATAAGCTGCAGTGCCAGACCAAATACTACGCCGAGCCCCAGACCTGCCAGGACTTTCTTTGCCAGACTCCACTGCTTGTGACGGGTTTGCGCCAGCAGTATAAGCAAAGCAACAAAAACCACTACGTTAAGAACGAGCGGAAGATTCATACCAAACTCCAGACTTATAGTTTTATATTTTAAACGGGTGTTCCAAAAAGGATTGCACCATCCCATAGCGTTGGGGTGAAGAATATCAGTTTGGGTGCACGATCATTTATATCCAAAAAGAATGCATTATAACTTTTTGGTGGTATTCGTATTAATTATCGCCGGATTGTCGAAATTTTATGCTAATCAGATAAAGAGTTTCAGCAGATGATTAAATATATCGGGGTTGATTGCACCAATGATGGGCGTCCAGTCGGGCCAGAACAGCGTAAATCCGACCAATACCAGGCAAAGCGTTCGTTCCAGCTGGTTGCCTTTCTGACTATTAATAATCGGCAGGCGAAAACGCCAGCGGCACGGCCAGAGCAGAGGAACACCCGCCGGCGTCAGCATATCGGCAAGAATATGGCTGAGATAGCCAATGACCATGGCATGAAAGGCATCAGCCGGGATAACCCAGTCGTGGGGGAAATGGGTACGTAAAAGAAAAATACCGCCGATGACCGCCAGCAGGCTGTGCGTAAAACCGCGATGGCCAAAGGCACGGGCAATCGGATGGGAAATCCATTTAAGGCGTTGGCCGATCAGTGATTTTGGGTGATCAATGTCCGGCAGCAGGCACGTCAGCAACGACCCAGGGATAATATGCCACCAGTCGCCGTGCGCCAGCTCGGGTGAGAGCTGCGCCTTCTTGGCAAATACCGCACAGGCGATAGAAAAAATGAGGTGGCCTTCCGCCGTCATGACGCGTCCGAACTGGATAACTGTTATTTTATCCAGTATAAGTGAAACTGTCACAATCGTGGAAGCGGAACCCTGTAACTAATTGTCAATGGATTGATTAAAGGGGAAAAGGCGTATAGAAATACGCCTTTAAATTGTCACGTATTATTCTTAGCGGGCCAGCCAGCCACCGTCGACGGCGATGGTGTAGCCATTGACATAATCCGAAGCTTTGGAGGACAGGAAAACCACCGGCCCCATCACGTCTTCTGGCAAGCCCCAGCGTCCCGCCGGGATACGATCGAGGATCTCTTTACTGCGCTCACCGTCCGAGCGTAGTTGCTCAGTATTGTTGGTCGCCATGTACCCCGGTGCAATCGCATTCACGTTAACGTTATGCTTCGCCCATTCATTGGCCATCAGCCGGGTCAGACCCATCACTGCACTTTTCGATGCGGTGTAGGAAGGGACACGTATTCCGCCCTGATAGGACAGCATCGACGCGATGTTAATGATCTTGCCACCGTTACCTTGTTTGATGAACTGTTTCGCGACGGCTTGGGACATAAAGAACAGCGTTTTGCTGTTGACGTTCATGACGTCGTCCCAGTTCTTTTCACTAAATTCGATAGCATCCTCACGGCGGATAATCCCGGCGTTATTAACCAGAATATCAATATGGCCGAATTCGCTGACCGCTTTTTCTATCAGTTCAGGAATTCCCTGAATGCTGCTCAAATCGGCGCGCAGGTCGAGGAAGCGTCGGCCGGTTGCGACGATTTTTTCAGCTGTTTCATCCGGCTCAGACACATTAATGCCGACGATATCGCAGCCCGCCTGCGCCAGTCCGAGCGCCATTCCTTGCCCAAGCCCGGTGTTGCAACCGGTCACGATGGCAACTTTGCCAGTTAATTCAAACGCATTGAGGATCATAATCAGAGTCTCTTTTGCAACGGCATATTCGCCTGAAAGATTGGAAGGCTCCGCCGGAATGTGGCGGAGCCACTGGATTAGCGAATCTCGCTGACTTTGACATGATCCATGTCGTCGAATACCTGATTTTCACCGACCATACCCCAGATAAAGGTATAGTTTTTTGTTCCCACGCCCGCATGGATAGACCAGCTCGGAGAAATTACCGCCTGCTCATTGTGAACCAGCAGATGACGCGTTTCCTGTGGTTGCCCCATCATGTGGAAGACCGCGGTCTCTTCTTCCATGTTGAAATAGAAATACACTTCCATACGGCGCTCATGGGTGTGACACGGCATGGTATTCCACAGGCTGCCTTCTTCAAGTTTGGTCAGCCCCATGGTCAGCTGGCAGGTTTCCAGAACGTCCGGCACGATGAATTTGTTGATGGTTCGGCGGTTGCTGGTGGCGGCATCGCCGATAGTTTGCGGAGAGGCCTCTGCAAGCGTAATTTTTTTGTTCGGGAAAGCGGTGTGAGCCGGAGCACTGTTGTAGTAAAACTTGGCGGGTTTAGTGGCATCTATACTACTGAATTCAACCAGTTTCGCGCCTTTACCGACGTACAGCGCTTCTTCATGACCGATTTCATAAGTTGTGCCATCGACGACGATGACGCCTGGCCCGCCGACATTTATCACACCCAGCTCACGGCGCTCAAGGAAATAGCTCACGCCAAGCTGCTTACCGACTTCGTCCCCGACAGAAACCGTTTTTTCAGCTGGCATCACGCCACCCACAATAATGCGGTCAATATGACTGTACGTCATGGTGTAGGCATTTCTCTCGAAGATCTTTTCAATGAGAAACTCGCGGCGTAATTCAGAGGTATCAAGGGTTTTAGCGTGGTCGCTGTGGATGCTTTGACGAACTTGCATGTCGTGCCTCTCGTGCGTTGTGATGTGCATATTAAGGAGGACTTGCCGGGCTAGTCTGACCGTTGCGTGGCAGTAACAGCGTACAGAAGCAGGAGAGCACCCGGCTCGTCCGTATTACAGAAAGCATAAGTTCATTGGCATGCGAATTCAATAAAAATGAAATAACGTTTTATTTATTTATGAGGCAGCTCATGATTTCCGAAATTAACCGACAAGGAGGGGAGGGAAGGGAATACGAAAGAGAGCGAAGAGGAAATTAACGGCGCAGCAGCGGATTTCAGTCTGCTACGCCTGACAGTCAGCGGATGTGTGCGGGAACAAGTTCTTCAAGTGAGGACAATTTGGTATCTGCCAGCGCCCAGCGCGGGTCGGCGCTGAATTCATGTGCCGGAACGACTATCGAGCGCATACGCGCCGCTTTGGTGGCGACCATGCCGTTAAAGGAGTCTTCCAGCGTGACGCAGTTTAGCGGATCGACCTGCAACTCGGCGGCAGCGAGCAGATACACTTCCGGATGGGGCTTGCTGTACGGCAGTTTTTCGGCAGACACACGCACCTGAAAATACGACTGCAGGTTGAACATCTCCAGCACGCTATCGAGCATGTGCAGCGGCGACGCGGAAGCGAGACCGATTTTCAGCCCCTGATCGCGGCACATTTCCAGCGCATGCGTCACACCGGGCAGCAGTGGGCGGGTTTGTTCAACCAACTCGATCGTGCGGGCGATCACCATTGCTGAGGTTTCTTCCTGGTTCGGCCCGTGCCACGGCAGCGCCTGATACCACATCCGCACTACCTGATCGATGCGCAGGCCAAGTGTATCTGGCAGTAAATGCCGTTGTGAAATATCCACACCGAGACTGCTGAACACATCGAGTTCTGCCTGAACCCATAAAGGTTCAGAATCAATTAACAGACCATCCATATCGAAAATTGCGGCATTTACAGGGCGTGCATAAGCCATGCGGGTGAACTCCGTATCAGTGAATGAAATGCTACTCTATCACTGGTGGTGAAACGGATAAATCCGTTGCTCAAATTCCTAAAGGGCCTATTTTCGACGAAGTGTGGTGCTAACTGATTAAAATGATGAGCAGAGCAGACTTTCTGTGAGTAAACTTAGCCGTTGATAAAGACGTCCTAACAAGGGGAATTCATGACGTACCAACAAGCCGGACGTGTCGCAGTCCTTAAAAGGATTGCAGGGTGGGTAATTTTCATCCCTGCGCTGCTTTCTACACTGATTTCATTGCTTACTTTTATTAATGAGCATACTAAAGCTCAGCAGGGCATCAATGCGGTGATGCTGGATTTCGTCCACGTCATGGTGGATATGGTGCGATTTAACACCACTTTTCTTAATATGTTCTGGTACAACTCACCGGTGCCGTCTTTAGGCCAGGGGATGACCAGCGCGAACATTATGTTCTTTATTATTTATTGGCTAATTTTTGTCGGTCTGGCGCTTCAGGCGTCTGGCGCAAGAATGTCTCGTCAGGTGAAACATATTCGGGAAGGCATTCAGGATCAGCTAATTCTGGAACAGGCCAAAGGCGCAGAAGGGCGCACACGTCCTCAGATTGAAGAACGGATTGTAATCCCGCGCCATACGATTCTTGTGCAATATTTCCCGCTGTACATTTTGCCAATTATCATTGCCATTATCGGCTATTTCATTTTGAAATTGCTGGGTTTACAGGTCTGACAGATTACAAATTGGGCGAGCCAATAAACGGTTTGCTGCATAAATAAGGCCTGAATATTTTAAATATTCAGGCCTTATTTGTTTGTGCTTTCACTTATTTACCCTGCTAACTAATATCATCATGTAACAATCTTTCTACGGCGCGTTGGGCCACTACCTGATGCTGTCCCCCGAATAAATTGCTACGGTTTAGCAAATAATATAACTGGTATATCGGCTGCCTCGAAATGAAGTCATCGGGCAACGGTGTCTTACTCTGATAGCCATCATAAAGCTGGGGAGGCACATTCGGATATAACGGCAGCATCGCCAGATCGCATTCTCTGTCGCCCCAATAACAGGCGGGATCGAAAATCACCGGGCCATTATCAGCAAGGCCACAGTTATGCGGCCATAAATCGCCGTGTAGCAGAGAGGGTTGGGGCTGGTGATTTTGCAGACGGCCATGAACCATGGCGGTGATATCTTCGATATTGCCAAAGATCATGCCTTTTTCTGCCGCCAGCTGTAACTGCCAGCCGATGCGCTGCTCTGCGAAAAATGTCGCCCAGCGGCGTTGCCAGCTGTTGGGTTGCGGAAGCGTTGCCAGTTCATTATCGAAATCCAACCCGAACTGTAACTGTTCACTCCACTCATGCAGTGCTGCGAGTTGCTGACCTAATAAATAGGCGTTGTGAGCATCAAGTGGCTTTTGCGGAATGTATTCGAGTAGCAGAAAACTGTAATCGCGATCGCTGCCGACGCCATACACTTCAGGAACGCGCACGGTCTGGCTGCGGGCGAGCAGCGCGAGCTGATCGGCTTCGGCGGCGAAAATCGGTAACATTTCACGCGCGTTGCACTTCACAAATACATCCCTGTCACCATAACTTAGCCGCCAGGCGGGATGAATTTCTCCTCCCGGAAGCTCAACACGTTCGCGGATTTCTGCACTGCCCAGATGTTCACTCAACAAACGATTGACGGCTTGCCACATGGTATCACCCCTTCTGACTGGCCCGATAATTCATTAAGTTAGCGTTTTTTTTGCCTCAAAAACCTGATCCTGCGCACGGCTGAATCAGAATAAGACGTTAATTTACGCAATGTAAGCGTCGGCGAAATTGAGCTTTAAGGTAATGAAAAAGACAATTTAAGAATATGTGAAGTGAAACAGGTTTTATTAGCAGAATTGTCTTATCGACATGCCTCTAACCCCCTTGTTTAACAAAACAATATTAATAATAGACTAAAAATATATTCAGGTGTGGGAAGAAGATGTATATGCTACATCTCGTCCAAGTCGCGAGAGAGATAATGTGAAACCAAACATTCTTTATTTGATGGCCACGCTATTACTGGCGGGTTGCGCTAAAGAAACGCCGGTTCAGACGACGCATTTTTTGAAACCAACACCGCCTTCGCGGGCTGATACTTCATTAATGCATCAGGGACCTTACGGCGAAGTTATTCGTCAGGCGGCAAGCACTTACGGCGTAGATGAAACATTGGTTAAAGCCATCATTCAGGTCGAATCTGGATATAACCCAACCGTTGTCAGTAAATCGAATGCGATTGGGTTAATGCAGCTAAAGGCCTCAACGGCAGGACGCGATGCCTACCGGATGAAGGGACGTTATGGTCAGCCTTCACCGCGTGATCTTAAAGATCCGGCAGTAAATATCGACTTAGGCACGGCTTATCTGAGCATTTTGCAGCAACAGCTGGCCGGGATAAACAATCCTGAGACGCGTCGATATGCGACGACCGTAGCGTACGTAAATGGAGCAGGGGCGTTGCTGAGAACATTCGCGAAAGATAAGACCTTCGCGATTGCTCAAATTAATCAGATGTCGCCGACCGAGTTTTATCAGCACGTTCAGAAAAAACACCCCGCGCCACAGGCTCCGCGTTATTTGTGGAAAGTAAATAACGCCTATCTGGCTATGCGCTAAGCGTGTCGCATCTTCTGCCAGCAGCTCAGGCCGCTGGCGGAAAGTGAGTGATAATCTCACTGATACCGTTAATCACGAACTGCACGCCCATGCACACCAGTAAGAAACCCATCAGTCTCGAAATCGCTTCAATCCCACTTTTTCCTACCAGACGCATGATCGCGCCAGAGCTGCGCAGTGTCAGCCATAAAATCAGGCTCACCAGGAAGAAAATAATTACCGGTGCTATCAGGATCACCCAGTGCGGGAAATCGACGCCGTCATTGATGGTCGATGCGCTACTGATAATCATCGCAATCGTACCCGGTCCTGCAGTGCTTGGCATTGCCAGCGGTACAAATGCAATGTTCGGTGAATCCTGTCTTTTCATTTCCTCAGTCTTGTTTTCCATCAGCACTTTTTCTTCCACGTGTTGCTGTGGGAAAAGCATCCGGAAACCGATAAATGTCACGATAAGACCGCCAGCGATACGCAGGCCTGGTATGGAGATACCAAAGGTATTCATCACTACCTGTCCGGCATAAAAGGCCACCATCATAATGATGAAGACATAGACCGACGCCATCAGCGATTGCTGGTTTCTCTCCTGCGCGGTCATGTTTCCTGAAAGGCCGAGTAGTAGTGCTACCGTTGTTAACGGGTTAGCGAGTGGAAGAATTACCACCAGACCTAGTCCGATTGCCTTAAATAACTGGCCGACTTCTGTCATAAATTTCCCTTTTTGTGTGCGTCTTTCATTTACCTTAGCTGCTCCGGGAGTGATTACACGAAAAATATCCGCACTAAGCAACACAGGTTGCTGGAAATGCGCACTTTACGGGTGGTAAACTCCCTGTCTGTTTTTACGTCGCATCCCGATACGACACTGTGATGTATTCAGGGTGCTTATATTCGGCAAGGTAAAGTTGAATAGCGTGAATAACTATACGAATTCAAACTCAAATATTTTTCTAGATGTGCTCTGTCGTGTGGGGCACCACTGTAGATTAAGGAATTAACATGCCTGTTATTACTCTTCCTGATGGAAGCCAGCGCGTTTTTGATCGTCCCGTTTCTCCTCTTGATGTTGCCCTTGATATCGGTCCTGGTCTGGCGAAAGCCTGTATTGCTGGCCGCGTAAATGGCGAACTGGTGGATGCTACCGACCTTATCGAGGCTGATGCACAACTGGCGATCATTACCACTAAAGACGAAGCCGGTCTTGAAATTCTGCGCCACTCCTGTGCGCACCTTTTGGGTCATGCCATCAAGCAACTGTGGCCAGACACCAAAATGGCTATCGGCCCGGTTATCGATAATGGCTTCTACTACGACGTTGATTTAGATCGCACGTTGACTCAGGAAGACATCGAACTGCTTGAAAAGCGCATGCACGAACTGGCTGAAAAGAATTACGACGTTATCAAAAAGAAAGTCAGCTGGCAGGAAGCACGTGACACCTTTGCAAGCCGTGGCGAAGAATACAAAGTGGCGATTCTGGATGAGAACATCAGCCATGATGACCGTCCTGGTTTGTATCACCACGAAGAATACGTCGATATGTGCCGTGGTCCTCACGTTCCGAACATGCGTTTCTGCCATCATTTCAAATTGCAGAAAACGTCCGGTGCGTACTGGCGTGGCAACAGCGACAACAAAATGCTGCAACGTATTTACGGCACAGCATGGGCTGAGAAAAAACAACTGAATGCCTACCTGCAACGTCTGGAAGAAGCTGGCAAGCGCGATCACCGTAAAATTGGTAAGCAACTTGACCTGTACCACATGCAGGAAGAAGCACCAGGCATGGTGTTCTGGCACAATGACGGCTGGACAATTTTCCGTGAGCTGGAGGCCTTCGTACGCATGAAACTGAAGTCTTACGACTATCAGGAAGTGAAAGGTCCGTTCATGATGGACCGCGTACTGTGGGAAAAAACAGGTCACTGGGAAAACTACAAAGAAGCAATGTTCACCACGTCTTCTGAAAACCGTGAATATTGCATCAAACCGATGAACTGCCCGGGCCATGTTCAGATTTTTAATCAGGGTCTGAAATCTTACCGTGACCTGCCGCTGCGTATGGCTGAGTTCGGCAGCTGCCACCGTAACGAGCCATCAGGTGCGTTGCATGGTCTGATGCGCGTTCGTGGTTTCACTCAGGATGATGCCCATATCTTCTGTACCGAAGAGCAGGTGCGTGATGAAGTGAACAGCTGTATCCGCATGGTCTATGACATGTACAGCACTTTTGGTTTCCAGAAGATTGTGGTGAAATTATCCACCCGTCCTGAGAAGCGCATCGGTACTGACGAAATGTGGACTCGTGCTGAGGATGATCTCGCGGCAGCACTGACTGAAAACGACATTCCGTTCGATTATCAGCCGGGTGAAGGTGCGTTCTACGGTCCAAAAATTGAATTTACCTTGTACGATTGTTTGGATCGTGCGTGGCAGTGTGGTACCGTGCAGCTCGACTTTTCATTACCTGGTCGTTTGAACGCGTCGTATATTGGCGAAAGCAACGACCGTCAGGTACCGGTAATGATTCACCGTGCTATCCTGGGTTCAATGGAGCGCTTCATTGGTATTCTGACTGAAGAATACGCAGGCTTCTTCCCAACATGGATGGCTCCGGTTCAGGTAGTGATCATGAATATTACTGATGCACAAGCTACCTATGTCGAAGAATTAACTAAAAAACTGCAAGATGCAGGCATTCGCGTTAAAGCCGACTTGAGAAATGAGAAGATTGGCTTTAAAATTCGCGAACACACGCTACGCCGTGTTCCTTACATGTTAGTTTGTGGCGATAAAGAGGTCGAAGCAGGCAAAGTTGCTGTTCGTACTCGCCGCGGCAAAGACTTAGGAAGCATGGATGTTAGCGAAGTCGTTGACAAACTGCTGGCGGAAATCCGCAGCAGAAGTCTTCATCAACTGGAGGAATAAAGTATTAAAGGCGGAAAACGAGTTCAACCGGCGCGTCCTAATCGCATTAACAAAGAGATTCGCGCGCAAGAAGTTCGCCTCACAGGCGTCGATGGCGAGCAGATTGGTATTGTCAGTCTGAATGAAGCTCTTGAAAAAGCTGAGGAAGCGGGCGTCGATTTAGTAGAAATCAGTCCGAATGCCGAGCCGCCAGTTTGTCGAATCATGGATTACGGCAAATTCCTCTACGAGAAGAGCAAGTCGACTAAAGAGCAGAAGAAGAAACAAAAAGTTATTCAGGTTAAGGAAATCAAATTCCGACCTGGTACCGATGATGGCGACTATCAGGTCAAACTACGCAACCTGATTCGCTTTCTGGAAGATGGCGATAAAGCCAAAATTACCCTGCGGTTCCGTGGGCGTGAAATGGCGCACCAACAGATCGGTATGGAAGTGCTTAACCGCGTCCGTAAAGACCTGTGTGAAGATTCTGAACTGGCCGTTGTCGAATCCTTCCCTACGAAGATCGAAGGTCGTCAGATGATCATGGTGCTCGCACCTAAGAAGAAACAGTAAGGCTTCCAAGTAATCCTGCTGCGCGGTGTTCGCACCGCGTATGCTGGATTCGCCTTTCTGATTCATGTTAATAACAATGCGAAGTGGAATGTAAAATGCCAAAGATCAAAACAGTACGCGGCGCCGCTAAACGCTTCAAAAAAACCGCCAACGGTGGTTTTAAGCGTAAGCACGCTAACCTGCGTCATATTCTGACCAAAAAAGCTACTAAGCGTAAACGTCACTTGCGTCCAAAAGGCATGGTATCCAAGAACGATTTGGGCCTTGTCTCTGCATGTCTGCCGTACGCATAAATACACTTTTTTTCATCTAGAATATAAAACTCAGGAGAGCATATGGCTCGCGTAAAACGTGGTGTGATTGCACGTGCACGTCACAAGAAAATTTTAAAGCAGGCGAAAGGTTACTACGGTGCCCGTTCGCGCGTATATCGTGTTGCATTCCAGGCTGTTATCAAAGCTGGTCAATACGCTTACCGTGACCGTCGTCAAAAGAAACGTCAGTTCCGTCAGCTGTGGATCGCGCGTATCAACGCAGCAGCTCGTCAGAACGACATGTCTTACAGCAAATTCATTAACGGCTTGAAAAAAGCTTCTATTGAAATTGACCGTAAGATTTTGGCTGACATCGCAGTCTTCGACAAAGTGGTATTTGCCGCTCTGGTTGAGAAAGCGAAAGCAGCACTGGCGTAAGTCAGGTGAAAGAGGGAGCTTGCTCCCTCTTTTATATTTTGTGTTTGAAAACAACCTGATTCGTTGTGTACTATCGACAACGTCGTTTAAATTCCGGTTCAAGAGTTTCATCAACAAGGTAACGCAAGCATGAATGCTGCTATTTTCCGTTTCTTTTTTTACTTTAGCGCCTGATTCAGGAAGGCTTTCGCGCGTAAGAGAAGAAACGAAAAGTAGCGCCTAAGCCTCCCTCGTGGAGGCTTTTTTGTATCTGTGCTTTATACACTAAGGTTCAGGGTCAAAATCGCGCCCCTGATTAATCACGGTTATTTTACATCGGGCCATATTGGCCAGAAGAAGAGGAAAGCAATGCCACATCTCGCAGAGCTGGTTGCCAACGCCAAGGCAGCCGTAGAGAGTGCTCAGGATATCGCCACGCTGGATAACGTGCGTGTCGAATATCTGGGTAAGAAAGGCCACCTGACACTCCAGATGACGACCCTCCGTGACTTACCAGCGGATGAACGCCCGGCAGCGGGCGCCGTGATCAACGAAGCGAAAACGCAAGTTCAGGAAGCTTTGAATGCGCGAAAAAATACGCTGGAGTCCGCAGTATTGAATGCCCGTCTGGCCGAAGAGACGATTGACGTTTCCCTGCCAGGCCGCCGTATAGAAAACGGTGGTTTGCATCCGGTGACCCGTACTATCGACCGCATTGAAACCTTCTTCGGTGAATTAGGCTTTACCGTGGAAACCGGTCCGGAAATCGAAGATGATTATCATAACTTCGATGCCCTAAATATTCCCGGCCACCACCCTGCGCGCGCGGACCACGACACCTTCTGGTTTGATGCTAAACGTCTGCTGCGTACGCAGACATCCGGTGTGCAGATTCGCACCATGAAAGACCAGCAACCGCCTATCCGCATTATCGCGCCGGGCCGCGTTTATCGTAACGATTACGACCAGACGCATACCCCGATGTTCCATCAGATGGAAGGCCTGATTGTTGATAAAGACATTAGCTTCTCCAATCTGAAAGGGACGCTGCACGATTTCCTGAACAACTTCTTTGAAGCTGATTTGCAGATCCGTTTCCGTCCATCTTATTTCCCGTTCACCGAACCTTCCGCGGAAGTTGACGTCATGGGCAAAAACGGCAAATGGCTGGAAGTGCTGGGCTGCGGCATGGTGCATCCGAACGTATTGCGTAACGTCGGCATTGATCCTGAAGTCTATTCCGGTTTTGCCTTCGGTATGGGCATGGAACGTCTGACCATGTTGCGTTATGGCGTAACAGACCTGCGTGCATTCTTCGAAAACGATCTGCGTTTCCTCAAACAGTTTAAGTAAGGCGGGATTATCACATGAAATTCAGTGAACTCTGGTTGCGTGAGTGGGTAAACCCAGCCATCAGCAGCGAAGCATTATCCGACCAAATCACAATGGCCGGTCTGGAAGTTGACGGCGTGGATCCGGTCGCTGGCGCATTCAATGGTGTAGTTGTCGGTGAAGTCGTTGAGTGCGGTCAGCACCCGAATGCCGACAAACTGCGTGTTACGAAAGTCAACGTCGGCGGCGACCGTCTGCTGGACATTGTTTGTGGCGCACCTAACTGCCGTCAGGGGCTGAAGGTTGCTGTGGCGACCGTCGGTGCCGTACTGCCGGGCGATTTCAAGATCAAAGCGGCTAAGCTGCGCGGTGAGCCTTCAGAGGGGATGCTGTGCTCGTTCTCTGAGCTGGGCATTTCCGAAGATCACGACGGTATCATTGAGCTGCCATTGGATGCCCCGGTTGGTACAGATATCCGCGAATTCCTGAAGCTGGACGATAGCACCATCGAAATCAGCGTGACGCCAAACCGGGCTGATTGCCTGGGTATCATTGGCGTAGCCCGTGATGTTGCTGTGGTTAATCAGCTGCCTTTGGTTGCACCTGAGATGAATCCGATCGCAGCAACCATCGACGCTGCCGTGTCTATTGACGTTCAGGCACCGGACGCCTGTCCGCGCTATTTAGGCCGTGTGGTTAAAGGCATTAATGTTAAAGCGCCAACGCCGTTGTGGATGCGTGAAAAACTGCGCCGTTGTGGCACCCGTTCAATTGATGCCGTGGTGGATATTACCAATTACGTGCTGCTGGAACTTGGTCAGCCTATGCATGCCTTCGATCTCAGCCGTATCAACGGCGGTATCGTGGTGCGTATGGCGAAGAAAGATGAAGCGCTGACGCTGCTTGACGGCACAGAAGCTAAGCTGAAAGAAGATACGCTGGTTATTGCCGATCACGATAAAGCGCTGGCGATGGCAGGTATTTTTGGTGGTGAGCATTCTGGCGTAAACGATGAAACGCAGGATGTCCTGCTGGAGTCGGCATTCTTTGCTCCACTGTCGATCACTGGGCGTGCTCGCCGCCAGGGTCTGCATACAGATGCTTCACACCGCTATGAGCGTGGCGTTGACCCTGAGCTGCAACACAAAGCTATTGAGCGCGCTACCGCGCTGCTACTGAGCATTTGTGGCGGTAAAGCCGGCCCGGTAATTGATGTGACTTCTCAGGCTCATATGCCGAAAGCCGCAACTATTACGTTACGTCGTGAAAAGCTGGATCGCCTGATTGGACACCACGTTGAAGACGCACAGGTTACGGACATTCTGACCCGTCTGGGCTGCAAAGTTGATTATCATGGCGAGCACTGGGTGGCTGTGGCACCGAGCTGGCGTTTCGACATGCAGATCGAAGAAGATTTGGTAGAAGAAGTTGCCCGCATTTACGGCTACAACAATATTCCTGATGTGCCGGTGAAAGCCAATCTGGAGATGACCAAGCATCGCGAAGCCAATTTGTCACTGAAACGAGTGAAAAATCTGCTGGTTGACCGTGGTTTCCAGGAAGCGATCACCTACAGTTTTGTTGATCCCAAAGTCCAGGCGTTACTGCACCCTGGCGAAGAAGCGCTGATCCTGCCAAGCCCTATTTCGGTAGAAATGTCGGCCATGCGCCTTTCCCTGTGGTCAGGTTTGCTGACGGCGGTGGTAAATAACCAGAATCGCCAGCAAAGTCGCGTGCGTTTATTCGAAAGCGGTCTGCGCTTTGTGCCTGATACCCAGGCTGATTTAGGTATTCGTCAGGACGTCATGCTGTCAGGGGTGATTTCCGGTAATAAAAATGAAGAGCATTGGGATCTGGCGCGTCAGGCCGTTGACTACTACGATTTGAAAGGTGATCTTGAGGCGATTCTTGAGCTTACCGGCAAAATGAACGACGTGCAGTTCCGTGTTGAAGCAAACCCTGCACTGCATCCGGGGCAGAGTGCTGCAATTTATTTACGTGGCGAACGTATTGGTTTCATTGGTGTAGTCCATCCTGAACTCGAACGTAAACTCGATCTTAATGGCCGTACTGTGGTCTTTGAAATGCTGTGGAATAAGGTCGCAGACCGCGTACTGCCTGATGCGAAAGAGATTTCCCGCTTCCCGGCGAACCGTCGTGACATCGCTGTTGTTGTGGCTGAAAACGTGCCCGCAGACGATATTTTGGCAGAGTGCAAGAAAGTTGGCGCAAATCAGGTAGTTGGCGTAAACTTGTTTGATGTGTACCGTGGCAAGGGCGTAGCGGAAGGTTACAAGAGCCTGGCTATCAGTCTGGTGTTGCAGGATACCGGCCGTACACTGGAAGAAGAGGAGATCGCCGCTACCGTTGCAAAATGCGTAGAGGCTCTAAAACAGCGATTCCAAGCATCCTTGAGGGATTGAACCTATGGCGCTTACTAAAGCTGAAATGTCAGAACACCTGTTTGAGAAGCTTGGGCTTAGCAAACGGGATGCCAAAGACCTTGTTGAAATATTTTTCGAAGAAGTTCGTAGAGCTTTGGAAAATGGCGAGCAAGTTAAACTGTCTGGCTTTGGCAATTTCGATCTGCGTGACAAAAACCAACGTCCGGGACGTAACCCGAAAACCGGCGAAGATATTCCGATCACGGCGCGTCGTGTGGTGACTTTCCGTCCGGGACAAAAATTGAAGAGTCGCGTAGAGAATGCCACTCCGAAAGAATAAGTAACATCTTCTGAAAGGCCGCGAAAGCGGCCTTTTTTTTGGTCGCAATGTGACCCGTTACATCCGCGTTTTTTGCGCAGTTAAGCAATTCGCACAGAAAGTGAAAAGATAGTGTTAAAGTGGTGGGCTGTTCAGGATTAGTCTGATAGATTTAATTTCAGGGCGTAAGAGAGTTATTTTCATTGTTTGTGATTTCTCAATAAAAATATAATTACACCAATGAGTACTTCAATTATGAAAAAAGGGGCCGCGGCCCCTTAATTTAAATTCTACATTGTGGCGCAGACAAATAATGGTTGATGTCCTTGATTATGTATCCGCTTTAACCAGAATGAAATGAATTCGTTATGTGATTAATGGTTATAGAACATACGAGGCCCACCAGGACCACCTCCGCCATGACCACCACCGTGACCGCCACCACCAGGGCCCCAGAACGGAGGGAACAGACAGCCACTCAGGCTGACTACAACCAGGGCAACACTTAACAGGGCTATAATACGACGCATAAAATACATCCTTTGCTTGAATAAACACTGTGAGTATAAATAAATCCCTAACTCCCTGTTGTCAGGGTTAAGTTAAGATTTGTTAATGTCGTCATAAGAATTGAATAGATAACGAACTCAATCCTGTTGAATTATTTCAAGCAGGATACGTTTGTATTTATTATGTAAGGTCGCAGCAAGTTAAACGAAAATCCGCCTATTCCTCATAGTCACTATCAATTCCCCCTGATATAAAAAAGACGTCATAAAAAATAAATAAGGCGTGACTAACGTGAAAAAATCTCTTTTATTGCTTTGTTGTGCGCTGGCATTGCCTGTGATCGCACAGGCAAATGTTTCTATTGACCTTAACGTACCAGGCGTATCGCTTCACCTCGGGGATCAGGACCAGCGCGGTTACTACTGGGATGGTTATGACTGGCGTCCGCCGCAATGGTGGCGTGCTCATCAGGGCCATCATTATGGTGAGCGCAATGAGCGAGGCATGTACTGGCACGGCAACCGCTGGGATTCAAAACCGCCTCAGCGCGGCCATGGCGAACCAAGGCCGCAACCGCATAATCAGGGGCGTCCACAGGGTGATGACCATCATGAAAACCGTGATAATAACGGTCATCAGGGCGGCAATAACGGTAACAAAGGCCATCAGGGCGGTAACAACGGCCATCAGGGAAACGGGCAGCCGCTCCCACCGAATGGTCAGCCGGGGCGTTAATTTCCCGCGCGGTTGTAAAAACACCAAAGCCGGTGCTCAGTCACCGGCTTTTTCATTTTCTGTTTCCGCACACTAGAGCTAACTGCCTAATATCGGTAGGATAGCAAAATTCTTTCCTTTTCCCGTCAGCCTCTGGAATCTGCAATTCATGTCAATCCGGCAGACTTTTTCTGCACTCGAACAACGGCAAAAGCAGCGAGATCACCGCGGTGTGTTCGGTCTGTTTATTCTTTTGATTCTGGTGCTGACGCTAAGCCTCAGTGCAGGAGAAAACTGGTTATGGCCCACTCAATGGCTCAGCAGTGAAGCAAGGTTGTTCGTATGGCAACTGCGTCTCCCGCGTGCAATTGCGGTGATTCTGGTGGGGGCGAGCCTGGCCGTCGCCGGCGCGGTGATGCAATCGCTGTTTGAAAACCCGCTGGCGGAACCCGGTTTGCTCGGGGTTGCAAACGGTGCGGGCGTAGCGCTGGTGTTTTGTGTCATGTTCAGCCACGGCATGCTGCCGGTCTGGGTAATGAGTCTCGCCGCCGTGGCTGGCGCGCTGGTCGTCACTTTCTTTCTTCTGTATGCCGCCCGCAGGCACCGGCTGACCAATGCCCGTTTACTGCTGGTGGGCGTCGCCATCGGCATTGTGTGCAGTGCGATGATGACATGGGCTATCTATTTCAGCAGTAATCTGGACCTCCGACAGCTGATGTACTGGATGATGGGCGGTTTTGGCGGTGTCGACTGGCGGCAAATCTGGCTCGGGATCATGTTGTTACCCGTACTGCTCTGGCTGACATTTCAGGGCAAAACGTTAAACCTGCTGTCACTCGGCACGTTACAGGCGCAGCAGCTTGGTGTCTCACTCACGACGTGGCGCTATATTCTGGTGCTCGCGGTTGGCTGGATGGTTGGACTGAGCGTTGCGTTGGCAGGTGTGATAGGGTTTATCGGTCTGGTGATCCCTCACATTCTTCGGCTGTGTGGTATGACCGACCAGCGCCGTCTGCTACCGGCCTGTGCGCTGTGTGGTGCAGCGGTGTTATTGCTGGCGGATGTGCTGTCGCGGATCGGGCTTTACGCGGCGGAACTGCCGATAGGTGTGGTGACTGCCACGCTGGGCGCGCCGGTGTTTATCTGGTTACTGGTCAGAGCCGGACAAATCAGCTGAGCGGGATCCCTGCAATCAATCCTTTGATTCCTTACCTTTCACTATCAGGATAAAAAACGATGAGTAATGACATTTTTGATATCTCCCTGAAAACCATCGATGGCCAGACTAAAACACTGGGCGATTACAAAGGTTCGGTACTGCTGGTGGTCAATGTGGCGTCGCAGTGCGGTCTGACTAAGCAATATGAAGGTCTGGAAAACATTTATCAGGCATGGCATGAACGTGGATTTGAAGTGCTCGGATTCCCATGTAATGAATTTGGTGCGCAGGAGCCGGGCACCGAAGACGAAATCAAAACCTTCTGCACCACGCAATTTGGCGTGAAATTTCCGATGTTCAGCAAAATTGAAGTTAATGGTGAACACCGCCATCCGCTGTACAGTGCGCTGATTGCCGCCCGTCCAGAAGCGGTCAAACCTGAAGCCAGCGGTTTCTACGAGCGTCTGGCGAGCAAAGGCCGTCAGCCGGTAAAACCAGAAAATATTCTGTGGAACTTCGAGAAATTCCTCATCGGACGCGACGGCACCGTCGTCCAGCGCTTTGCGCCGGATATGACGCCGGAAGATCCGATTTTAATGGAAGCCATTAAAGCCGCACTGGCGAAATAAGTTAAAACCTCAAAGGGCAGGGAACGCGGATGCTGGAGTGTCGTGAGATAAGTGTGGAAGGGCGTCTTCAGACGTTTAACGCAAATATTGCGCCGGGCAGCCGTGTTCACCTCATCGGGCCAAACGGTGCGGGGAAAAGTACCTTGCTGGCGAGGCTGTCCGGGGTGTTTGAAGGGAAGGGCACAGTCAAAGGCGATGTGCTGTTTAACGGCCAGCGGGTTTCTGCTTTCTCCGGTGCTCAACTCGCCCGTTTGCGCGCCTGGCTTTGCCAGCAACTTACACCTGCATCTCTGATGCCGGTTTTTCAGTATTTATCTTTGCATCAGCCTCGTCTCGCCGATCCTGCCGTATTGGAACACACCATCACACGGCTTTGCGACGCGTTACAGCTCAGTGACAAACTGGCAAAACCGGTTACGCATCTTTCCGGTGGGGAATGGCAGCGGGTGCGGCTGGCAGCGGTGTTATTGCAAGTCTGGCCAGCGGTGAATCCCGACTCTCAAATTCTGTTGCTGGATGAACCGATGAACAGTCTTGATGTGGCGCAACAGCAGGCGCTGGATCAGTTACTGAACGAATTATGTGCCGCCGGACGTTCTGTTGTAATGAGCGATCATGACCTCAATCATACTTTGCACTATGCCCGTCAGGTCTGGCTGATGTCCGAGGGAGAAGTGATTGCTGCCGGTGAATGTGCTGATGTGATGCAGGTTGAGCGTCTTTCACAAGTGTATCAAGTCGCATTTCAGATACATTCTCTGGCAGGACGTCAGTGGATAATGACCACGACGACGCCATTTTCGTTAAATGAATAGCGGTATAATTATATAAATAAGGTGCATTCAGCCCGATGCGGACCATAATTGGTCATAAAAAATACTCCCTGCTATTTTTTTAATAAAGTTCCGTTTATTAATAAAAACTTAATATATTTTAATTGACTGTTTTTTAATGATTTGTTCAATGCCTCTCTAATTATACCCTTCTTATTTACTTTCTGTTTAACTTCACAGAACTGGCAAATCCTTAAGGTTAAATTAAGCTTAAACCGACATCATAAGATCCATAATTCAGGACGGTGTTTACTTATTGTTAAATAAGCGCAGTCTACAGTCGTTGTGAGCTAATTACCTTTTGGGATAGTGTCATGGAAAACTTTTTGCCTTTTTCCCGCCCGTCTATGGGCGAAGAAGAGATCGAGGCTGTAGGGCAAGTATTGCGTTCAGGCTGGATAACTACCGGCCCGCAAACACATCAGCTTGAACAAGATTTCTCTGCGGCTTTCGGTTGTAAACATGCTATTGCGGTCAGTTCCGCAACCGGCGGAATGCACGTTACCTTGATGGCAATGGGTATCGGTCCTGGCGACGAAGTCATCACCCCTTCCCAAACCTGGGTTTCTACCATCAACATGATCGTTCTGCTCGGTGCCGAGCCGGTGATGATTGATGTTGACCCCGATACATTAATGGTCAGCGCCGAAGCCATTGCGGCGGCCATCACGCCAAGAACTAAAGCGATTATTCCGGTGCATTACGCCGGAGCGCCCTTAGATCTCGACCCCATTTATGCCGTAGCAAATCAGCACGGTATTGCGGTGATTGAAGATGCCGCCCACGCTGCCGGTACCCGTTACCGGGATCGCTGGATTGGCGCGCAGGGAACGGCCATTTTCTCCTTCCACGCCATTAAAAACATGACTTGTGCCGAAGGTGGCCTGATTGCCACTGACGACGACGAGCTGGCGGCAAAGGTGCGCGCACTGAAATTCCATGGTCTGGCCGTCGATGCCTTTGACCGTCAGGTTCAGGGACGCAAACCACAGGCAGAAGTGGTCGAGCCGGGCTTTAAGTACAACCTTTCCGATATTCATGCCGCCATTGCCGTCGTCCAGCTAAAGCGCCTGAATGAAATGAATGCCCGCCGTACCGAACTGGCTCAACGTTATCTCGACAAGCTGCAGGGCTCGGCCTATTTGCCGATGAGCGTGCCTGACTATCCGCATCTTCACGCCTGGCACTTGTTCATGATCCGCGTGGATGAGAAACGCTGCGGCATCAGCCGTGATGCGTTGATGGAACGCCTGAAAGAGCAGGGCATCGGTACCGGTTTACATTTCCGTGCCGCGCATACTCAAAAATATTACCGCGAACGTTATCCGCAACTCAGCCTGCCTCACAGCGAATGGAACTCCGCCTGTTTATGCAGCCTGCCACTTTTCCCTGATATGCAAGACAGCGATGTTGACCGTGTTGTCGCAGCTCTCTTTTCCCTTTTGGAGGCGCAGTAGTGGCGCATTATGAACCCATTCGTAAAGTCTCGGTGGTCATCCCGGTCTACAACGAAGAAGAAAGCCTGCCCGCGTTGTTATCGCGTACACAGGCCGCTTGTCAGCAACTGACCCAAAAATACGAAATTATTCTGGTGGATGACGGCAGCTCAGACAGCTCCGGCGACATGCTTTCCGCCGCCGCAGAACAACCTGACAGTCACATCGTCGCCGTTTTACTCAACCGTAATTATGGTCAGCACTCGGCGATCATGGCCGGTTTCAGCCATGTGACCGGTGATCTGGTGATCACGCTCGATGCCGATCTGCAAAACCCGCCGGAGGAAATTCCTCGTCTGGTTGCTAAAGCCGATGAGGGTTACGACGTCGTGGGCACCGTTCGCGCAAACCGTCGCGACTCATGGTTCCGTAAAACCGCGTCGAAGATGATCAACATGATGATCCAGCGGGCTACCGGTAAATCGATGGGCGACTACGGCTGCATGTTGCGTGCGTACCGCCGTCACATCATTGAAGCCATGTTGCATTGCCATGAGCGCAGCACGTTTATTCCTATCCTCGCCAATACCTTTGCGCGTAAAACCGTGGAAATTCCGGTTCAGCATTCCGAACGTGAATTTGGTGATTCCAAATACAGCCTGATGAAGCTTATCAATCTGATGTACGACCTGATCACCTGCCTGACGACTACCCCGTTGCGCATGCTCAGCGTTGTAGGCAGTGTGATTGCCCTTTTCGGATTTGTGCTGGCGGTGTTTTTGATTCTGATGCGCCTTATCAACGGCCCTGAATGGGCGGCGGAAGGCGTGTTTACGCTATTTGCATTGTTATTTATGTTTATCGGTGCGCAGTTTGTCGGCATGGGATTACTCGGTGAATACATCGGGCGGATCTATAACGATGTTCGTGCACGTCCCCGTTATTTCGTTCAAAAAGTCGTCGGCGTTCGTTCCGAAGAAAACAGTCAGGAAGAAGAGTGATGAAAGCGATTGTATTTGCCTACCATGATATTGGTTGCGTTGGTTTGCAGGCTCTGGTTGATGCCGGTTATGACGTTCAGGCGGTCTTTACCCATACGGACGCGCCGAATGAGAACCAGTTCTTTTCCTCCGTTGCTCGTCAGGGCGCTGAGTTAAATCTGCCGGTGTACGCGCCGGAAGACGTTAATCATCCGCTGTGGGTTGACCGCATTCGTGCCTTGCAGCCTGATGTCATTTTCTCATTCTATTACCGCAACATGCTGAGCGAAGACATTCTGTCTCTGGCGCCGAAGGGCGGCTTCAATTTGCACGGTTCTCTGCTGCCGCGCTACCGTGGCCGTGCGCCGGTAAACTGGGCGTTGCTCAACGGCGAAACCGAAACCGGCGTGACCCTGCATGAAATGGTGAAACGTCCTGATGCGGGCGATATCGTTGGCCAGCGCAAAGTTGCCATCACGGCTGATGACACCGCGCTGAAGCTGCATGCCAAAGTACGCGACGCTGCGAAAGATTTGCTGACGGATTTACTGCCGGAAATGAAAGCCGGGAAAATCACCCTGACGCCGCAAGATGAAGCGCAGGCGAGTTATTTTGGTCGCCGCACGGCGGCTGATGGTGAAATTCACTGGCACAAACCGGCAACTGAAATTAATAACCTGATCCGCGCCGTCACTGAGCCATATCCGGGCGCTTTCACGTACCTCGGACAGCGTAAATTGACAGTATGGCGCGCGCTGCCGCTCACTACTCAGCATGATAAACAGCCGGGCACCGTGCTTTCTGCTAATCCGCTGACCATCGCCTGTGGCGAGGGCGCACTGGAAATTCAGGCTGGTCAGAGTGAAAATGGCCTGTACGTTCAGGGCTCCCGACTGGCGCTGGAATTAGGCATCATGCCGGAAATGCGTCTTTCTACATTGCCAACCGCCGTGATGAAACGCCGTACCCGCGTCCTGATCCTCGGTGTGAACGGTTTTATCGGTAATCACCTGAGCGAGCGTTTGCTGCGCGAAGATCGTTACGAAATCTACGGTCTTGATATCAGTTCCGACGCGATCAGTCGCTTCATGGGCAATCCACATTTCCACTTTGTTGAAGGCGATATCAGCATTCATTCCGAGTGGATCGAATATCACATTAAAAAATGTGACGTCGTGCTGCCACTGGTGGCGATCGCTACGCCGATCGAATATACCCGCAACCCACTGCGCGTATTCGAACTCGATTTCGAAGAAAACCTCAAAATCGTTCGCGATTGTGTCAAATACAAAAAACGCATCATCTTCCCGTCTACTTCCGAAGTTTACGGTATGTGTGATGACAAAGAATTTGATGAGGATAATTCACGTTTGATCGTCGGGCCAATCAACAAACAGCGCTGGATTTACTCGGTGTCCAAGCAATTGCTGGACCGTGTGATTTGGGCGTATGGCGTCAAAGAAGGTCTGAAATTTACCCTGTTCCGTCCGTTCAACTGGATGGGGCCGCGTCTGGATAACCTCGACGCCGCGCGTATCGGCAGTTCCCGCGCGATCACGCAGCTGATCCTAAATCTTGTGGAAGGTTCTCCGATCAAACTGGTGGACGGCGGCGAACAAAAGCGTTGCTTCACTGACATCAACGACGGTATCGAAGCGCTGTTCCGCATCATCGAAAACCGAGACAATCTGTGTGATGGCCAGATCATCAACATAGGTAACCCGACCAACGAAGCGAGCATTCGTGAACTGGCGGAAATGCTGCTGGCGAGCTTTGAAGCGCATCCGCTGCGCGCACAGTTCCCGCCGTTTGCAGGTTTCAATCTGGTCGAGAGCAGCACTTATTACGGCAAAGGTTATCAGGACGTGGAACATCGCACGCCGAGCATCAAAAATGCCCGTCGTCTGCTGAGCTGGAAACCGGAAGTGGGCATGGATAAAACCGTTGCCGATACGCTGGACTTCTTCCTGCGCTCAGTGAACCCTGAATCTGGTCAGTCCTGAAACGGTGCCATTCATGAAGAAAGTGGGTCTGCGCATTGATGTAGATACCTGGAGTGGCACCCGCGAGGGTGTCCCTCAGCTTCTGCAAGTGCTTGCGAAACATAATATTACTGCAAGTTTCTTCTTCAGCGTCGGGCCGGACAACATGGGGCGTCACTTGTGGCGCCTGCTTAAACCGCGCTTTTTATGGAAGATGCTGCGCTCGAATGCCGCGTCACTCTACGGCTGGGATATCTTACTGGCCGGTACTGCGTGGCCGGGTAAGCCTATTGCGCGCGATCTCGGTTATCTGATGAAAGAAACCGCCAAACGTGGCCATGAAGTCGGCCTACACGCCTGGGATCATCAGGGCTGGCAGGCGAAAGTGGGTAAATGGTCTGAGGAACAGTTGCAACAGCAAATTCAGTTGGGTCTCGACGCGCTGGAAAAAAGCCTCGGTCATGATGTTGAATGCTCGGCGGTGGCTGGCTGGCGCGCTGATGAACGCGTTATCGAAGTCAAAGAACGGTTCCATTTTTATTACAACAGCGATTGTCGCGGGAAATATCCGTTCCTGCCGGTGCTGGAAAATGGCACTCTTGGCACGGTACAAATTCCGGTGACGCTACCGACCTATGACGAAGTTGCCGGTGGGGACATCAACGCCGATAACTTCAATGACTTTATCCTTGAAGCCATCGCGCAGGATGAAGGCGTGCCGGTGTACACCATTCACGCGGAAGTGGAAGGAATGTCGCTGGCAGCGCAGTTTGAAGAGCTGTTAACCCGTGCTGCGGCGCAGGGGATCAGGTTCTGTGCGCTGGGGGATTTGTTGCCCGAAGATCTCAGTTCACTGCCCAAAGGCAAAGTGATTCGCGCCAGTTTCCCCGGACGGGAAGGCTGGTTAGGTTGTCAGCAAGAAGGTTTTTCCTGATGTCGAAAGCATATAAAAGCGTGTGGAGCACACTGGTTCTGGTGTTCTTCGCCCTGGTTTATCTTGTTCCTCTCAATACCCGCCTGTTATGGCAACCCGATGAAACCCGTTATGCCGAGATCAGCCGCGAAATGCTTCAGCGTGGCGACTGGGTGGTGCCACATCTGCTGGGTTTACGCTATTTTGAAAAACCGGTGGCGGGCTACTGGTTCAATAATCTAAGCCAGATGATTTTTGGTGACAGCAACTTTGCTGTGCGCTTTGGCTCAGTGTTTAGCACGATGATCAGCGCCTTACTGGTTTTCTGGCTGGCCAATCTGATGTGGCGTAACCGCCAGACTGCATACATCGCTACGCTGATTTATCTTTCCTGCACGCTGGTGTTTAGCATCGGCACTTACAGCGTGCTGGATCCGATGATCACCCTGTGGATGACCGCCGCGATGGTCGCCAGCTATTTCTGTCTGCGCGTATCCCGCACGCCGCAAAAAGCCATTAGCTGGATAGTACTGGGACTGGCCTGCGGTATGGGTTTCATGACCAAAGGATTTCTGGCGCTGGCATTGCCGGTGATCGCCGTCCTGCCGATTGTCTGGCGCGAAAAGCGTTTCAAAACTTTGTTCGGCTGGGGGCCGCTGGCGATTGTCAGCGCCGTGGCGCTGAGCCTGCCGTGGGTGCTGGCCATCGCTCGTCAGGAGCCGGATTACTGGCGCTATTTCTTCTGGGTTGAGCATGTTCAGCGCTTTGCAGAAGCTGATGCACAGCACAAAGCCCCATTCTGGTACTATCTGCCGGTACTCTTTCTGGGGGCGCTGCCGTGGCTGGGTCTGCTGCCGGGTGCTTTGCGCGAGGGGTGGACTAAACGTGTTATGCGCCCGGAACTGTTTTTCCTGTTGAGCTGGGCGATTATGCCGCTGATTTTCTTCAGCATCGCCAAAGGAAAACTGCCGACCTATATTCTGCCGTGCTTTGCGCCACTGGCGTTGCTGATGGCCGATCATCTCGAACAGATCCGCCAGTCCGGAAAATTACGCGCGCTGAAAGCCAACGGCATCATTAATATCGTCTTTGGTTTGCTGATGGCCGTTGCGGTGTTAGTGATCTCAGGTATCTTGCCTGTGCATGTGAAAGCCGTGTTTGGCCGTGCGGAGATGCCGCGCGCGCTGATCGGCATTCTGTGTTTTGCCGTGTGGGCGCTCGCCGGTGCGATGTCACTGACGGATTTGCGAAAACGCTGGTACTGGGCTGCAGGTTGCCCGCTGGTGCTGGCGCTGCTGATTGGTCAGGCGATCCCGCAAAAGGTGATCGACTCCAAACAGCCGCAGGCGTTCCTCGATAAAAACAGTGTGCTGCTTCTTGACAGTCGTTACATTCTGGCGGACAACGTCGGCGTCGCGACCGGCCTGGCGTGGATGCTTAAGCGCAGTGATATCATGATGTTTGATGAAAGGGGCGAGCTGGAATACGGCCTGAGTTATCCTGATGCACAGGAGAAATTTGTGAATGCCGCCGGTTTTCCTGCATGGTTACAAAAAGCGCGGCAGGAGGGGAATGTTTCAGTGGTCATCAAACTCGACAGCAATATTGTCTCTACCGCGAAGTTACCAAAGGCGGATCAGACCGAACAGATGAACCGTCTGGCCTTGCTGTTCTACAAAAAACTGCCATGACCGGATTCCTACTGGTGCTGGCGGTAAGCGTAATCACCTGTGCCGGCCAGCTTTGTCAGAAGCAGGCCGCGCAGGTTTCAGGCAAGGGACTGGCCCGCGTCCTGCGCTGGCTGGCGCTGGCGGTGCTGTTACTGGGCATCGCGATGCTGCTGTGGCTGCGGGTTTTACAGCTTCTGCCGCTCAGCCTGGCGTATCCGATGCTCAGCCTGAATTTTGTCCTTGTCACGCTCTGCGCCCGTGGGTTTTTCCATGAACACGTCGATGGCCGACACTGGTTTGGCGTGGCACTGATCATGTCGGGCATCGCGTTGATGAGTGTCAGTCTATGAAAGGATACCTGTGGGGCGGGGCCAGCGTACTGTTAGTGACGGTGGCGCAACTGTTGATGAAGTGGGGGATGGTGCAAATCCCGTGGTTTTCACTTTCTGACATTAACATTCTCTTTATACAGAATCACTTAAGTGCACTGACGGCAGTGCTTTTCGGGCTGTGCGGCTATGCGCTTTCCATGGCCTGCTGGTTCTTCGCGCTGCGCGTTTTACCGCTCAACCGTGCTTATACCTTGCTCAGCCTGAGCTATGCGCTGGTTTACGTCGCTGCCGTCACGCTGCCGTGGTTCAATGAAAGCATCAGCTTAACCAAAACTCTCGGCGGGATGCTGATCCTCACCGGTGTGTGGGTGATCCACAGTAAACCGGCTAAAAATCCTCACTGAGACGGTCCGGCCACGATAAAAATCATCATTTAAAGGTTGGATGACGGATAAAATAGCGCTAAATTCTATTAGTTCTTAGATAACGGCGACTTATCCGGCCCGCGTAAATTCTCGCGTTATGGCCTCAGCCGTGACGCGATTGAAGAAGGAATGCACTATGCGCTGGTCGTCCGTATCCATGTATTCCCTGCTGGCTGTTGCCGCATTAATTCTGAACGGCTGTAGCAGCCACGCTCCGCCGCCAAGTGGCCGCTTCGCCGATTCCATCACCGTGGTCGCCGAGCTTAACGATCAGCTCAGTCAGTGGCATGGCGCACCTTATCGTTATGGCGGATTGCAACCGAGCGGCGTCGATTGTTCCGGTTTTGTTTTTCGTACTTACCGCGATCGCTTTGGCGTAGTGCTTCCCCGCACCACCGCCGATCAAACCAAAATCGGTACCAAAGTTTCCCGTGACGAGTTGCTTCCCGGCGACCTGGTTTTCTTTAAAACCGGCAGCGGTGAAAATGGATTACACGTCGGCATCTACGACACCGCCGATCAGTTTATTCATGCATCTACCAGTCAGGGAGTTACGCGCTCTTCGCTCGATAACGTCTACTGGCGCAAAGTCTACTGGCAGGCGCGGCGCATCTGACCGATTCTCCCTGATTTCCCCGCGTATTTGATCCTGATTTTTGCTGTTATTATCGAGAGAGACTTTTTCAGGATGAATACGCGATGACACCTCTCAGATTATTACTCTCCGACTCTTACGATCCCTGGTTCAACCTTGCCGTCGAAGACTGCATTTTTCGCGAAATGACCACCAATCAGCGCGTGCTGTTTCTGTGGCGTAATGCAGAAACCGTGGTTATCGGGCAGGCGCAAAATCCGTGGAAAGAATGTAATACCCGCAGGATGGAAGAAGACGGTATCAGGCTGGCTCGCCGCAGCAGCGGGGGCGGGGCTGTTTTCCACGATCTCGGCAATACCTGTTTTACTTTTATGGCAGGTAAACCTGAATACGACAAAAGTGTGTCTACCGGCATCATTCTCAATGCGCTAAAAGCGTTGGGAATTGATGCCAGTGCATCTGGCCGCAATGATCTGGTGGTGCAGACTTCTGAAGGTGAGCGGAAAATTTCCGGGTCCGCCTATCGTGAAACAGCCGATCGCGGTTTTCACCACGGCACTTTATTACTTAATGCCGATCTCAGCCGTTTGGCAAACTACCTCAACCCCGATGTCAAAAAACTGCAGGCCAAAGGCATCACCTCTGTGCGCTCGCGGGTGGCGAATCTCAACGAATTTGTGCCTGACATTCATCACGACCAGATTTGCGCAGCTGTCACCGATGCCTTCTTTAACTGGTACGGCCAGCGTGTTGAACCGGAGATCATTTCCCCCGATGTCTTCCCCGATTTACCCGGTTTTCCGGAACGGTTCGCCAAACAAAGCAGCTGGGAATGGAACTTCGGTAAAGCGCCGGCTTTCAGCCACGAACTTAATGAACGCTTTGTCTGGGGCGGCGTGGATATCCACTTTGATGTGGAAAAGGGCAATATCAGCCGGGCGCAAATTTTCACTGACAGCCTCAATCCGGCACCTTTATTGGCTCTGGCTGAGCGACTATCCGGAACGCGATACCGCGCGCAGGATGTTTCATTGGCCTGCGACAACATAATTGAACAATTTCCGGCCCTCAGTGCCGAGTTAACGGAACTGCGAACCTGGCTTGTCCGTTGCGTACAATAACTTTAAAACCCGGAGAGCGCCGATGGCGCGGTCTCCGGAGTATTCGCAAAATTTCACGACACCTTATAACCACTGGCGAAAAGTTTGTGGTTTCGCAGATTCTGCGCATGAAAAAGTGCGTGGGAGGCTGAATCTTTGCTGCAAAATCTCCCCGCAACAAGCCCGACGTTGCACGTTTAGGAAGCTGGCGATAAGATTAGTCCTAAACTTGATTTTGATATTAAATTCCTCATATTTCTTTGATACCTCGGGCTTCCGTCATTTCTGTGGAAGGATAAATAAGAAAGGCCTCAGTCAACTCGTAGTGCCGTTGAGTTTTGGAAAATAATGAAAATACAATTCGATACGGCCTTTAACAGCAGCTTTCTGTGTCAGCCGATTTACTCCGTTGAGGGGAAATTGCTGGCGATTGAATTAATTTGTCGCTTTTCCAGCACAGACAGCAAGTTAACTATGCCGACAGAACTGGTTTTAAACCTGCTGTCTCAGGCTCAGCTGTTGCGTTTTCTCAACGAACAACAGCTTTGGGCTGCTCAGCATGCACAATGGTTTAGTGACAATCAGGTGATATTGAACATCGGCGTCGAAGAAAGACTGGTGGCGATTTTGCTGGAGGATGAAATCCTGCGCGATGCCTTCAAAACCCACGCTTTCGTCCAGCTCAATCTCAGTGAGTCATTTCCGCAGCTTTCTGATGGCCGCAATAATCAGCAGCTAATGGCGTTAAAACAGCATTTCGACCTTTGGTTAGACAATTTCGGCTCAGGCAACATCACCATGGCGCCCATTTTCGATCATCTTTTTCAGTGGGTGAAGCTGGATAAAAATTTGTTCTGGCAATTATACGAGGGGGAGCATTTCTCTATCGTCATGCCTTCATTACTGAGAAACGTGAACCGTTTTTGCCGTAATATTGTGGTATATGGCCTTGATAATCAGGACTATTTTGACGCCCTGCGCAAGAAAGATGTACAGGGGCTGAAAGGCTTACTGTGGCCGGGCGTCGACCCTGAGCAACTCGACAGTCTGCTTGTCAGGCCTGTCCAATTTAATTAATCGGCCGTCTCACTTAATGCATCCTAATCCCGGCCAGCCTGCGCTGTGCCGGGATTTTTGTTAATCACCACCTATCTCCCTGCTGTTACTCCGTGTTAATCGCGGCGGCGCGGCTCTACACTTAAGAAAAGGGGGATTTATGCCGCTATTCGAACATCACTATGCCGACCAGCTCGGCGGATTTTATACCGCACTGCAACCGACGCCGCTTAAGGGCGCACGGCTTCTTTATCACAGCGCACCGCTGGCGAAAGAACTGGGTCTTAATAAGACACTTTTCGACCATGATCATCGGGAATTCTGGTGTGGCGAAAAATTTTTCCCCGGCATGTTACCGCTGGCGCAGGTCTACAGCGGCCATCAGTTTGGTCAGTGGGCAGGGCAACTGGGCGACGGGCGCGGTATTTTGCTCGGCGAACAGGTGTTGCCCGAGGGTAAACGGGTTGACTGGCATCTCAAAGGCGCGGGGCTGACGCCTTATTCACGCATGGGCGATGGCCGCGCGGTACTGCGTTCTGTGGTGCGTGAGTTTCTGGCTTCCGAAGCGCTGCACCATTTAGCCATTCCAACGACGCGCGCGCTGACTATCGTGACCAGCGATCAGCCGGTATTTCGCGAACAACCGGAGCGCGGCGCAATGCTGATGCGCATTGCCGAAAGCCATATCCGCTTCGGTCACTTCGAGCATTTTTATTATCGAAAACAACCTGAACAAGTGAAGCAACTGGCAGATTACGTCATCGCGCATCACTGGCCGCAGTTGCTGGAAAGTGAACCGGTGGAAGCGCAGCGTTATCAGCGGTGGTTCACAGAGGTTGTTGAGCGTACGGCAACGATGATCGCACAGTGGCAGAGCGTCGGGTTCGCGCATGGCGTAATGAATACTGACAATATGTCGATCCTCGGCCTGACGATGGATTACGGTCCGTACGGATTTCTCGATGATTATCAGCCGGGTTACATCTGCAACCACTCGGATCATCAGGGGCGCTACAGCTACGATAATCAGCCTGCGGTGGCCTACTGGAACTTGCATCGCCTGGCGCAGACGCTTTCCGGCCTGATGAGCACCGAACAGTTACAGGCAGCTCTGGGCGAGTATGAGCCGGCGTTGATGAAAGCTTACGGCACGCTGATGCGCGGCAAACTGGGCTTTTTCAGCGAAAATAAGCAGGACAACAATTTGCTGACCGGATTACTGAGCCTGATGGCGAAAGAGGGACGGGATTTCACACGAACGTTCCGCATGCTGAGTGAGGTCGAACAGCAACAGGCCAGTTCGCCGCTGCGTGATGAATTCATCGATCGCGCAGCGTTTGATAGCTGGTACCAGGATTATCGCCAGCGGTTGCAGGAAGAAGGCGTGGATGACGCAACGCGTCAGCAGGCGATGAAACAGAGTAATCCGCGCATTATTTTACGTAATTATCTGGCTCAGCAGGCGATCGAAAAAGCCGAAGTGGACGACATCAGCGCGCTGACGCAATTACATCAGGCACTTTGTGACCCGTACAGCGATAATCCGCAATACGACTCTCTGGCCGCTCTGCCGCCGGACTGGGGTAAACATCTGGAAATTTCCTGCTCCAGCTGATCCACTTTGCGCCACAGGCAAAAATTTCTGTGGCGCAGTTTTAATGAGGAATGCTACTGGCGCAGGAAAACCTGGGGTAATTGGGTTTCAGGATGGGCGCAAACGTTCAGATCAGCCTGATACCAACGGCTCAGCGTCTCTTCATTTAACACCTCAGCTGGCTTCCCGCTGGCAACCACTCTCCCGCTGTGCAGCAGAATAATCCGGTCGGCATACAGCGCCGCCAGATTCAGATCGTGCAGTACGCAGCATACGGAGAGCGGCGTCTCTTGCGTTAACTGACGTAACAGACGCAATGCATGTTGCTGATGATACAAATCCAGCGCAGAGGTTGGTTCATCCAGAAACAGCCAGCGTGGAGAAGGTACCGGCTGCCACAGCTGGATCAATACGCGAGCCAGCTGGACGCGCTGCTGTTCGCCGCCAGAAAGATGCCGGTAATCGCGATCGGCCAGATTCAGACACCCGGTTTGCGTCATGACGTCGGCCAGCGCATGTTGCATATTCAGCTGGCCGTGCGGTGAACGCCCAAGCGTCAGCACTTCCCGCACGCTAAACCCGAACGCCAGCGTACTGTTCTGGCGCATCACCGCCCGGGTTCGCGCCAGTTCCTGCGCAGGCCATTCGGTCAGTGGTTTACCTTGCAGTGAGCAATGCCCTTTTTGCGGCACCAGAAAGCCAGTGAGCATGCGCATCAGCGTGGACTTTCCTGCGCCGTTCGGGCCAATCAGCGCGACCATTTCACCGCTGTGCAGGCTGAGCGAGACATCATCAATCAACCTGCGTCCTTCAATGGAATAGACCAGATTCTCTGCGATCAGGGATGAAGATATATCAGACATTGCGTGGCACTCCCGGGCGCAGGATCAGCCATAAAAAATAAGGGCCGCCGATGATGCTGGTGATAAGACCGACCGGCATTTCCGCTGGTGCCACGAGCGTGCGCGCCAGAGTATCGGCCAGCAGCAACAGACAGGCTCCTGCCATCGCCGAGCCCGGCAATAACCAGCGGTGATCGGCGCCAATGCGCAGGCGCAGCAAATGCGGGATCACCAGGCCGATAAAGCCAATCACGCCCGATACCGCCACCGCAGCACCGACCAGCAGAGCGCTCAGCAGCAGTAACTGCAACTGCGTACGCCGGACATTCACGCCAAGATAATGCGCATCCTCTTCGCCCAGTTGCAGAATATTCAGGCGTCGGGACATAAAGAAGGTCGCAATGCAGGCAGGCAGAATAAGGGAGGAAGCGACGGCCAGCGTCGGCCATTGCGCCTGCCCGAGGCTGCCCATACTCCACAAGGAGAACTGACGCAGCTGCTGATCGTCACTGATATAGGTCAGCACGCCAACTGCCGCGCCGCACAGCGCATTAATGGCAATACCCGCCAGCAGAAGGCGCGATAACCCGCCGTGTCCGAAACGGCTCAGTGTGAACACGATAAGTGAAATAGCGAGGCTGCCGACGAAGGCGCTGATCATATGGCTGTAAAGCGCCAGCAACGGCGGCAGGGCGAACGGCATGACGATGGTCAGCGCCACCGCCAGCGCCGCGCCGGAGCTTATTCCCAGTAATCCGGGATCGGCCAGCGGATTGCGGAACAACCCTTGCATGACCGCGCCGGAGCTGGCCAGTGCGCAGCCGACCACCACCGCCAGCAACACGCGGGGCAGGCGTACGGTCAGCCAGACCTGCCATAAGCCGTCATTGAGCGGTAAACCCATCAGCGTTCGGAGCGAAAGGGACATCGCGCCGGTATTTGCCGCCAGAATTGCCAGCAGCAACAGAGCTCCGCCGAGACCCGTCAGTGCCCAAACAGGTGAGCGCCGACGTGATGGCATTGGGGGGCTCATGCTGCTCATTTCACGCTTTCCGCCGCCTGACGAAGCTGTGCCATCACTGCCGGAGTTTGCAATCCAAAACCAAGCAGGGACATATCATCCAGCACCAGAACGCGCTTGTTTTTACCCGCTGGCGTCATCGCCACACCCGGTAATTTCCACACCTGATCCATGCCTCCCAGGGTTTTAATTCCGTCTGCGGTTAGCAGCAGGATGTCCGGTGAACTGGCAATTACGCCTTCCTGTGACAGAGGACGATAGCGGCTGAACCCCTGCATGGCATTTTTGGCGCCCACGGAGGTTATCATCGCATCTGCTGCCGTATCCTGACCTGCGGCCATAGAACTCATGCCGCCGTGGCTCATCACGAATAACATTTTGACCGGCAAGGTTTCGTGCTTAATGGCTGCAAGCTGCGTGCGGTAGGTGGCGATCAGCTTTTCACCTTCGGCCTGACGGCCCAGCGCCTTAGCAATTACGTCGATTTTTTTCGGTACGGTATCCACTGAAGCCGTGCCCGGCACGCGGATCACTTTTACCCCGTTTTGCGCCAGTTGCTGTAACACCAGTGACGGTTCTGCCAGCTCGCTGCTAAGCACCAACGTCGGGTGCATGGAGAGAATACCTTCGGTATTCAGCTGGCGCATATAACCGACGTCCGGCAAAGTGAGCACCGCCTTTGGGCGTAAACTGGTGCTGTCACGCGCTACCAGTTGATCGCCTGCGCCCAGCGCGTAAACGATCTCCGTGACGTCACCGCCGATGCTCACCAGCTTTTCTGCGGCATGCAGAACAGGTGCCGTCAGTAAGGACGCCGCAGTGATCAGAACTTTAAAAGTGTGCTTCATGCGGCAACGCCTTCGTTGCGGAGCTGAGCCAGTTGTTCGCGCCACAGAGTTTGCTCCGGCGTGCCCTCGGTACGCTGACCGTAAAGTTGGGCTATCTGTGTGCCGTCGGCGGCGAACAGTTCCAGGCTGGTGACGAAACCATCTTTAGTTGGTTTGCGGGTGATCCAGCTTTCGGCGATGGCGCTTTCTACCAAATGCAGCGTGAAGCGCTGGTTAAAGACGTTGATCCATTCACCGTGCGGCATCACTTTTTCGATCTGGCCGGTAAAGATCTGCACGCAGCCTTTGTTGCCAACAAAAATCATGATCTCGTTCTGATCGTCTTTAGCGATATTCAGCAAACGGGTAAGAGAACCGTTTTCAACACGCCATGCCAGATCGTCACCTACCGCTTTGAAAGCCTGCTGGCGGGTTACATCATGGCGTTTCAGAAGCTGGAAGAACTGATGAACGTCGGTCATTGCGCGCCATTCGGCATCCAGAGTATTGGTATCGGCGGTGTTGACCACCGGATTTGCCGGTACGGCTTCCAGTTGCAACGACGCCTTAATATCGGTTTTGTACTGAGCCACCAACGCATTCCATACCGCCATATCCGTTTCATCGGTGGTATAGACTTTATGCACCGCGTCGCCCTGGGCATCGAAAAACTGAATGCTGTGCCGATCGCCGCGCGGAGTTGATTCCGTCATGCTGAAAATGTGCACCCAGTGTTGCAGGAACAAGCGCAGATCCAACGCGCGTGGATTGAGAATTAACCCGGCATGGCCGTTCAGATGCTGGTTTGCATAATGGCCTTGCTGCTCGTGAACAGCATAGTCGTTACGTGTAATGGATTTCGTTCCACCGACGCTTTCCAGCGTGGCCAGCAGAGTACGGGCATCAACCTTCAGTTTTGCTGCATCGTGAGAAACGCGTAAGGCCGCTAATTCGGCTTCGCTGATGCCAAGAATTTCAGCCAGATCGCGGGCATATTTACCTGGATTCGCTTCTTTGGCCTGTAAATAATCTTGATAGTGAACAGAAAGCATGGCTGTTTCCTCGTAGTCTTAAATGTCATCCGCCATTGGGCAGATAAAAATTTGAGCTGTTATGTGAATGATTTGTAAAATATTATCCCCAAAGGCCCAAGCTGGCTTACGCGGTGGTAATGGGAATTAATATCAATTTGATAATCATTATCAAATCATTGCAGAAACACATCAAGAAAATTTTTGTTGGCAGAATGTAATTTCTGGCAAATAGCCCTTTAAATACCGTGGGATAACCTAAGGGGAGTGCTGCTGGCAGGGCGTTGCGAAAGGGGAGGTGAGCAAGGCAGAGGCACAAAAAAGGGCAACAAAAATGTCGCCCAGGGTGTTTTTCCGCTTTTACCAGCACAACCGATCAGAATCGGCTATCTGTCGCCTCTGCCAGCATCGCTAGCAGCGTTTCGGTATCTTCCCAGCCCAGGCAAGGATCAGTGATCGATTTTCCGTAAACCAGAGGTTTGTTGGTGGCGACAGGCTGTGTGCCTTCAATCAGGAAACTTTCCGCCATGATGCCCGCGACAGCGGTCGAACCGCCGCGGATTTGTTCGCAAATATCCGCGGCCACATCCAACTGACGTTTGTGTTGCTTTTGGCAGTTACCGTGGCTGAAATCCACCACCAGCCGCTGCGGCAGGTCAAACTCGGCCAGATTCAGGCATGCCTGTTCCAGGTCTTCAGCATGATAATTCGGTTTCTTACCGCCACGCATGATCACATGGCCGTAAGGGTTGCCGGCAGTACGGTAAATGGTCATCTGACCGTTTTTATCAGGTGACAGGAACATATGGCTGGTGCGTGAAGAGCGCATGGCATCAATTGCGATACGTGTGTTGCCGTCAGTACCGTTCTTAAAGCCAACCGGACAGGACAATGCAGACGCCATTTCACGGTGGATCTGGCTCTCCGTAGTACGTGCACCGATAGCGCCCCAGCTGATCAGATCAGCGATGTACTGGCCGATGACCATATCCAGGAATTCGGTCGCCGTCGGAATACCCAACTGATTGACCGCCAGCAGAACCTTACGCGCCAGTTCTATACCATCATTAACACGGCATGAACCGTTAAGTTCGGGATCAGAAATCAGGCCTTTCCAGCCAACCACGGTGCGGGGTTTCTCGAAATAGGTACGCATTACGATTTCAAGACGATCCTGATATTTTTCACGCAGCACATTCAGCTTTCCTGCGTAATCAATAGCAGCTTCAATATCATGAATCGAGCAAGGGCCGATCACTACCAGCAGGCGCGGGTCTTCACCGGTAATTATTTTTTCAATACGTTTACGTGATGCCATCACGTGTTGGGCGACCGACGTGGATATTGGCAATTTATCTGCCAGTGCCTGAGGCGTAATCAGGCTGTCGATGCGCGTCGTACGCAGCTCATCTGTTTGTGACATGGTGCTCTCTAAAATTTGATTCTTCTCTGCGGCAGGAATACCGGGAAGTGATGGCGATCACAATAACTCAAAAACAGATGAATTCAACCACTGTTGGCCGGTTATGCCACTCACATCAGCAAAAGGGTCAGAACATGCGCCGACTCATTCCGAAACTGTCCATAATCTTTGCTGCAATCTCTTCCACAGAATAATTGGTGCTGTTGAGATAGCGGATTTGATTTTTGCGGAAAAGTGCTTCTACCTCAGAGACTTCCATCCGGCACTGGCGCAGTGATGCATAACGGCTATTTTCTACACGCTCCTGGCGAATCGCAGTCAGGCGTTCGGGATCAATCGTCAGTCCGAATAGCTTATGCATATGGGGTTTCAGTGCGGCTGGCAGCTGGATGTTATCCATATCATCGGCAGTGAATGGGTAGTTGGCCGCACGGATACCAAACTGTAGCGCCAGATAAAGGCTGGTCGGTGTTTTCCCGCAGCGGGAAACGCCGAGCAAAATGACCTGCGCCTGATCGAGATTACGAAGCGAAATGCCATCATCATGCGCCAGCGTGTAATCAATGGCGGCGATACGGGCATCGTATTTGGTGATATTGCTGGCGGTCAGCCCGTGTGTACGGTTAGCAATGGGCGTCGGTTCCACGCCGAGCTCATTTTGCAGCGGTGCCACCAGCGACTGAACGATGTCCTGACAAAACCCTTCGCTGGCTTTAATGATATTGCGAATATCGGGCGAAACGATTGAATAGAACACCAGTGGGCGATCACCGGATTTTGCAAATATGTCATTGATCTGCTGAACGACCGTTTTCGCCCTCGCTTCACTTTCTACGAAGGGCAGGGAATAGGTGGTCGCATTCACCGGAAATTGTGACAGCACCGCATGGCCTAAAACTTCCGCCGTAATTGCAGTGCCATCGGAAATGTAAAACACACATCTGTCCACTCACCGCTCCTGATTTCTTTCTGTTTGCCTTATCCCTTACGGGAACCCGTTTAGTAATAACCAGAAATTCACTAAATAAAAAGGCTATTTCTCCGGACGGGCATTCTTAAGTTCATTGCTGCGAGATACTGCGCAAAATGACTGTAATAAATGAAATGGGATTTTAATTTTTTCGCGTTATCCCGCACCTTTTTGATTTGCTTCAGCAACGCGTCAGCTTCTTTGGTAGCGTAGTGTTCATGACGAAGTGTCCGGTGGTTCATCACTGATTCATAAGGAATTATGAGATTTAGATAGGAAGGGGATTCAAAGCCGCAGTGGAATTATCCGAAACAAAAATAGTTTGATTTGCTGGATCGATTCACCTGTCCTGTTCTTATGGATCAATATGCTAGTCTCGAAATGACCGCGTGTTTTAAAGGACATGTAGTTAAAGGACATTAAGTCATTTGACTGTGACTGAATTACGACTCTCTGCTCTCCTACTGAATATTAAGAAAGGATTGTTTCATGGCTCATCTCGATCCCGATTTACGCAATGTTATCTGGTACAACCAACTGGGTATGAACGACGTTGATAAAGTCGGGGGCAAGAACGCATCCCTCGGGGAAATGATCACTAATTTGTCTGAATTAGGGGTCTCTGTCCCTAATGGTTTTGCCACCACTTCTCAGGCGTTTAATGATTTTCTTGATCAAAGTGGCGTTAACCATCGTATTCATGAGTTACTGGATAAAACTGACGTTGATGATATTGCTCAACTGACGCAGACGGGGGCGCAAATTCGCCAGTGGATCATCGAGACGCCTTTCCAGCCTGAGCTGGAAGTGTCAATCCGCGAGGCCTATCAGCAGCTTTCGGAAGGCGAACCTGACGCTTCCTTTGCCGTACGTTCTTCTGCCACTGCCGAAGATATGCCTGATGCGTCTTTCGCCGGGCAGCAGGAAACCTTCCTGAACGTACAGGGCTTTGATGCGGTACTGATTGCCGTGAAACATGTGTATGCCTCTTTATTCAATGATCGTGCGATTTCCTATCGCGTGCATCAGGGTTATGACCATCGCGGCGTGGCGCTCTCGGCCGGTGTTCAGCGCATGGTGCGTTCCGATCTTGCGGCCGCGGGGGTGATGTTCACCATTGATACGGAATCCGGTTTTGATCAGGTGGTTTTTATCACTTCAGCCTACGGTCTGGGCGAAATGGTGGTGCAGGGCGCAGTAAACCCGGACGAGTTCTACGTACACAAACCAACGCTTGCCAAAAATAAACCAGCGATCGTGCGCCGTACTATGGGTTCCAAGAAAATCCGTATGGTGTATGCCCCGAGTCAGGAACATGGCAAACAGGTTCAGATAGAAGATGTACCCGCAGAACTCAGCACGCAATTCTCGCTGACGGATGACGAAATTCAGGCACTGGCACGTCAGGCATTGCTTATCGAAAAACATTACGGTCGCCCGATGGATATCGAATGGGCGAAAGACGGTCACAACGGTAAGTTGTATATCGTGCAGGCGCGGCCGGAGACCGTTCGTTCAAACGGTCAGGTCATGGAGCGCTACCAGCTGAACGGCAGCAGTAAAGTTCTGGTGGAAGGCCGTGCAATTGGTCATCGTATCGGTGCCGGGCCGGTCAAAATCATTCATGACATCAGCGAAATGCATCACGTTAAAGCCGGAGATGTGCTGGTTACGGACATGACTGATCCGGACTGGGAACCGATCATGAAAAAAGCGTCAGCGATTGTGACAAACCGCGGCGGGCGTACTTGTCACGCTGCGATTATCGCCCGCGAACTTGGGATCCCTGCGGTGGTAGGCTGCGGCGACGCAACAGAAAAACTGAAAGAAAACCAAAAAGTCACTGTGTCTTGCTCTGAAGGGGATACCGGTTACGTCTATCAGGATGAACTGGACTTTACGGTGCAAAGTTCCGAAGTCAATGAACTGCCTAAATTGCCGCTGAAAATCATGATGAATATCGGTAATCCCGATCGCGCATTTGATTTCGCCTGTTTGCCTAATGAAGGTGTCGGGCTGGCGCGTCTGGAATTCATCATTAACCGCATGATTGGTGTGCATCCTAAAGCTTTGCTGGAGTTTGACCAACAAACGCCGGAGTTGCAGGCTGAAATCAGCAAACTGATTCAGGGTTACAGCAGCCCGCGCGAATACTATGTGGCGCGCCTGACCGAAGGGATTGCAACACTGGGTGCCGCTTTCTGGCCTAAGCGCGTTATCGTGCGTTTGTCAGATTTTAAATCCAATGAATACGCCAATCTGGTCGGCGGCGAGAAGTATGAACCGCACGAAGAAAATCCGATGCTCGGTTTCCGTGGCGCGGGACGTTACGTCTCTGACAGCTTCCGCGATTGCTTTGCGTTGGAATGTGAGGCGATGAAACGGGTACGTAATGACATGGATCTGACCAATGTCGAAGTCATGATCCCGTTCGTACGTACCGTGACACAGGCGGAAGCTGTGGTGGCCGAACTGGCACGTCAGGGACTTAAACGCGGTGAAAACGGCCTAAAGGTCATCATGATGTGTGAGATCCCATCCAATGCGTTGCTGGCGGATCAATTCCTCGAGCACTTTGATGGTTTCTCTATCGGTTCAAACGACATGACACAACTGGCGCTCGGCCTCGATCGTGATTCAGGCGTCGTGTCTGAACTCTTCGATGAGCGCAATGAAGCCGTTAAAGCACTTCTGTCGATGGCGATTAAGGCCGCCAAGAAACAGGGAAAATACGTTGGTATTTGCGGGCAGGGCCCATCCGATCATCAGGACTTCGCCCAATGGCTGATGGATGAAGGGATCGACAGTTTGTCCCTGAATCCGGATACGGTGGTGCAAACCTGGCTGGCACTGGCAGATAAATAAAGTCTTAAAGCCATAATTTAAATGTTCAAAAAACCATCGTGTAAAAGCGATGGTTTTTTTATGGAATAAATGTTTTTTCTGCAAAAATGGGAGAGGTACTGTTGAGATTAAAATTACAAAGAGGGAAGTTTTAGATAAAAAAAAGCCCGTCTCGAAGACAGGCAAAGACTACACACAGCAATTTGGGGTATACATGCTTTTAGGGGGAAAGCGTGTATATATATCAGTGGGTTGAAATCCGAACTGTTAATAATACTAGGTTTCTCAAGGTATTTAGTCTGTAAGAATCCTCCTAATAGATTTTATTCTCACTTGAATAATTCTTGAATATTTTAAGAGATGAGCGGCGGGGCAGAATTTGAAAGGAATAACAGTGCCCGGTATCTTCTCTTTTATTTGTCTGAGACAACACCGGGCATTTAGAAAGGTACTGAGTGATTAGTCGTCGAGAGCTTTTAGCGCTTCTACCGGATCTGATTCAGGCTCTGGCGCTTCGTGTACCCACAGTGAAATCAGGCGGTACGACACGGCGAGTACTACCGGGCCGATAAACAGACCTATCATTCCGAAAGCAAACAGGCCACCGATAACGCCGGACAGGATGAGCAGCATGGGTAAATCTGCTCCCATGCGGATAAGCACTGGTCGTAGTACGTTATCAAGAGAACCTACCACGCAACTCCATACCAGCAGCACGGTGCCCCATGTGTTATCGCCCGACCAGTACAGCCAGATAATGGCCGGGATGAGCACCAGCAATGGACCGATTTGCGCCACGCAGCAAACGAACATCACCACGGTTAATACGGTGGCGTAAGGTATACCGGCAATGGCCAATCCGATACCGCCGAGAACCGATTGCACAATGGCCGTCACTACCACACCCAGTGCCACGGCGCGAATCGCCTGACCCGCAAGGATGACAGCCGCATCACCACGTTCAGCGGCCAGACGAACGGCGAAGTGACGGATCCCCATCGCAACCTGCTCACCACGGCTATACAGCAAGGCGCTGAATAACAGCATCAGCGAACAGTGGACGATAAAGCGACCCAGATGCCCGGCCTGTGTCAGGAACCACGATGCGGTTTGCCCGACGTAAGGCTGCACTTTAGTCATCAGGACATTACCACCACCATTAATCAGCGCATGCCAGCCGGAATAGAGTTTGTGGCCGATCAGCGGAATCGAGTTCAGCCAGTTGAAATCAGGCATATGCAGGGTCGATGGATTTCCCGCAAGAGCCACCAGCGGCGCGCCATTCTCGATTGCGCTGCTGACCAGTAAAGCGATGGGTAACACGAATAGCAAGATCAGTAACAGCGTCATGACGATGACAGCAAGGAAGCGTCGTCCCCACATAATGCGCTGTAGTTTGATCATAAGCGGCCAGGTGGCAATGACCACCATGCCTGCCCAGGCAAAGCCCAGAATAAAGGGCTGCACTATCCAGATACTGGCGATAGTCATCAGCGCAATAAACAGCACCCCAAACATAATTTGTGGTAAGTCATAACGTTTAATTGGGAGATTCATTCATGTTTCTCAAAAGGATAAACGAAGAGGCATCAGCCTTGAGCCTCCAAAAAATAGCGACACTGCGTTCCCGCAGTTGTCATGCATAAGCATGGAACATTCGATTGGTTTTGGATAGCGCACCGCAAATTTAGTTGCAACACGTTGTTGCTAAACGTGCGTTTTGCGGTGCGTCATGAAACAAATGCAACAATGGTTAACCAGACGGAGCGCTTAAAAAAGAAGTATGTTAGTTTTTAATCTGGGTAAAGAACAGGGTGGATCTGCCTCGCAGATCCGGCAAATCGCTTAGCGCTTGCCAGGCATACAACAAAGACAGAGTCATAATTCAATGATCCCACAGATTTCTCAGGCGCCGGGTGTCATCCAGCTGGTGCTCGATTTTTTGGAAGCCTTAAAAAACGACGGATTTACCGGTGATCTCACCACGACATATGCCGATCGACTGACGATGGCCACTGACAACAGCGTATATCAGCTCTTACCGGATGCGGTTCTGTTTCCGCTGGCAACCTCGGACGTTGCCCTGATAGCACGCCTCGCAGGGCAAGAGCGTTTTAAAACGCTGGTCTTCACGCCGCGCGGCGGGGGCACCGGCACTAACGGTCAGTCATTGAACCGCGGCATTGTGGTTGATATGTCCCGTCATATGAACCGAATTCTCGATATTAATATTGAACAAGGTTGGGTCAAGGTCGAGGCAGGTGTGATTAAAGACCAGCTCAACGATTATCTGCGTCCGCTGGGTTATTTCTTCTCGCCGGAGCTGTCCACCAGTAACCGTGCGACGCTTGGCGGAATGATCAATACCGATGCGTCCGGCCAGGGTTCTCTGGTCTATGGCAAAACCTCAGACCACGTGCTGGGTGTGCGCGCCATCGTGCTCGGTGGCGACATGCTGGACACCACAGCGATACCTACGGCGCTGGCCGATAAACTCGGCGAAGAGGATTCTGTTATTGGCCGCATCTATCGTACCGTACTCGACAGTTGCCGTGATAACCGCGCGCTGGTCATCGAAAAATTCCCGAAATTGAATCGCTTCCTTACCGGCTACGATTTGCGTCACGTATTGAGTGATGATCTGCAAACCTTCAATCTGACCCGTATCCTCACCGGCTCGGAAGGTTCACTGGCCTTTATTACAGAAGCGCGTCTGAATATCACGCCAATCCCCAAAGTGCGCCGTCTGGTCAACATTAAATACGACTCCTTCAACTCCGCGCTGCGCAATGCGCCATTTATGGTGGAAGCCAAAGCCCTTTCAGTTGAAACCGTTGATTCCAAAGTCCTCAATCTGGCGCGTGAAGATATCGTCTGGCACAGCGTTCGTGAGTACATAAAGGATGTGGATGGTAAAGACATGCAGGGGCTCAACATCGTTGAGTTTGCCGGTGACGACGCCGATCTGATTGAAGCTCAGGTCAGCGCCCTGTGCGAGCGCCTCGACGGGCTGATGAGCGACCAGGAAGGTGGTGTGATTGGTTATCAGATTTGTGCCGACCTTGCCGGTATTGAACGTATTTATAATATGCGTAAGAAAGCGGTCGGACTGCTGGGCAATGCGAAAGGGCAGGCCAAACCCCTGCCGTTTGCGGAAGATACGTGCGTGCCGCCGCAGCATCTGGCTGATTATATCGTTGAATTCCGTGCGCTGCTGGACAGCCATAATCTGAGTTATGGCATGTTCGGGCACGTCGATGCTGGCGTACTGCATGTACGTCCGGCGCTCGATATGTGTGATCCGCAACAGGAGATGCTGCTAAAGCAAATTTCTGATGAAGTCGTCGCACTGACCGCTAAATATGGTGGCCTGCTGTGGGGCGAGCACGGCAAAGGTTTCCGTGCTGAATACAGTCCGGCATTTTTCGGCGAAGAACTGTTCCATGAGCTTCGCCGTATCAAAACGGCGTTTGACCCCGATAACCGACTGAATCCAGGTAAGATCTGTGCGCCACTCGATTGCGATGAGCCGATGATGAAAGTCGATGCGGCGAAACGTGGCACGCTGGATCGCCGAATTCCGCTGGAAGTGCGTCAGTCGTTCCGTGGTGCAATGGAATGTAACGGTAACGGTCTTTGCTTCAACTTTGATGTGAAAAGCCCGATGTGTCCGTCGATGAAAATCACCGGTAGCCGAATTCACTCACCAAAAGGACGCGCAGGATTAGTCCGGGAATGGCTGCGTTTGCTGTCTGAGCAGGGCGTTGATCCGCTGGCACTTGAAAACGCCTTGCCGGAGAAAGGGCTGAGTTTCCGCACACTCATCGACCGCACACGTAATACCTGGCACGCCAATAAAGGTGAATATGATTTTTCTCATGAAGTGAAAGAGGCTATGTCGGGTTGTCTGGCCTGCAAGGCCTGTTCGACGCAGTGTCCGATTAAGATTGACGTACCCGGATTCCGCTCACGTTTCCTTCAGCTTTATCACACACGTTATTTGCGCCCGGTGCGCGACCATTTCGTCGCAAGCGTTGAAAGTTATGCGCCGCTGATGGCCAAAGCACCGAAGCTGTTTAACTTCTTCCTGAAACAGCCGTGGGTACGGGAAATGAGCCGTAAAAGCATCGGCATGGTAGATTTGCCTTTGCTGTCCACTCCCACGCTGCGTGAGCAACTGCTGGGGCATCGCGCCAGTACGATGACACTCGAACAGTTGGAGAAAATATCTCCGGCCCAGCGCGGCGAATATGTTCTGGTGGTGCAGGATCCGTTTACCAGTTTTTATGATGCACAGGTCGTGGCTGATTTCATCCGGCTTATCGAAAAATTGGGTCTGAAACCTGTGCTGCTGCCGTTCTCACCGAACGGTAAAGCGCAACACATTAAAGGCTTCCTGCAACGCTTTGCGAAAACCGCGAAGAAAACCTCACAGTTCTTAAACCGTGTGGCTCAGTTAGGAATGCCGCTGGTGGGGGTCGACCCGGCGCTGGTGCTCTGTTATCGCGATGAATATAAGGAAATTCTCGGGGAGGCCCGTGGTTCATTCCAGGTTCAGTTGGTACACGAATGGTTAGATACGTGGCTGGCAGAACGTCCAGCGCAACAGCAGAGCGGTGAGCCTTGGTATCTGTTCGGGCACTGCACTGAAAGTACGGCGTTGCCAACCAGTGGTAAGCAATGGGGAGATATTTTTGCCCGCTACGGCGCTAAGCTGGAAAATGTCAGTGTAGGTTGCTGCGGGATGGCCGGAACTTACGGTCACGAAACGAAAAACCTGCAAAACTCGCTGGGGATATACGAGCTGTCATGGCACACATCTTTACAACGCCTGCCGCGTCAGCGCTGTCTGGCGACCGGTTATTCCTGTCGCAGCCAGGTAAAACGTATTGAAGGTAACGGAGTCCGACATCCTTTGCAGGCTTTACTGGAAATCCTTTCCTGATACATAAGGAAGCACGATGTCATTTTGGAAACGAACCACCACTCTTGATGCGCTCAATGCACGTAGTCAGGGATGCATGGTCGGGCACGTCGGAATAGTGTTCACCCAACTGGGCGAGGATTTTCTTGAAGCTACGATGCCAGTGGATGAACGTACTATTCAGCCTTTTGGTTTGTTGCACGGTGGGGCATCAGTCGTACTGGCTGAAACCCTGGGCTCGATGGCGGGATATCTGTGCAGCGAAGGCACACAGACGGTGGTCGGCGTGGAAATCAATGCCAGCCACATGAAGTCAGCGCGGGAAGGACATGTCCGTGGCGTATGCCGTGCATTACGCGCCGGTCGCCGCAGCCAGGTCTGGCAGATTGAAATTTTTGATCAGCAGGGCGGTCTTTGCTGTGTATCCAGACTGACAACGATGGTTATCGATAAATAATTTGAGTGAATGAATCAGGCAGGTAGAAGACAGAAAGGGCGGACAGGCCGAAAAGTTGTCCGCCTTTTTTATTCGCAGTATTCATTAGCTATCACATTGAAACGCAATCAAAGATGATAGGGCACACGTTTGGCAAAGTCTGTTTGGAAGGCTGTCGCTTTTTCCCAGATGCCCATCATGCCATAATACTGACAAATGAGTTTGAGCGTATGCCGCGCAAAATGGTAGCTCTGAACACGGAAGAGTTCACAACGACCGACACTGTTTATTTCCAATATCAGGCGGTTATGCAGCTTGCATAACGCGTGCAGATAACTGTGATCGTCTCCGTTTTGCAGGCATAAATTGGCCATATCCAGACAAATGCTGTTGAGGCGTTTTAGCTGGCAGAGGTGTGCGTCAGGGCGGCGTAAGGCGGCATCCGCCATATAGAAATCCACAGTAGCATCGCGGACACTGGATTTATATTCGTCGATCTTACTCTGCAACCACGCATTTACCGATTGAGCCATTCTCAGTATTCCGGTTTATCTTAATGATAATCATTATCAAAGAATGAACATCATATTGTCAAAAAATAACCGGATCAACGTTTTCATCTGTTTTTTCAATTTTCGGCGGAAATGAGTAAACAAAAAGAGCCTTATTATTGCGTTTAGGGTGAATTCATAAATAGGCATTTCCGATGAATGTTTTATAATAGACCTAATGAAAGCTATTAAACCATGATCTTTATAAGGTTAATTTTGCGTTTTTTAACAAAAAATTGACAACTTATTCAATCAGTTGATGGTTGCGGTGTTCAAGACCCGCCGGCAGCCCGACCCAAAGCCGATGCACATTGAGTGGCGTTCCTCATGGGTCATCGCTATACCCTCTTAAAACAAGAGGTTGAAGTGATAAATGTTATCACTAGAATAGAGACAATAGGTCTTGTCTATGACCGTAAAACTATGAGGTAAGACAGATGCAAACTGAAACTGTCGGCTCGTTCTCTTTAGACGACAACGTATGGCAAGGCGTGATCCTGACTGACTCTGCGGCGAAACAGGTTAAAACCCTGATGACCCAGGATCCTGAAGTCAAAGGTCTTCAGCTCTCGGTGAAACAATCGGGCTGTGCTGGCTTTGGCTACGTTCTGGATTTAACCAAGCAACCGGGCAGCGATGACCTGGTGTTTGAGCATGACGGCGCTTTGCTGTTTGTTCCGCTGAAAGCGATGCCTTTCATCGACGGAACCGAGGTGGATTTCGTCCGCGAAGGGCTGAATCAGATATTTAAATTCAATAATCCTAAAGCTCAGCATGCCTGCGGGTGTGGCGAAAGTTTCGGCCTGTAAGAACCGGCCGTTTTTAAGATTATTGTAAACAAAGCGATGTAACCAACATGTCACGAAGCAACGTAGAAATTCCAGACGATGTGCAGTCTTGGGTCGGCGAGGGAACGAATTATAAAGAAGGGTTCTTTACCCAGCTGGCAACCGATGAACTAGCATCAGGCATCAACGAAGATGTGGTTCGCGCGATCTCCGCGAAACGCAACGAACCCGAGTGGATGCTGGAGTTCCGTCTGCAGGCTTATCATGCTTGGCTGAAAATGGAAGAGCCGCACTGGTTGAAAGCGTATTACACGCCTCTCGATTATCAGGATTATAGCTATTACTCCGCGCCATCCTGTGGCAGCTGTGATGATACCTGTGGTTCTCAGCCAGGTGCTACGCAACAGCCACCCGCAGATTCTCACGGTATTCCGGCGCTTGATGGTAAAAATTACCTGACCAGCGAAGTGGAAAAAGCTTTTGAGCAGTTGGGTGTTCCCGTACGTGAAGGGAAAGAAGTGGCCGTCGATGCAATTTTCGACTCCGTTTCTGTTTCCACGACGTATCGTGAAAAGCTGGCTGAATCTGGCGTCATTTTCTGCTCATTCGGCGAAGCCATTCACGAATACCCGGATCTGGTTCGCAAATACCTCGGTACCGTAGTACCCGCGCAGGATAACTTCTTTGCTGCGCTGAACGCTGCGGTCGCTTCTGACGGCACTTTTGTTTATGTACCAAAAGGTGTGCGTTGTCCGATGGAACTGTCGACCTATTTCCGTATCAACGCGGCGAAAACCGGTCAGTTCGAACGTACTATTCTGATTGCCGATGAAGGTAGCTATGTCAGTTACATCGAAGGTTGTTCAGCACCGGTACGCGATACCTATCAGCTGCACGCGGCCGTCGTTGAAGTCATTCTGCATAAAGACGCTGAAGTGAAATACTCCACCGTACAGAACTGGTTCTCCGGCAGCAAAGACAGCAGCGGCGGGATCCTCAACTTCGTGACCAAACGCGCATTGTGTGAAGGCGCAGGGTCGAAGATGTCCTGGACGCAGTCTGAAACGGGCTCTGCGATCACCTGGAAATACCCAAGCGTTATCCTTAAAGGCGATAACTCAATCGGCGAATTCTTCTCAGTTGCGCTGACCAGTGGCAAGCAGCAGGCCGATACCGGCACCAAGATGATCCACATTGGTAAAAATACTAAATCGACGATCATCTCCAAAGGGATCTCTGCAGGTCACAGCCAGAACAGCTACCGTGGTCTGGTGAAAATTCTGCCGGGTGCTGAAAATGCCCGTAACTTCACGCAGTGTGACTCAATGCTGATCGGTCCTGACAGCGCCGCGCATACATTCCCGTATGTCGAAGTGCGTAACAATACCGCGCAGCTGGAACACGAAGCGACGACGTCGAAAATTGGCGATGACCAGCTGTTCTACTGTCTGCAACGTGGTATCAGCGAAGATGACGCGATTTCCATGATTGTTAACGGTTTCTGTAAAGATGTCTTTTCCGAGCTGCCGCTGGAGTTTGCTGTCGAAGCACAGAAACTGCTGGCGATAAGCCTTGAACACAGCGTTGGGTAATATCGGCGTCTTTTCCTGCCGTCGCTGTGTGGTGTGACGCCGCGGCGGACAGGTTTGAGTTCAGCACAGTCAAAGCATAATCAGAATTATGAGCGCGCAGGCGCAAACTCAAGGATACGTATGTTAAGCATTAAGAATTTGAAGGTCCGTGTCGAAGAAAAGGAAATTCTTAAGGGACTTGATCTGGAGATCAAACCCGGAGAAGTACACGCCATCATGGGCCCGAACGGCTCAGGTAAAAGTACACTCTCCGCGACGCTGGCTGGCCGTGAAGATTACGAAGTGACCGATGGTTCCGTAATGTTCAATGGTAAAGATTTGCTGGATCTCGCGCCGGAAGACCGCGCGGGTGAAGGTGTGTTCATGGCGTTCCAATATCCGGTAGAAATCCCGGGTGTGACCAACCATTTCTTCCTGCAAACTTCGGTTAACGCGGTACGTAAATACCGTAATCTGCCTCCGATGGACCGCTTTGACTTCGCGGATTTCATCGAAGAGAAGATTGCCATGTTGAAAATGCCTGCGGATCTGCTGACCCGTTCCGTCAACGTCGGTTTCTCCGGCGGTGAGAAGAAGCGTAACGATATTCTGCAAATGGCAGCGCTTGAGCCAAGCCTGTGCATTCTTGATGAAACCGACTCCGGTCTGGACATCGATGCGCTGAAAATTGTGTCTAACGGCGTCAATGCGCTGCGCGATGGCAAACGTTCATTCGTGATTGTCACCCACTACCAACGCATCCTCGACTACATCAAGCCTGATTATGTGCACGTGCTGTATCAGGGACGTATTGTAAAATCTGGCGATTTCAGCCTGGTTAAACAGTTAGAGGAGCAGGGTTATGGCTGGCTTACCGACGAAGAGTAATGTACCTGCGGCGGGCAGTTCACATGCCATGCAGCAGCTTTACCGTCTTTTTGAAGGCCGCGGTGGTGAACAATCTGCTCACGCCCATGCACACTGGCAACAAGTGCTACGCCTCGGTTTTCCGCATGCCAAACTGGAAGACTGGAAATATACGCCGGTCTCTTCCCTGTTGGGCAATCAGTTCTTTGCACCTCAGCAGCAGGCGGTTACGGCTGAAACCGTGAAATCGCTGGCACTGCCGGTGGATTGCTACCGTTTAGTATTCGTCGATGGCCGTTTCGATGCGAGCCTGAGTGATGCTGAAACGGGCGCATTTGAGATCCAAAAACTGAATCCGGCGTCTCAACAAATGCTGCCTGATCCGATTCAGTCTGAAGTCTTTTTACATCTGACGGAAAGTCTGGCACAGGATCCATTATCTGTGCGTTTGCCTGCGGGTAAACAGGCGGATAAACCGCTGTATCTGTTACACATTAGCAGTGGTCGTGATCAGTCACGTGAAATGAATACCGTCCATCATCGCTATCACATGGCTATCGAAAGCGGTGCCAATGCTGAAGTAATTGAGCATTACCTGAGTCTTAACGATCACGGCCACTTTACCGGTGCGCGTATGACGGTAAATGTGGGCGACAATGCGGATTTCACGCATTACAAACTGGCATTTGAAAGCCAGGCGAGCTTCCACTTCTCGCATAATGATTTGGTTATCGGTCGTGATGCCCGTGTCGCGAGCCACAGTTTCCTGCTGGGCGCGGGTTTGACCCGTAATAACACCAGTGCGCAGCTGAACGGCGAGAACACCAATCTCAACATGAACAGCCTGGTTCTGCCGGTTGATACTGAGATTGCGGATACCCGCACGTATCTGGAACATAATAAAGGTTATTGCAACAGCAATCAGTTGCATAAAGTGATCGTTAACGATCGCGCGAAAGCCATCTTCAACGGCATGATCAAAGTGGCGAAGCATGCACTGAAAACCGACGGCAAGATGACCAACAACAACTTGTTGCTGGGCAAACACACTGAGGTCGATACTAAACCTCAGCTGGAGATTTATGCCGACGACGTGAAATGCAGCCACGGTGCGACGGTCGGTCGTATCGACGACGAACAGCTTTTCTATCTGCGTACCCGTGGTATTAGCGGTCAGGATGCACAGCAAATGATCATATTTGCATTTGCTGCGGAACTGACGGAAGCCATCGAGAATGAAACCCTGCGTGACGTCGTGATTGCCCGTATTGCGGGTCGACTCAATCGAGGTAAGTAATGACTTTTCCACTGGAAAGAGTACGTAGCGATTTCCCTGTGCTGAGCCGTGAAGTTAACGGCCAGCCGCTGGCATATCTTGACAGCGCAGCCAGCGCACAGAAACCGCGTCAGGTTATTCAACGTGAAATGTCTTTCTTCGAACAAGGTTATGCTGCGGTTCACCGTGGCATTCATACCATGAGCGCAGAAGCGACTGAGCAGATGGAAAACGTTCGCACTCAGGCCGCTCATTTCATGAATGCGGCCTCTGCGGAAGAAATTGTTTTCGTCAAAGGTTCCACGGAGGCCATTAACCTCGTCGCCAATACTTTTGGCCGTGTTCTGTTGCAGCCGGGCGATCGTATTATTCTGACCGAAATGGAACATCACGCCAATATCGTGCCCTGGCAGATGCTGGCGAAAGAGCGCAGTCTGCATATCGACGTCTGGCATCTCACGCCGGAAGGCGAGCTTGATCTCTCACAGCTTGACGCGCTTATCACCCCTCGTACGAAATTGCTGACGCTGGCGCATGTTTCGAACGTGCTGGGTACCGTGAATCCGCTGGAAAAAATCATTCCTCAGGCCAAAGCTGCCGGTCTGACCGTACTGGTAGATGGCGCGCAGGCAGTGATGCATTACGCCGTGGACGTCCAGGCGCTGGGTTGCGATTTCTATGTCTGGTCAGGCCATAAACTGTATGGGCCAACCGGCATCGGTATTCTGTACGGCCGTAAAGAATTGCTCAATCAGATGCCACCATGGGAAGGCGGCGGATCTATGATCAAACACGTCAGTCTGACCGAAGGTACCACCTTCGCAGCAGCACCCTGGCGTTTTGAAGCCGGTACGCCAAATACCGGTGGCATCATGGGTCTGGGCGCAGCCATGGAGTATGTGACGGAATTGGGTCTGGAAAATATCCATGCCTACGAAAATGAACTGATGGCCTACGCGCTGGAACAAATGGCGAAGGTACCGGATATTCAGATTTACGGTCCGGCCAGCCGTTCAGGCGTTATTGCATTTAATCTGGGGAAACACCATGCTTACGATGTGGGCAGTTTCCTCGATCAATACGGTATTGCCATCCGTACCGGTCACCACTGTGCGATGCCATTAATGTCTTTCTACGGTGTTCCGGCGATGTGCCGTGCGTCGCTTGCGATGTACAATACTCACGAAGAAGTCGACCGTCTGGTCGCAGGACTGCAACGTATTCACCGGTTGTTGGGTTAAGCCCGGCAACCCCGCTCAGGATGTTGTTATGGCTTTGCCAGATAAAAATAAGTTAGTCAGAAATTTTTCCCGCTGCCCGAACTGGGAAGAAAAGTATCTGTATGTCATTGAGCTCGGCGGCCAGTTACCAGCTCTGCCGGAGGAATGTCGTCAGGATAAAAACCTGATTTCTGGTTGTCAGAGTCAGGTGTGGATTGTAATGCGCACGGATGAAACCGGCGCACTGACTTTCGAAGGCGACAGCGATGCGGCCATTGTAAAAGGTTTGGTGGCCATCGTGTTCAGTCTCTATCAGGGGCTGACGCCGCGTGATGTGGTAGAGCTGGATGTGCGTCCGTTCTTCACTGAACTGGAACTCAGCCAGCATCTGACACCTTCACGCTCGCAGGGGCTGGAAGCAATGATCCGGTCCATCCGCGCGAATGCTGCGGCGCTTGCTTAACCACTGACTGACCGCTTTGCTCATTAGGAATCGTCTGCTAATGAGCAAAGCCTTTTTTGATTTTCCCCTCGCTTCATTCCGTTTTACTTCTGATTTTTCATCTGTTTAAAATTCGCTTTTGCCACGTTTAACGCCTGCCGTACGATAAGGTAACTTTCTGATTTTCTGCGGTTTGATTGCTCTGAAATTCTGCGCTGCTAGTATTAACAAACAAGATAATTGTCTGGCCTCAGATTGTCTGAGTTCAGGCCAAAAAAGGACTGAGTATGAGACGCGCATTACCCCTTCTGGCGATGTTAGTTGGCACAATGATGGCAACGCACTCCTTGACCGCAAGTGCAGCAGAATATCCTCTGCCGCCGGATAATAGCCGCCTGATTGGCGAAAACACGACTTATGTGGTGCCAAACGACGGTCAGCCGCTTGAAGCCGTAGCCGCCAAATATCAAATTGGCCTGATTGCTATGCTGGAAGCTAACCCGGGAACCGATCCTTATTTACCGAAAGCCGGCACCGTGCTGACAATCCCTTCGCAAATGCTGTTACCTGACACTAAGCGTGAAGGAATTGTTGTCAACCTCGCGGAATTGCGTTTGTACTACTATCCAAAAGGCGAAGATAAAGTCGTCGTCTATCCTATTGGTATCGGCCAGCTGGGTCGCAACACCCCAGAGATGGTCACGTCTGTAAGCCAGAAAATCCCCAATCCGACCTGGACGCCTACAGCCAATATCCGTAAAGCTTACCTGAAAGACGGCATTAAGCTGCCTGGCATGGTGCCAGCCGGGCCGGAAAACCCGATGGGGCTGTTTGCCATGCGTTTGTCAGCAGGGACAGGGCAGTACCTGATCCACGGGACAAACGCTAACTTTGGTATCGGGATGCGCGTGAGCTCCGGTTGTATCCGTTTGCGCCCTGATGACATCGAGGCGTTGTTTAACAGCGTGCCTAAAGGGACACGTGTACAAATCGTCAATCAGCCGATTAAATATGACATTGAACCCGATGGTAAACGCTATATCGAAGTTCATCAGCCACTGTCGCACACCGAAAAAGATGATCCTCAGACCAAGCCGATTGCTCTGACTGCGGCAATGAAGAAATTCATCAAGCATGACGACACGAATACCGAGGTGGTAAAAGAAGCCATCAAGCGGCGTTCAGGTATGCCCGTGGTAGTAAGCGTCGGTGATAAAGCAACGGGGACGCCTCCGGCTGTCAACGAACCGCAGACCGCAGCAGCCACACAACCAGCAGTGAATACCGCAAGTACGCAATAAAGGTTACAGAAACCATTCAGAAGCGTTTTCTTTCAAAGGAGCCATCATGGCTCCTTTTTTATGGCCAAAGCTCTGGCGGGAGACGGAGAGTGCTTTTAGGGGGGTATCACAAAAAGGTAATGTAGAAACAAATCAGAAAGAAGCGGGGATGAATGACATAAATGCGAGGGGAGGATGACAGGTAAAAAAAATGGCGCACTGAGTGCGCCATTGAACTAGAGAAGTAAATATTACTTCTTGTAAGCGTGAGCTTGGTTGTCAAGACGTTGGTTAGCACGTGCTGCGTCGTCTTTAGCTGCCTGAACGTCAGAACGCATTGCGTTCACGTCGTTGCTCAGTTGGTCAACTTTAGAGTTCAGAGTAGAAACGTCTGAAGACAGTTGATCGATTTTAGCGTTGCTTGAACAACCAGCCAGCATAGTTGAAGCCAGGATTACAGCGCCCAGTACCAGTTTAGTGCGATTCATTATAAAACCCTCTAGATTAAGTTAATCTCCATGTAGCGTTACAAGTATTACACAAACTATTTTCTAATGAGAATAATTTTTTGTCGGTAAACGCTATATTTTGATCGTTCGCTCAAAGAAGCATCTTTTTTTACGAAAAAGTTAAAAATTGCTGGGAAAACAGCTGTATTCCATGGGACTTATCCCAATCTCACGCATTCTGTTTTCTGCACTTTTTAAGAAAAAAGAGGCTTTTCGAAAAATAAACGCCGCAGTATGCAGCGTTTATTCATGCTCTGGGTCACGTTTTTAATTAAACAACGTGCACCGAAGAAGTATTGGTAGTGCCGCTCTGAACCAGTGCGCCAGAAACCATCACTACGATATCACCTTTTTGCGCTAAACCGCTTTCAATCGCCGCTTCTTTACCAATGCGATAGAAATCATCAGTAGAGGCAATTTCTTTCACCAGTTGAGTCACAACGCCTTTGGTCAGGATTAACTGACGTGCAGTGATTTCGTTAGTGGTCAGAGCCAGGATAGTCGCGTGCGGGAAGTATTTACGCACAGCTTTAGCAGATTTACCACCGCTGGTTGCAACAACGATCAACGGAGCATCCAGTTTTTCGGCTGTTTCTACTGCGCCACGGCAGACTGCTTCAGTAATACGCAGTTTGCGGTTGTCATTCTGACCATCGATGCGGCTTTGCATAACGCGGTCGGTACGGGCACAAATGGTGGCCATGATGGTCACCGCTTCCAGTGGGTATTTACCTTTAGCACTTTCGCCAGACAGCATCACGGCATCTGTACCGTCGATGATGGCGTTAGCGACGTCACCAGCTTCTGCGCGGGTAGGGCGCGGGTTTTTGATCATGGAATCGAGCATTTGCGTTGCGGTGATCACCACTTTGCGTGCACGGTTACATTTTTCGATCATCATTTTCTGCGCGAAGATAACTTCTTCAACCGGGATTTCAACGCCGAGGTCACCACGGGCAACCATGATGCCGTCTGAAGCTTCGAGGATTTCGTCGAAGTTGTTCAGGCCTTCCTGGTTTTCAATTTTGGAGATGATCTGGATGTGCTCGCCACCGTGGATTTTCAGGTGTTCGCGGATTTCCAGAACGTCAGAACGTTTACGGATAAAGGAGGCCGCAACGAAGTCAACGCCTTGCTCACAACCGAAGATCAGGTCGCGTTTATCTTTTTCAGCCAGTGCTGGCAGTGCGATAGAAACGCCTGGCAGGTTAACGCCTTTGTTTTCGCCCAGATCACCGTTGTTCAGAACTTTACAGGTCACTTCGGTTTCGGTGACGTTAGTCACTTCCATGCCGATCAGGCCATCGTCCACCAGAATGGTGTTACCGATTTTAAGGTCTGCAGCAAAGCCAGCGTAGGTCACAGCAACACGTTCAGTATTACCAATCACGCTCTGGTCGGTGGTGAAAGTGTAGGTCTGGCCCGCAACCAGCGCAGCATCTTTGCCGCCTTCCAGTTTCATGGTGCGGATTTCAGGACCTTTGGTGTCCAGCAGGATAGCTGCTTTGTGGCCAGTCGCGGCCATCACGTTGCGGATGTTCTTAATGCGTTGACCGTGCTCTTCGTAATCACCGTGAGAGAAGTTCAGACGCATTACGTTCATGCCTGCATCAAGCAGTTTGGTTAGCATTTCTTCGGATTCAGTTTTTGGTCCGATGGTACAAACAATTTTGGTCTTTTTCATGACGATTTTATCTACAAGTTGTGATGGATTGGAAACGTGTTTGCCTGACAGCATGGCTGCCCGCACGAAATTGAAGTCTTGCCTGGTTGATCAAATCATTACTAAGCGTAGAAGACTGTGAAAGGAATGGTGTAGTTAGTTCAGCCAAAGCATAGCGATTAGTGCGATTTAAGATCGCTACGGGAGTGGTCACGCTTATATAAGTGCGATATCGACAGATCAAGGGGCTGAAACCATTCAATCGAAGAGACGATGCGTATTATAGAGGGGAACGAGGTGGGAAACCAAATAAAAAACGTGATAATGCGCAAGCTTAGGGCAGATGGCTGAGCGTTGTTGCGCAAATATCCAAAGCGGGCAGCGGGGAAATCACAGGCATAACAGTTTCGTTACGTGACTTTCGAAAATGCTACAAAGACGAAATAAGCCAATAAAAAGGCTAAGGGGCGTACTGAGTCTGTTGGTAAAACGCAGCAGGGAGCAGTTGTAAAAAGCACTGGGGAATAAAGATGTTTAAATCAGAAAAGTACATCAGAGGAAAGGCGAGATATTAAGAAGAGTTGCTGGTGCGTCCGAGTGGACTCGAACCACCGACCCCCACCATGTCAAGGTGGTGCTCTAACCAACTGAGCTACGGACGCACATTATGCAACGGTACAGCAAAGAAATTGGTGCGTCCGAGTGGACTCGAACCACCGACCCCCACCATGTCAAGGTGGTGCTCTAACCAACTGAGCTACGGACGCATCGTTTTCTTTCTTGTCAGCCAGTGTTGGCGACGGGGACGAATATTAACGACGTCTCTGAAGGCTGGCAAGGGAAAAAAGACATTTTTCTTACATATTGTTCGCGACTGACGAGCTTATGCGCATTGCGTTGTTTTTTTAGACATAACCGCCGTCATTGGGGAGAAAAGGCCACGCGCGATGAATCATTCATCGCGCGTGGCCGGTAAAACTATCGGCCAGCTTTAAAACTATCGGCCAGCTTTTTGCAAAATCGTGAATGAAGGCTGCTTCTGTAGCCAGCGCATACGGAACGTCATCATCACGGCGGCAAACGTCAGCCCCAGAATGAATCCGCACCAGAAGCCGCTCGGCCCCATCCTTGGCACAAGGAAATCGGTCAGCCCGAGCATGTATCCGACCGGCAATCCCAGCACCCAGTAGGCGACAAACGTAATATAGAAGATAGAACGCGTATCTTTATAGCCGCGAAGAATGCCGCTGCCGATGACCTGAACTGCATCTGAAATCTGGAACAAAGCCGCGAATATCAGAAGATGGGAAGCCAGCATCACGACTTCAGGGCTGTCGTTATAGAGTGCGGCAATATGTTCGCGAAAGAGAATAGCCGTCGAAGCCGTACAACAGGCCATGAGAATTCCGGTGAAGATACTGGTATATGCTGCCACTTTGGCACCGTCGACCGATGATTTCCCCAATTGTGAACCGACGCGGATCGTCGCGGCCACGCCAAGCGACAGTGGGACTACAAACATCAGAGAGCCCACGTTCAGTGCAATCTGGTGGCTGGCCACTGCCACAATCCCCAGTGGTGAAACCAGCAGCGCGACGATGGCAAACAGTGTCACTTCAAAGAACAACGCCAGCGCAATTGGCATACCGAGCTGAGTCAGGCGGCGTAATGTTGGCCAGTCGGGTTTGGCGAAGCGCGTTGCTGGAATGATGTCGCGCATCGTGTAATTACGACGTACGTAAAAGCGCATCATAAAGAACATAACCCAATACACTGTGCCCGTTGCGACACCACAACCGACACCGCCAAGCGCGGGCGCACCGAACTTACCGTAAATAAAAATGTAGTTCACAGGTATGTTCACCAGCAGGCCGATGAAACCAAAGACCATGCCCGGCTTCGTTTTCGACAAGCCTTCACACTGATCGCGCAGCACCTGGAAGAATAAATAGCCCGGCGCTCCCCACATAATTGCGCGTAAATAGCCGACTGCTTTTTCTTTCAGTTGCGGATCGATGTTATGCATCAGGCCGATAATCTGATCACAGTGATACAGGACGGCGATGATCAACACGGAAACCCCTGAGGCCAGCCAGAACCCTTGTTGTACCTGATGACCGATTTTATCCCGGCGGCCTGCACCATTGAGATGCGCAATCGTCGGGGTCAGCGACAGTAATAAGCCGTGTCCGAATAAAATAGCCGGTAACCAGATAGAGGTCCCGACGGCGACGGCGGCCATGTCCGTTGCACTGACGGAGCCGGCCATTATCGTGTCCACCACGCCCATTGACGTCTGGGCTATTTGCGCGAGGATGACCGGGATGGCAAGCGCTAATAAGACCCGCGCTTCTGCAAGGTACTTCTGCACAGATACACCTTTATTCTTGATTATATTGGATGAAAAAACGCCACGTCAGGTGGCATTAAAGACGAGAGAATAGCCCGAAGATTGTACCGCTTCCTTTTTTTTAAGCAAACGATGCTGTTAATGGCCGGTTAAATAATGATATCCGATCAGGCAGTGCTATTTGTGCCGTGCAGATTTGGCTTTCAATTAAATCTGCGGCAAACTGACGTCAGCGTTGTCTTAATACAACAGAATTCAGCATTGAGGAAAGGGCTATGTTCACCGGAATTGTTCAGGGAACCGGAACGGTAGTGTCGATTGACGAAAAACCGAATTTCCGTACCCATATTGTTCGCATGCCAGAGGATATGCTGGATAACCTCCAGCTCGGTGCTTCTGTATCGCACAATGGCTGCTGCCTGACGGTAACGGAGGTGCAGGGCGACCTGGTCAGCTTTGACCTGATGAAAGAAACGCTCCGTCTGACCAATCTCGGCGATTTAAACGTCGGCGATCAGGTCAATCTTGAACGCGCTGCGCGATTTAATGATGAGATCGGCGGTCATTTAATGTCGGGCCATATTATTTGTACCGCAGAAGTCGCCAAAATTCTGACATCAGAAAATAACCGTCAAATCTGGTTCCGGATGCCTCATGAAGATTTGATGAAATATGTATTACACAAAGGTTATATCGGCATCGACGGTATTAGTCTGACCATCGGCGAAGTGACCCGCACCCGTTTCTGCGTGCATTTAATTCCTGAAACGCTACAGCGCACGACATTAGGCACTAAGCGTCTGGGGGATAAAATTAATATCGAAATTGATCCGCAAACTCAGGCGATTGTCGATACGGTAGAGCGTGTATTAGAAAGCCGTGAAGCGGCGATTGCCACTGCAAAGGCGATGATCGAAAAAGCGGAATAAACCCTTTTCGCCGTCGTTAAGATATAGAAAAACCGGACACAAAACGCTGTCCGGTTTTTTTATGCGTGATTTTTGCCGTCATTAACGCGGAACGCGAAGACCGCCGTCTACACCCTGCGGGCTGAAGACGACCTGCCACAACTGAATGTCGCGCGCGCGGAAAGCACCGGCGCAGGCATTAAGATAATAGGTGAACATCCGGTGGAAACGGTCACCATAGCGCTCGGCCAGTTGCGGCCAGTGCAGCTGGAAGCGTTCGTGCCACGCCATCAGTGTGCGGTCATAATCGGCACCGATATTGTGCCAGTCTTCCATTACAAAATGGGATTCACTGGTGTGCGCAATCTGTTGAATAGAAGGCAGACAGCCGTTGGGGAAGATATATTTATCAATCCACGGATCCACGCTCAGATCGGTCTTATTTGAGCCGATGGTGTGCAGCAGGAAAATACCGTCCGGTTTGATATTGCGTTTCGCCACGTTGAAATAGGTCTGGTAGTTCTTAGGACCCACGTGCTCAAACATCCCGACGGAAACAACGCGGTCAAACTGATCGTTTAAATCACGATAATCTTGCAAAAGAATGGTGACATCCAGCCCTTCACACCTGTCCTGAGCCAGTTTTTGTTGTTCGGCCGAAATCGTCACGCCCACCACGCTGACGCCATAATGGCGCGCCGCATACTCAGATAATCCGCCCCAGCCGCATCCAATATCCAGCAGACGCAGGCCCGGTTTTAATTGCAGCTTATCGCAGATCATTTTGAGTTTAGCTTCCTGCGCTTCTTCGAGGGTAGTGGCTTCTTTCCAGTAGCCGCAGGAATATTGCATATAAGGGTCGAGCATGAGTGTGAATAAATCATTGCCCAGATCGTAGTGCTCTTTACCCACAATCCACGCGCGCTTGCGTGATTGCAAATTCAGAATACGTGCTGCTGCGATGCGAAGTGTGTCTTTAAAATGGCGGGGAAGTTTATCTTCTAAACCGGCTCGCAGAACGCGCTGAAAAAAGATATCCAGACGTTCACATTCCCACCAGCCGTCCATATAGCTTTCACCCAAACCCAGCGAACCTTCCTGCAAAACACGCTTAAAGAAGTCAGTGTTTTTTACTTTAAGGTCAAAAGGGCGACTGCCATTAATCTGGATGTCCGCGGAAGATAACATTTCGCTGACGATTCGATACCACTGATTATCCTGAATGCTTTGATCTTCTATACACGATGAACTCATAGCTTCTCCATCACTTTCTCTTCTGACTTATTAACCTGCCGGGAAAAGCAAAGGCTATTTGCAGGTCTTTATGAGAACAGACGACTCAGCGCCTCGTCCGATATTCGACACCAACAGAGGAAATTTAGAAGAACACCCACAAGCCAAAAGGGTTGTAGGTCAATCATCCTTGAAATAATAGTGTGACGCACTCCGCGTGGCACACAAAAGCTTGTAATAAAAGTTTTGTAAAAGTGTTATTTTTAGAGGTTTTATTGAGTATAGGCTCGACCGCATGCATTCTCAATAGTTAATCGCGTTGGATGTTAATGACCTTTAAGTGATTGTAACTAAAGGTCATTATCGCGATCGGTGAGTATGCTATGCTTTGGCTTCCTGCGAGGTCTCTTCCATAGCTTCCTGCTGTTTCACCTGCCGTTGTGACAGCCAGCGACCCAAAACTACCAACACTATTGTAGACAGCATGGTGGTAACTGTCGCCATCAGCGGTTGCGCAATAAATGCGGAAACCGACAGACTGGCGAGAAAACACAAGCCTAGCTGAAGCGTATTTTGCAACGCGGCAGCTTTGCCTGTATTAGCAGGAAATGGCATTAATGCATTTGCGACAACAATTGGATAGATTGCGCCATTAACCAAAGCCATGAGACAGAAGGGAATCAACAAGCTCACCAACCCGGCATCGGTGAACATCGCGATAACGAAAAGCCAAACCACGCTCAGGCAGTATCCCGCCAATAACCATGGCAGAATTTTATTCCCATCCAGTTTGCTGATCAGCATCCGGCAACCAAAACCACCCAGCAAGAAGGCGATCGTTTGAGGTACGTAACTCAGGCCGATGACCGCTGGTGAGTAACCCATATCGCTTAAAATAAACGGAGAGCCGGTCAGCCAGGCGAAGAAACCGGCAGAGCAGGCGGCATAAATCATCACGTTGCCGGTGTAAACGCGGGATTTCAGTAAGGTACCGAAACCGGCTTTGCTTTCAGGCGGATGCTCAGCGGGCTGGTTTTCACGCAAAGTGAGCGTAGTGATGACAAGAAGCACCGCGACCACCGTCAGCAGGGCGAAAATGGCTTCCCAGTCAAAATGATTCAGTACCCATGCACCCAGCAGCGGGGCCAGCGCAGGGGAAAGTGCAACCAGCGGCATGATACTGGCGAACGTTTTCTTCGCCACGTCCGCAGAGAAACGGTCAACAACGATCGCCTGCCAGGTGACAGCGGCGGCACAAACTCCCATCGCCTGTAAGAAACGCAGCGCCAGAAGCGCGCGGACATTTTCCACCCACAAAATTCCAAGACAGCCGATGGCAAACAGCGTCAGGCCAATCAACAGCACCGGTTTACGCCCTATACGATCGGAGAGCGGCCCCCAGAGCAGTTGCCCGACAGCGAAACCGCCAAGGAAGATACTCAGGCTGGCGCTGATCATGCCCGGACTGGTCATCAGGCTGGTTTGCATTGCGCTAAACGCAGGTAAATACATATCGGTGGCTAAAAAACCGAGCATGCTCAATCCGGCGAGATAGAGCATAAATCCAAAGGAGGGTTTCATTTTTGTCTCATTAATGTGTTTATTGCAGATGATTTGGCGCAGAAATAGGTTCGGATGCGGAGTTTAACGCTTTGATAACAGTCTTGTGAAACGCTAATATTTGCAGTCTGCTATCAAAAAAATTGAAGGCTAACTGATGTGGTCCGAATATGCACTTGACGTTGTGGATGCAGTAGCACGAACCGGCAGTTTCAGCGCCGCGGCGCAAGATCTCCACCGTGTGCCTTCTGCTATCAGCTACACTGTCCGTCAGCTCGAGCAATGGCTGGCCGTTCCACTGTTTGAACGGCGGCATCGGGATGTGGTGCTGACTCCGGCAGGGAAGGTTTTTGTTGATGAAGCGCGGATTCTGACAAAAAAAATGATAGCCACGCGGCGTCAATGTCAGCAGGTTGCCAACGGCTGGCGCGGCGAACTGCGTGTGGCGGTGGACAGGATTGTTAAACCGGTCAGAACTCGCCGTCTGGTATTGGATTTTTACCGGCATTTCCCTGATACCGAACTGATTATCCATTCTGAAGTGTTTAATGGCGTCTGGGATGCGCTTGTGGATGGCCGTGCGGACGTCGCTATCGGTGCAACGCGCGCCGTTCCGGTTGGCGGGCGTTTTAGTTTCCGCGATATGGGGTTTATGGACTGGCACTGTGTGGTCAGTCCGCAGCATCCGCTGGCGCAACATACCGGTGCGCTAAATGACGAACAGCTGCGCCCTTATCCGGCGCTGTGTCTGGAGGATACCTCGCGGACTTTACCCAAGCGCGATACCTGGACGCTGGATAACCAACGGCGTCTGGTGGTGCCTGACTGGACCTGTGCGCTGGAGTGTCTGACTGAGGGGTTATGCGTGGGTATGATGCCGGTTCATCGCGTTATGCCGTGGATTGAACAACAAAAATTACAGATTCTCACGCTGGAGAACAGATTTCCGGACAGCCCGTGCTGCCTGACGTGGGATCAAAGTAACGCGTCGCCATCGCTGGCCTGGTTGCTGGAATATATGGGCGATACACAAACGATGAACAGCGAATGGCTGCGCGATTAGAAAATAAAACTCCATCTCTTTACGGGATGGAGTTTTACTTACTTGGTGAATGTTCTATTAGAACGTCACTCTGATACCCGCATTGCCCTGCCACGAGTTAATGCCTTCATCATCACTGCTCAGACGCTGCTGATACTGGAAACCGGTGTTCAGAGAGATGAGTGGTGTTATTTCAGTAATAACACCGAGGTCCACAGTCGCCGAACTTCCCGGTTTTCCCATATCAAATGTTGAAGAAACATCGTGATTACGGGCGCTGCCAACCCACACATCTGGCGTATCGCTGAAGTCCTTAGTGAGATAAGCGTTGGAATAAAGCATCATGTTGCCCACGGCGCTGTTACTCAGTTTGTAACGATAACGCATACCTGCTTTTCCTGTTGGACGGACAATATTGTCGTAATGAACGTCAACGCCATCAATGTCAGTGAAGTCATCCACACTTAGCATCTGGATGCCTGCACCCAATACTGGCGCAACTTCATGATCGCCAAAGACAAACGGATAACTGCTTTCCAGTGTGCCACTCCAGGAATAAGCATCAATGTCTGCTACTTTTCCACGCGCATCGGTCGAGACATCGCCATCGTATTTGGTAAAGTCCGCACCGAGGTCGAATGTCCAGCCACTTTGATGATGGAATGTCATTAACGAAGTCAGCCCGTAGGTTTTGTAATGGCCTTCACTGTTACCGTCTTTTGCATCCGGAGTAACTTTCAAATCCGCATTGGAAATGGCTAAATTCCACGCCAGGTATTGCTCGTCGGTACCCAGGTGCATCACTTTGCCGCCTAGCATCCAGCCTTGTTCTTTCTGGGTGTAATCATATCCGTAGTCAGTAAAACCCAGTGATGAGTGATAGTTATCTTCACCATTGATGTACTGGAGCCAGACAGGGTAGTGCTCGCTTTCGAGTCCTTCCATCGTGGAGGTGTGCGCCAGATTCTGGAAAGTCTGGGTCACCCGGCTGTTATAGCTGAGCAATGCTGATGGCAAGGACAAGTAAGAAGGAACCTGCGGTACAACGGCCAGTCGGCCCGGTTGTACCGGGGCAACAGGAGTCGGGTCCGGAACAACGTCAGGCACATCCGGAGTCGGGTCCGGAACAACGTCAGGCACATCCGGAGTCGGGTCCGGAACAACGTCAGGCACATCCGGAGTCGGGACTGGAACAACGTCAGGCACATCCGGAGTCGGGTCTGGAACAACGTCAGGTACATCCGGAGTCGGGTCTGGAACAACGTCAGGTACATCCGGAGTGGGATCTGGCAGTGGTGCAGGTTCATCACCCTCGGTCAAATAACGTGACTCCAGACGATAATCCCAATATTGATTTCCTTCGCCATCAACCAGACGCTCTGACGCATCACTTTTACCAGGGGCAAACGTATAGAGGGAATACTGCCAAGGCCCGTTTGCGACGTAACCATGCTCAAGCTGGAAACTGTCTTTCGTCGACGTTCCGCCAACCTGAACAAGTGATATCCCTTCGGCAGAGCCGGCTATGCCGCTATTATTCACGTCGGTCATATAACCATCACCCGACAAATCAACATGTAACGTGACAGCCTGAGCTGTATCTGCGTTTCCTGAAATCAGTAACGTATCGCTAGTTGATTGCTGCTCTTCCATCCGGGTACGCAGATAGAGGTGAGTATTATTACCGGCTACGAAATTACCATTAACTCCCTGAGAAGCGGGGGTAAAATCCCTTTCTGTGAGTAAGTTTGGCTCATCATCAGGGCGCAGTATGACATTATCACCCAGTGTGAGATTATTCATGGTGGCCTCACCCGATAGCTCAGTCGCATCGTGCAAAATCATGTCCGAAGCGACAGAACCCTCCAGATTTAGCGTCCCGCCATAAATTTCAACGCCGCCGGTTAGGGTATTTTCGCCAGTCCAGTTCAGGGTGTCGTTGCCGTATTTTTCAAGCGAACCTTCGCCTGAAACTTGACCATTCAGCCAGCTATCAGCTGTGCCATCGGTGCTTGTCAATGTGGTAGTGTCATTGACGACCACCAGTTTGGCTTGCTTATCCAGTTCAATATCACCGGTGAAGTGCGTTTTACCAGTCATTTGCATGCTGGCGCGGTCTGCAAGTGTCACCTTGCCGACCATCGAAGCATGTTCGTTCAGGACAAAATCAGCGTCACTTTCAACCAGCAAATGATTCACATGATAACTTTCACTGATCCAGTCATCAGTGATGACCGTACCGGCCGCATGAGGAGTCACTCGCCCGCTGAAGATCGCAGTACCCGCACCCACAGTCATATCATTAACATCCACTCCGCCAGCAAAGTTCCAGCTATTATCTCCTGCCGGAACATAGTCAATATTAAGCGCATCAGGATGTTCCGACGAGCCTAAATGGCCGACAAAAGTCTGGGAGGTAGTGTTGTTTAGCGTCAACGTAGATTGTTCAGCATCGTTGGTGTTAGCGATAATCGCACCATCGTCATTATGATTTATGGTCGCGAAAGACATATCATAACCATTAAGGTCAAGAGTGCCCCCGCGCGAACCAAATTGAATCTTGTCACCGGTAATTTGGTTTTCTCCACCGAGTTGAACAACCGGACGGCCGCTGACCAGCGTAATGGTGGAAAATGCCTGACGCTTGTTGTTCTGGTCAGCTTGTTGGGCCAACACCACGGTACCGTCGCCGACTCGCAGTCCACCCTCATTAACGCCGGTGGCATTCACATACAGAGTACCTTCACCGATTTTATGCAGGTTATCGCCTTTAAGGCCGTTAACTTCCCAGTCAACCGTTTTATCAGCATCCACTTCGACACCACCACCAACCCATGTGGCATTAGCACCTGCCGCGGAGGCAACGCGGTAATCATTGGAAAATTGAAGCTTACCCGCGCCAAGATTTACGGAAGAATCCAGCACAAGCAGACCGCCTTCGCCATTGAAGCGAAGATCGTGTGTTGAGTTCAGCTCAGCATTGCTCGCCTGAGTGGGCAACGCATAGCTAACACCGTGCCATTGCCACTGAGAGCTCCCCTGAGTAATTGCCGTTTTCCCCCAGTGAATATCGCCGTCGGCAGCAATATCGTTGACATCAGGGTCAGTGTTTGCAGCAATTATTGACTCAAGATACGCAGTTTGCATGTAAGTTTCGTAGGACACATAATTGCCATATGGCATTGTTCCGCTGTGGCGGTCGTGAAGGCCTGCTAATTTCCATTGTTTATCCACACTGTCGTAGACATAAGTCGGACTTCCACTGTCACCGGATGTACCTGCAGTGGACAGTGGTGTTAGATTGGCGTCATTTGGGCCGGCGTTCGTCCAATAAAGCCATTGATCGTTTTCCATTGGGTTAACAACCGTTCCCCCTGATTTCCAGGCGTAAGAAATGGCTAACGAGTTTGCCTGCCCTGTGACAGGGTCAACCTGATATTGATGCCCTGTACCTACGCGTGCTAAATATTTATACCTTTCACGATCGCTTCTCAGTTCAGTCTGTGAAACATAAGGCACAGTAGCGGCATCAGTGACGACTTTATTCAGACGCGGGGATTGAAAATCTTGGGGCGTATCTGCGGGATATCCTGGATCATCATTTCTGGCAATAAATTTATAGCTGTAAGCGTATTTAGCGCCATTGCCGAACTTGCTCGATGTGAACTTGGTATTGTGCGCAACGCTGACGATATAGGACGGCGCTACGAGTGTTCCCGTGGCGTAATCATCCGTAGAACTGAAATCAGGCATTGGGAAATTCAATATGCCCGCAGATGTTCCATCCAGTTTAAACACTTCTATATTTTCTGCTCCGGGGGTATATTTACCTTTGTTTTCAGCGAAGTCCCGGTAGTCTTGTACCGAGACATCTTCACGCATTATTCCTGCATGAGTATTGAAAATAGCGCAAGAGATCAGTGTTGCGAGTAAACTTGGCTTCCATTCCATTAAATTTCCTTACTTCCTTTTAAAAGACGCAAGATATTAATTGAACCTTATTGGGAAGTGAAATTATAATTGTAAGGGCCTGTTCAGGCGGGTGGTATATAATACCTATTCATTTGAAATGTATAATGAAATATCACCTCAAAATGTTTTTTATATCATTTATGTTTTACAAATAACTCACGTGTATAATATTACGGTTAATTATCAATTGCGGTGAATTAATGCGCATGGCAAATGAATTCATATAATAATTAAAAGGGAAAACCTGATTTTCCTTAAACAACATTCACTTTAAATTAACGTGCTCGTAGCGAAATAACGCCTGCAAAGGCAGGCGCAATAAGGTATTAACATCAGTTATAACAGGCAAATATTAACGGCGATAGTCACGGTACGGCCCGTCAGCCACCGAGCGGCGTTCTACCAGTTTCGGATGTACCTCGATGGTCTGCGATTCTTCACGCTTACTGACGATGCGATCCAGCAACATCGTGAAGGCCATTTCGCCCAGGCGCTCTTTCGGCTGATGCACCGTGGTCAGCGCAGGTGAGAAGTAACGGGCATTGCGAACGTTATCATATCCGATAACGGAAATGTCCTGAGGAACGCGTAAACCAAACTCATCGGCTGCACAAATCGCGCCCATCGCCATGACGTCGCCGCCACAGAAAACGGCGGTCGGGCGTTGTTTTTGCATCAGGATTTTCTGCATCGCCTGGTAACCTGACTCAGGTTCGAAATCACCCTGAACTACCCATTCTTCACGCAAAGGAATATTGGCTTCCGTCAGCGCTTTCACAAAACCCTGAAAGCGGCCACCGCCGGTGTTACGCGCCAGCTGCCCTGGGATCACGCCGATATCGCGATGACCGCGTTCAATCAGATAGCGTCCGGCCATGTAACCACCTTCAAACGCATTATCGATAATGCTGTCGGTGAAGTTTTTACGCGCTTCGCCCCAGTCCATGACGACCATTGGGATTGACCGGTATTCTTCCAGCATGTTCAGCAGTTCATCAGGATATTCCGCACACATCACCAGCAAACCATCGACACGTTTTTGTGCCAGCATCGCCAGATATGCCTGTTGCTTATCCAGATTGTTGTGTGAATTACACAAAATCAACGTATAGCCTTTGGAGAAGCAACTGTTTTCCACGGCTTCAATCACTTCTGCAAAATAGGGCGCTTCGCTCGAGGTCGCCAGCAGGCCGATCGTTTTAGTGTTATTGACCTTCAGGCTGCGTGCGACGGCGCTTGGCGAGTAGTGCAAGTCTTTGATGGCCAGCAGAACCGCGGCTTTAGTGTCTTCGGCGACGAAACGTGTTTTATTGATGACGTGCGACACGGTTGTGGTGGAAACGCCAGCGCGCTTTGCGACATCTTTAATCGTTGCCATGTAAGGAATGACTCCTGAACTCACGTGTTTCAGCACGTTAGCATTATGTTAATCGTTTGCTTGCGTGGATTTCACTGCGAGCTAATAAAAAGGCAGTGAAATCGTTGGGTGAGTTCGTCAGAGTGAGGCGTAAAGCGCCCTCGGGAGAAATCGACCGGCACACAGGCGTGGTAACCGACAATTTTCTCTTATATTGCAGGAAAGTGGAAGTGTTATTGTAGGTTATCGGGCATGAATCAACGCGGGATTTTAGACGTGAAGTATGAGAAAATGCGTTGGCACACATTTAGTGTGGCTAAATGAAGCGCCACAATTGATCTGTAAGGGGGTTTTATGGACCGCAATCTAAAATTGTCATTAATCACCACGGTTTGCGCTTTGCTTGTGATTGTCGCTTTCAGCTTCACCGCAGTGATGAACTAAAAGACGCGCAAGTCAGGCAATAAAAAGGGCGATTACCTGTTACAGGAATCGCCCTTTTCAATTTTACGCAGTGACCTTTAGCGCCGATACTCTTCCCTGCAGAAACGCTTCGTTAAATGCTATTCAATGGCTGATTAGCGAAACTTCAGACTTAACGAACTGTTTATTATCGGATCGTTTTCGGGGTCATTACCCGACGTGCGCCTACGTAATGGTCTTGCCAGTAATCATCGCCCAGAGAGGTGATTTTGATGTCTTCACCGGTACGCGGTGACTGAATAAATTTGCCGTTGCCAACGTAAACCCCGACATGGTCCGCGGCTCCGCGGTTATTGATTCTAAAGAACACCAGATCGCCCGATTCCAGCTCGCCGCGTTTTACCGGCGCTGCGTCGCGCAGGTGGTACATTTCGTTGGCCGTGCGCGGCATCTTAATGCGAATCAAATCTTTGTACGCGTAATAAACTAAACCACTGCAATCGAATCCCGTATTAGGTGAGGTGCCACCCCAGCGATAAGGCTTGCCAACCTGATGCATCAGCTTTGTCATCGCCGTTTGCTGCGCATGTTGATAACGTTTCTTATGCGTCGCACTTAATGTAATCGGCTTACTGTCTTCTTCAACTAACTTTTTACCTTTGCGGTGTCGACCATAAGGTTCTTTCCTGCTGGCCTTTGTCGTGGTGTTTTTTGCCAGAGCCCGGGTTTTAGATTTCTTATCGGCTTTGCTTTCGGCCCGCGTGGTCTTGAGTGTTTTTTCTTTTTTGCTCTCAACGTGGGTTGCGGCCCGCGTCGTTTTTAGGGTTTTTTCTGACGAGGTTTTTCGCTTAACCAGCTCTGTGCTTTTGACTCTCTTCTTCGTATTCTTTTCGTGGCTCTGTTGTTCTTTAACCGGTGCCACTTTAGTTTTTTTAGTGGTTTTGGCCGCTACCGTTTTTCGCTTTCGGCGTTCTTCAGGGGTAACCTGATTAACGTGACTCTTTTTCTGATCGGCCGTAACGCGGGTCTGCGGTGAGGCCTGGGCTATATTCAAAAATAGCTGGGTAAAGAGCAGCACAAAAAGCGTGAACAGTAAGCGCATAGCTTCGTTACCATGAGTGGTTAGGTTAAACATCAGAGATGTCAGAGTATTGCCTAAAAGAACCAGACAAAACAGCACGAATTGCCTCGATTCTAGATCATATTGTGAGAAAAAGTTAATAGCTTTTTTTATGCTGAAATAAACGCCATTTTTAGTTAAAAAAATGACCACTTTTCAGTATGTTAATATTTGCGTGAAACCATGGTGAATTGCAAATCCGGTGTTAACCCGGCCGGCAAAAATGTTATTCTCCATGAATCTTTTATTTTGTGAGCCCTAACGCAGGCACCGAAAATAGTGAAATAAAATGCCAGTATTGAGAAAGACCCTGCAAAAAATGGCGTTTTTATCTGACTGCTGCCATCGTTACAATAGAGGGTAGTGTGATTCAGCACCGTTTTTGAGTGCTGCGCGTGAAGAGTAATGACCGTGACAGCCTGTACCGGCTTGAGGAAGCAAGAAATGACCACTCCAACTATTGAAAAAATTCAGAAGCAAGTTTCTGAAAACCCGATTCTGCTGTACATGAAAGGTTCTCCAAAACTGCCAAGCTGCGGTTTTTCTGCACAAGCTGTGCAGGCGTTGTCTGCCTGTGGCGAACGCTTCGCGTACGTTGATATCTTGCAGAACCCGGACATCCGCGCAGAAATGCCTAAGTTTGCCAACTGGCCAACGTTCCCACAACTGTGGGTGGATGGTGAACTGGTCGGCGGCTGCGACATCGTCATTGAGATGTATCAGCGCGGCGAACTGCAACAGCTGATCAAAGAAACGGCTGAGAAATATAAATCTTCTGAATCTGAAGAGTAATCAGCAGAAGTCATTGGCTGCCTGAGCGGTGGTGAATGAAAGTGAAAAGAGCGACATTGCGTCGCTCTTTTTGTTTTTATACTGGCAGGATTTGCACCGATTAAAACTGTTACTGCTGATTTTCTTCCGATGCGGTTTCATCTTCCAGCTCTTCGGCGTTCATCGCCAGGGGCCAGCCACCTAAACGTTTCCAGCGGTTCACCAGCTCACAGAACAGTTCTGCGGTGCGTTCGGTGTCATACAGGGCAGAATGCGCCTGACTGCTGTCGAAAACCATGCCCGCGCTGATACAGGCCTTTGCCAGCACGGTCTGCCCAAGAACCAGCCCGCTTAATGCGGCGGTATCAAACGTGGCAAAGGGATGGAACGGGTTACGTTTCAATCCGGCGCGTTCGGCAGCGGCCATCAGGAAGCTGTGATCGAAATTGGCGTTATGCGCCACGATGATCGCCCGGTTGCAATTCTGCTCTTTCATCCCTTTACGGATGACTTTGAATATCTCATGCAGAGCATCGTATTCACTGACCGCACCGCGCAGCGGATTGGTTGGGTCAATCCCGTTAAAAGCCAGCGCCTCGGGCACCAGAATGGAGCCTTCAAACGGCTCAACGTGGAAATGTACGGTCTCGTCGCTTTCCAGCCAGCCGTCTTCATCCATTTTCAGCGTGATTGCCGCAATTTCCAGCAGCGCATCAGTTTTGGCGTTAAATCCGGCAGTTTCTACGTCGATCACTACAGGATAAAAACCACGGAAACGGCCTTTCAGCGCGTTAATGTCACTATTCTCGGCCATTAGTTTCTTATCTTCATCGAATTCAGCGCACATTATGACAAATTTTGCCGCCACTTGCAGGCGTGAGGTAAACATTCGGCAATAAAGCGGGCAATAAAAAGGGCGCTTTCGCGCCCTGAAGCCAGTTAGCAACGTATCAGTTGCCCAGACCCTGACCTGCATGTTTGGATTCGATCAGCTCGATTTTATAACCGTCCGGATCTTCCACAAACGCAATAATGGTGGAGCCGCCTTTAACCGGGCCCGCCTCACGGGTGACTTTGCCACCGGCGTTGCGGATGTCGTCGCAGGTTTGTGCCACGTTATCGACGCCTAATGCGATGTGACCGTAGGCAGTGCCGAGGTCATAGCTGTCAACGCCCCAGTTGTAGGTCAGCTCGATGACTGCGCCTTCGCTTTCATCGGTGTAACCGACAAACGCCAGAGAATATTTGTATTCGGTATTTTCGCTGGTACGCAGCAAACGCATACCTAAAACGTCAGTGTAAAAGCTGATAGCACGTTGCAGATCGCCGACGCGAAGCATGGTATGGAGTAAACGCATAGGTTCCTCTTTTATTTGCAGGATGAGAATAATCAGGTTCAGCCTAACCGATAGAGGCGGTTTTGTCTGTAAAACACAGAACAGGTGTTGAAACTCTGAACAAAAAAAGGCGACCGGAGGGGATCGGTCGCCTGCTGGTGGAGACTACTGGTTTAAACGGTTACAGCGTTGGGTAATCCGTATAACCCTGAGCGTCGCCGCCGTAGAAGGTTTCTGGTTTTGGTTCATTAAGCGGGGCGTGAGATTTCAGACGCTCGACCAGATCCGGGTTTGCGATATAGCTGCGGCCAAAGGCAACGGCGTCGATATACCCTTTTTCGATCAGTTCTTCGCCTTTTTCCGCGGTGTAAGCACCGGCACCTACAATGACACCCTGATAATGCGTACGGATCACTTCACGCAATTCTGTGGTGTAAGGTTTGCCGCCGGCCCAGTCAGGTTCGGAAATATGCAGATAGGCCAGTTTGCGTTTGTTCAGTTCGTCCAGCAGATAGATGGCTGCCTGCACCTGATCTTCACCGTTATCCAGACCGTTGAACGGACCCAGTGGGGAAATGCGGATCCCCACGCGCTCTGCGCCGATTGCTTCAATCGCAGCATCAACCACTTCCAGCGTCAGGCGGGTACGGTTCTCGATGCTGCCGCCGTACTGGTCTTCACGCAAGTTAGAAGCCGGAGACATGAACTGGTGCAGCAGATAGCCGTGTGCCGCGTGCAGCTCAATGTAATCGAAACCGGCTTCTGCGGAATACACGGCGGACTGACGGAAATCATTGATGATACCTGGGATCTCACTCAGTTCCAGCGCACGCGGCGTCGGGCAGTCGACGCGGATAGCGTTGCCTTGCTCATCACGCAGGCTGGTGCGGGTGTTTGGGTTTACAGCGGATGCTGAAACTGGCGTCTGGTTATCTGGCTGAACACTGTTGTGTGAGATGCGGCCGGTGTGCCACAGCTGAACGGCGATGTGCCCGTTTTTATCATGAACACCCGCAACGATTTTCTTCCACGCAGCAACCTGTTCCGGCGTGTGCAAACCCGGGGCGCCCGCGTAACCTTTGGCCTGGAAGGAAACTTGCGTCGCTTCTGTGATGATAAGGCCGGAACTGTGGCGCTGTGCGTAATACTCGCCCATCAGCGGCGTCGGGATATCACCCGGTTCAATGCTGCGCAGGCGGGTCAGGGGAGCCATAAAGACGCGGTTCGGTAACGTGTTTTTACCGACAACAATCGGGGAGAAAAGCTTAGTCATTTCAGTAACTCCGAGGTTAATGGATCGATCGGTATGAGGTGAAGAAAAGGGCTCTGCATCATACGACCTTAGTTATATGGGTACTTTTTAACGTATCTGCCCCGCCTCTGACTACGCGCAAGGTGCCTTTTTATAAATCACCTTGCGGGATGGCGAGAAAACGTCTTGAATGAAAGCTCACCGTTAATTGCGGAGGGTATGTGGCTCAACAGCTCGAGTTCTTTGAAATCCCCAGCCCGTGCCGTGGTATTTGTCAGGCCGATGAGCGGGGCTATTGTCGTGGTTGCCAGCGCAGCCGCGATGAGCGTTTTGGCTGGATTAAAATGACCGATACCGAGAAACGCCACGTGCTGCGTTTATGCCAGCAACGCTTATTGCGTCAGCAGCGTGCCGGAAAATTACCGGATGAGCCTCTGCCTGAACAGCCTGAGCTTTTTTAATCACCAAAGCGGGCATTCCCGTTTCACTTCCTGTTCATTCTTCCTGTCAGCATCAATACAGCGCGCCGGTCGTTGTGTATTCTGTGGGTCGAAAATACCAAAAATAAGGAAATCATCATGGATCCACGTACTCCTATATCGCCGCAAGGCCCGGTTTTCTCAACGCTGATTTGCGGCTACTGGCGTCTGATGGAATGGGACATGACACCGCAGCAGCTTTTGACGTTCATGGAGCAACATATAGAGCTGGGCATCACGACCGCTGATCACGCCGATATCTACGGTGGGTATCAGTGCGAAGCGGCCTTCGGTGAAGCATTGCGCCTGAAGCCTGCGCTGCGTGAACAAATGCAGCTGGTCAGCAAATGCGGTATTGCGACCACCGCCGATCCTGAAAACAAAATCGGCCACTACATTACGGATACGCAGTACATCATTCAGCGTGCAGAAAAATCCCTGAGCAATCTGCATACCGATCATCTGGATTTACTGTTGATCCACCGCCCGGATCCGCTGATGGATGCTGACGAAGTGGCTGAAGCTTTCACACAGCTGCATAAAAGTGGCAAAGTGAAACACTTCGGCGTCTCTAACTTCACGCCTGCGCAGTTTAGTCTGCTGCAGTCGCGCCTGCCTTTCACGCTGGTGACTAATCAGGTTGAGATTTCCCCGATCCATCAGCCTGCTATCCTCGACGGTACGTTAGATCTCTGCCAGCAGCTGCGCATCAAACCGATGGCGTGGTCATGTCTGGGTGGTGGTCGTCTTTTCAGCGATGCCGAATTCCAGCCGCTGCGCGATGAACTTCAGACCGTGGCGAATGAAATGGGTGCCGAGAATATCGAGCAGGTAGTGTATGCGTGGATTATGCGTCTGCCGTCAGAGCCGTTGCCGATCATCGGGTCCGGTAAAATCGAGCGTGTTAAATCTGCGTATAAATCGTTGTCACTGGAAATGACCCGCCAGCAGTGGTTCCGTATTCGTAAAGCAGCGCTGGGCTACGACGTTCCGTAACCCAGTGCTGTCTGACGGTCAGGTGGGTTTTGCAGAGGTTATCGCGGGGCTCGCCGGACCGTCATCCGTCGAAATCGCCTGTTGCAGCTGCGACAGTGAGCAGTATAACCGCCAGATAATACCCGCCAGTTCACGCGCCGCCGGTTCAGGGTGATGCGCCAGCGAATTGCTCATGCGCAATAATTCCACCAGCGTTGCATCCAGATTCTCGTGGCTAACGCCACGCTCGGTCATCACACCTTTGAGACAATGAATACACACGTCACGCACTGCAGACAGCGGATCTGAGCGAGTTCCCCATTCGCGTAACTGCCAGACGATGTGGCTGCAGTTAAGCAATACTACGCCCCAGCGCAGCAGCCAGGTACGGGAATGCTGATCTTTACTCTGATTGAGCTGGTTCATTCGGTGGTAAATCAGTGATTCAAACTGAAAATGGCTGAGCGAAGGTTTTCGGCTGAGCTGATCCATAAAATCGCGGCGCAGTGCACGAATAATGCGGCGGCTTTTACGCTTATCCGAACTTGGTCGTAAGACCTGAAACGCAATACCTGCCAGGGTTACGCCGACGATTTTGGCCACGCCACCATTCATAAACGCTCCGTAGTCGTAGTTTGGCGGGTTAGTCACCGCCAGAAACGAGCCTAAAAAGACGATCATCTGTCCCCATAAACCGGCATAGCGTTTGTACTGCAATTTCATCATCTGCATAGTGACTAACATTGGCAGGAAAAATGCACAAAATACCCAGAAATTGTCGATCTGAATCATCAACCCGAACTTGAGAATAAAACAGCCGATGAACAGCAATCCCAGTGATTTGATCAGCAATGTCACGCTGCTGATGGGGGAACTGGTAGAGGAGTAGAGCACGCAGCTGACCGCCGTCAGCGCGACGGCACCGGAACCAGAATCCCACTGCGTTGTCATCCAAAACGCACAGCCGACCACAATACACAGGAAGGTGCGCAGACCGTTATAGGCGGCCTCTACGGTGTCGGTATGCTGGGCCAAATGGCTAATTTTTGGCGGCTGAAGCGTCTCTGCTTCTGCGGCATTGGCTTTTTCCACGCGGCGTAACCAGCGCTCGTTGCGCAGATAAAGCCAGCAGAAATCGCGTAAACGCATCCAGAACGCCTGATGACGGAAATCGGCGGTGTCCTGAGGTTTAATGAGTCTGAGGATCTTCGACAGTTTGTATTTATCGGTGTCCGGCTTACGTAACTCGTCAAGCAATACGTTAAGGACGGAGGCCAGATTTTCAGGCTGCCGGGGCCAGTTGAGCAGCATACGGCGCAGGCTGGAAATATAACTGGTCATGCGCAGTTGTTGATGTAGCAAATAATTGAGCACGTTATTCTGACGGCGCAGACGGTAATGGCTCCAGACGGCCTGGATACGCAGCAAATTGAGGGTCAGAATCTGGCCGATCAGCCCCTCATGTGAGCTGCGGATCTTGTCATTCACTTCGGCATTCCACAGCAACTGAGCATGTTCTAGCAACTGTGTGTGCATTTTACGCAAAGAGGTGAGCAGGGCGTCACCGTCAGATGTGCTCGGCAGCACCATCATCATAAAACCACCACACAGAATACCGGTGATCACTTCGCCGACGCGCGCCTGTGCGATATCAAAAATTTGCGTCGTGTCGGTGACATTAACGGTTGAAAACACGATGATCGCCGCCGTGTAACCGGCCAGTGCGAAAGCGTATGAGACATTGTTCTGGTAGTGATTGGAGATGTATGTACACAGCCCCAGCCAACCCGCGATAGCAAAGGTGAAAAGCCAGGGCTCATTGAGACAATGGCCGGCGATAAATACCGCTGCGAGCGCGCCGAGCAGGCTGCCGATGATACGACCAATACTTTTACTGATCACCCCACCGACGGTCGGAAAACTGACCACGGCGGCGGAGGTTAACGCCCAGTAGGGTTCGTCCATCTGAAATTCAAAAGCAATAAGCAGTGACAGTATCATCGCGATTGAATTGCGCAGGGCATAGCGCCATTGGCCGCCCGTGGCTTTTCCCCACGGGGTGTTTTTCCATTCCAGCCAGGAGAAGTTCACGGCGCGGCCTTAATTACGGATCGAAATTGTGCAGGTGGTTCCTGCGACCAGCACGGTATGCTCCGGCACATCCTGAAGCTTAATGCGCACCGGTACACGCTGCGCCAGACGTACCCACGGAACGTTCGGTTTCACATTCATCAGCAGGTCATCAGAGGCATCCTGACTCTGATCGTAAATCGCCCGTCCAATACTTTCCACCTGACCTTTCAAAGGGATATTGCCGTTGAATAAGGTGATATCAGCCAGCGCGCCCTCACGGATATTCTTCAATTTAGTTTCTTCGAAATAGCCCAGCACATAGAAAGAGTGAATATCCACCAGACCGACCAGCGGCGTACCCGTGGAGGCGTAATTGCCCTTACGGGTTTGCAGATTGGTGATATAACCGTCAGTTGGCGCAACAATGCTGGTTTTGCTCAAATTCCATTTCGCCTGCTCCAATGATGACTGTGCAGCCTGATAGGCCGCCTGCATCGCCTTGGCGCTAATATTAGATTCATCGAGCGACTCTGCAGAAATAACATTGGTGCCCAGACCACGGCGTCGTGTGGCTTCATGATTGGCTTTGGTTAAATCTGCGGCGGCTTTCGCCAGATCGGCCTCGGCATTATTCACTGCAATTTTAAATGGCACCGGATCCAGACTGAACAACGGATCACCACTTTTCACGAACTGGTTGTCATGCACATTGATATCAATAATGCGACCAGACACTTCCGGCGTGATATCAACAATTTCGGCCCGCACTTTTCCATCGCGAGTCCAAGGCGATTGCATGTAGAAATTCCACATCCACCATCCGGCACATATTGCGACCGCGAAAACCAACACTGTTGAGAAATATTTTAGGGTTTTAAATTTCATTTTAAGAGGTTCACCATGAGCAACAGTGCAGCACAAATAGAGATCACAAAAAGGGATAAATCCATCAACGTTGGATGCCAGACTTCACCGGAATAGATCCAATCACGCAGCAGCCGATGTATCAAAAGCCAGAATACCAATCCCAGTAAAAATGCTTTGAAAATTGGAGGGAAATAAAGTGAGGCACCTAGCACCAAATCAGGGAGCGGGAAGCCTGCTTGAAACATTTGGGTATTCACAATATTAATCTCTGCCAGTGATTGTGTTATAAACGAGTTTGCCATTAGATGCCGGGATGTGGCTTCTGGTTACAGCAGTACCTATTATTATATACAGAATTGTAATTTCTCGATTAAAGTTCTTAAAACTAAGCTAAACTCTGGGGAGTTATCTTAGCATGCTAATTATAAGGAGGGGATAATTGGAATCGAATCTGGGGTCAGATCTAGCACGATTAGTTCGTGCCTGGCGTGCGTTGATTGATGATCGGCTTAAGCCGTTAGAACTTACGCAAACTCATTGGGTAACATTACACAATATCAACATGTTACCACCAGAACAGTCACAAATTCAGCTGGCGAAAGCCATCGGTATTGAACAACCGTCTCTGGTCCGCACGCTGGATCAGCTCGAAGAAAAAAAGTTGATCACCCGGCAGACCTGCGCCAGCGATCGCCGTGCTAAACGCATTAAGCTCACCGAAGAATCCGCACCGATCATCCATAAAATGGAGACGGTAATTAACTCAACCCGCAAAGAAATTCTATCCGGTATGTCAGCCGTAGAAATCGAACAACTTAGCGGAATGTTGTCACGGCTGGAAAAAAATATTGCTTCATTACAAAGCAAATCATAAGAAACAAAATTCTATTTACGTCACACAGCCTTGATTCAGCACTGATTTCAAAAGGGTTATCCATAAAAAAACCGAAGCCATTGGCTTCGGTTTTTTGGTTTCCGGCTGCATTGCAGCTCAGAAGACTCAGGCGCCAGGAGACACCGTAATGGTGCTGCCACTGCTCGCCATGCTGACACGCTGGCCGACGCTGAATTTGGTAGGACCGGCTTTCTGAACCACCTGAATGGTTGTGCCGTCATCACGACGGATTTGCAGTTCTACACCATTAGAACGGTTAAGGTTACTTTGTACACCCTGACCTGCAACGCCACCGGCTACTGCGCCTGCAGCGGTCGCCAGACTACGACCAGTACCGCCACCGACGGTGTTCCCGAGGAAACCACCTAATACAGCACCGCCCAGCGCACCGATGATGTTGGAATCATCGCCACCCTGGATCTGCACCGCACGGGTAGAAACGATGGTGCCGTAAGTGACCTGCTGGATTTGTTTTGCCTGCGAAGATGAATACACATCGCCAGACAAAGAGTTATCGCTGACGCAACCAGCAAGGGAAACGCCGGCAAGTGCGACGACAAGTAAACGCTTAATCATAAATAGCTCCTTTAAGATGCTGCTGCACTTCTAACAGGGTAGCGACAACAACAGAGAAAAACCGGCACACAGTTCAACATCACTGTCGAGGCTGTCATTAACCATATTGACTTAACTGTCTTCGAGTATAACGAAGTTCTCTTCAACTAATAATAAACGCAGGTTTAAGTTTAAGACAGCTTTGTGTTAAATCAAAAACACCGCGGTTTAACATACTGAGTGCTTGTTTTTACAACACGGATAAATTTCAAAAGACGGTATCGTGAGATGAAAAACACGGAGTCATCACAGCGTGTGATAAAAATTCAGTAATTCATGGTGTTGTGATCTGAATTCGGCCTACTCTGTGAGATAGCCGGTCGGGATCTTTTTGCTGAGGAGTGAAGAATGTTATCTATGAAATCGGGTCGCTACATCGGGGTGATGTCTGGCACCAGCCTCGATGGCATTGATGTTGTGCTGGCTGCTATCGACGAACGTATGGTCGCACAGCAGGCAAGCTATTCGCACCCAATTCCCCTTGCGCTTAAAAACGCTGTGCTGGGGATGTGTCAGGGACAACAGGTGACGCTCGAGCAGGTCGGCGCGCTGGATACTCAACTGGGCATTCTCTTTGGTGAGGCGGTGCTGGGTTTGCTGAAAAGCGCGGGCATTTCACCGGAAGAGGTGACGGCGATTGGCTGCCACGGTCAGACGGTCTGGCATCAGCCAAAAGGCGACACCACATTCTCGATGCAACTCGGTGATAACAACCGCATTGCGGCTATGACGGGGATTACGACCGTCGGCGATTTCCGCCGCCGTGATATGGCATGGGGCGGACAGGGCGCGCCGCTGGTGCCTGCATTTCATCAGGCCTTGCTGGCCGATCCGGCCGAGAGGCGGATGATCCTCAATATCGGCGGAATTGCTAATCTTTCCATGCTGCTGCCGGGACAGCCGGTACGCGGCTATGACACCGGACCCGGTAATATGCTGATGGATGCCTGGATCTCACGCCATCAAAATCAGCCTTACGACAAAGGTGCCCAATGGGCCAGTCAGGGGCGGGTGAATTTACGCCTGTTACAACAGATGCTTTCCGATCCTTACTTTGCTGAACCTGCGCCGAAAAGTACCGGGCGGGAATATTTCAATATGGCCTGGCTGGAAAAGCAGCTGGCGCGAGGTCCGGAAGTCTCCGGGGGGGATGTGCAGGCGACGTTGACCGAACTGACGTCCGTCAGCATCGCCGAACAGGTTCAACTGACCGGTGGGTGCGATCGTCTGATGGTCTGCGGCGGCGGTGCGCGCAACCCGCTGCTGATGGCGCGCTTGTCCGCAATGCTGCCGGGGACTGAGGTTTGCACCACCGACGCTTTTGGCATCAGCGGCGACGACATGGAAGCGCTGGCGTTTGCCTGGCTGGCTTTTCGTACTTTATCCGGACAGTCAGGCAATCTGCCGTCAGTGACGGGTGCAAGCCGTGAAACTGTGCTCGGGGCTATTTATCCCGTGGTTTCCTCCCGCGCCTGATGTGTTCTCGGTTTTATCTCAATGTGCTGCGCCAGCGGGCGTGGTACATATCGGGGATAGACCAAAACACTCAGGGAGTACCAGATGAAAAAGGCGATTTTCGCTGCTTTAGCCGGGTTAACGCTGGCCGGATGTAGTCAGTTTCAACATCAGGCGGAAAGCCCGACGCAGGAATTACATTATCAGTGCGGCACCTTGCCGCTGACCATCACGCTCGATAAACCGTCACAGCAGGTCAGCATGGTGCTTGATGGTGAACAATTGAAACTGAAACAGGTGGAATCGGCATCCGGCACCAAATACAGCGACAGCCACTACACCTTCTGGTCTAAAGGTAATCAGGCCTTCGTTCAGCGCGGTGATAATGTGATCATCGACGACTGCGTCCAAAAGTCTTAATAAAGCCTGTTTCCTTTCTAAAACCCCGCGTCAGGGACGTTGAGATCCTGACGCGGCGGGTGCACAATGCAGTTACCTTCCTGTTGATACGCAATTGAATCCATATGGCTGATAATAATGAATTTGATGTTGCCGACTCGCGTCGTGAATACACGCGTGGCGGGCTCCGTCGCGCCGATCTGACCCCTGAACCGCTACCCTTATTTGAGCACTGGCTGAAACAGGCCTGTGAGGCAAAGCTGGCGGATCCTACGGCGATGGTGGTGGCGACAGTTGATGAGAACGGGCAGCCTTTCCAGCGAATTGTGTTACTCAAGCACTACGATGAAAAAGGGCTGGTGTTCTACACCAATCTGGGTAGCCGCAAAGCACAACAGCTGGCGGTGAATTCACACATCAGCCTGCTGTTCCCGTGGCACATGTTGGATCGCCAGGTCATTGTACTCGGGCAGGCCGAACGTCTTTCCACGCTGGAAGTGATGAAATACTTCACCAGCCGCCCGAAAGACAGCCAGATCGGCGCGTGGGTGTCGCAGCAGTCCAGCCGGATTTCGGCGCGTGGCGTGCTGGAAAGCAAGTTCCTCGAACTGAAACAAAAGTTCAGCAAAGGCGAAGTGCCGCTGCCGAGTTTCTGGGGCGGATTCCGCGTGAAAGTGGAGTCGATGGAGTTCTGGCAGGGGGGCGAACACCGTCTGCACGATCGCTTCATTTATCAGCGGGATGCCGAAGAAAGCGAAACTGGCTGGAAAATAGACCGTCTCGCCCCCTGAACGAACAAAATGATGCGAATTCCTAGCGCTCGGGCGATGAGCGCTTTATTCTATGACGTCCCCCGTAAAGGTGAGAGAAAAGGCACATGCGCGGCATGATGCCGGACACGAATCTGCACACATTCAGTACATAATTCTTAGTACATATAAACGGAGTCTTTGATGGCGAGCAGCAACCTGATTAAACAACTGCAAGAGCGGGGCCTCGTTGCCCAGGTGACGGATGAAGAAGCGTTAGCAGAGCTACTGGCGCAAGGGCCAATTGCACTCTATTGCGGTTTCGATCCTACCGCAGACAGCTTGCATTTGGGTCATCTGGTGCCATTGCTTTGCCTGAAGCGTTTCCAGCTCAGCGGCCACAAGCCTGTGGCTCTGGTGGGCGGCGCGACTGGCCTTATCGGCGATCCAAGTTTCAAAGCTACCGAACGTAAGCTCAATACCAATGAAACCGTAAACGAATGGGTTGAGAAAATCCGCCATCAGGTTTCGCCATTCCTTGATTTCAACTGTGGTGAAAACAGCGCCATTACCGCAAATAACTACGACTGGTTCGGCGGCATGAACGTGCTGACTTTCCTGCGTGATATCGGTAAACATTTCTCTGTTAACCAGATGATCAACAAAGAAGCGGTGAAACAGCGCCTGAATCGCGATGACAGCGGTATTTCCTTCACCGAGTTCTCTTACAATCTGTTGCAGGGGTACGACTTCTCCGAGCTGTACAGTCGCCATGAAGTCGTGCTGCAAATCGGAGGTTCCGACCAGTGGGGTAACATCACATCGGGTATAGATTTAACCCGTCGTATGCACCAGAAGCAGGTCTTCGGCCTCACTGTTCCGCTTATCACTAAAGCGGACGGCACCAAATTCGGTAAGACCGAAGGCGGCGCGGTCTGGCTGGATCCGAAGAAAACCAGTCCGTACAAATTCTACCAGTTCTGGATTAACACCGCTGACGCCGACGTTTACCGTTTCCTGAAGTTCTTCACCTTCATGAGCATTGAAGAGATCAATGCACTGGAAGAAGAAGACAAAAACAGCGGCAAAGCCCCGCGCGCGCAGTATGTGCTGGCGGAAGAAGTCACCGGCATGGTGCACGGCGAAGAAGGTCTGGCCGCGGCGAAACGCATCACCCAGAGCCTGTTCTCCGGTTCCCTGAGCGAAATGACCGAAGTCGATTTCGGCCAGCTGGCGCAGGACGGCCTTGAGTTGTTCGAAGTACCGCGTGATACCGATCTGCAACAGGCGCTGGTCATCGCCGGTATGGCACCGTCCAAAGGACAGGCGCGTACCATGATTTCCTCAAACGCCGTTTCCGTTAATGGCGAAAAACAGACAGACACTGAATACAGCTTTGCTGACAGTGACCGACTGTTTGGCCGTTACACCTTGTTGCGTCGCGGTAAAAAGAACTACACCCTGCTGCTCTGGGCATAAGCTTTACGACCGGCATCAATGGGGGGCCTGATGGCCCCTCAATTTTGCCATGACAACTCAGTCATTCCGCCATCTTCCGATGACGTTGCTATCGGTAATTCCTCATGAAAAGCATTCTTTCGATTCAGTCACACACCGTTTTTGGTCACGCCGGTAACAGCGCGGCGGAATTTCCTATGCGTCGCATGGGCGCAAACGTTTGGCCTTTGAATACGGTTCAATTTTCTAACCATACGCAATATGGCCACTGGACCGGTTGCGTAATGCCAGCCAGCCATTTGACTGAAATCGCCCAGGGCATCGGTGACATTGATCGCCTGAAAGATTGTGACGCGGTGCTGAGTGGTTATATCGGCTCCTCTGAACAGGGCCAGAGTATTCTGGAGATTGTGCGCAGGGTGAAAGCGGCTAATCCGGATGCATGGTATTTTTGCGATCCGGTAATGGGCCATCCTGAAAAAGGCTGTATCGTTGCGCCGGGCGTGGCGGAGTTTCACTGCAATCAGGCCCTGATCAATTGTGACATTATTGCGCCAAATCTGCTGGAGCTGGAATTACTCAGCGGCCACGCGGTGGCAAGCGTCGAAGAGGCAGTAGCCACCGCGCGTGAGCTCATCGACAGAGGGCCGAAAATCGTGCTGGTGAAACATCTGAGTCGCGCTGGCTATCACAGTGACCGGTTTGAAATGCTGCTGGTGACGGCAGAAGAAGCCTGGCATATCGATCGTCCGCTGGTGGATTTTGGCGTGCGTCAGCCGGTCGGCGTGGGGGATCTGACCAGTGGTTTACTGCTGGTGAACTTGCTGAAAGGCGAAGCGCTGGATAAAGCCCTGGAACATGTGACGGCTGCGGTGTACGAGGTGATGTTGGCAACACACGCGATGGGCGAGTACGAACTACAAATCGTCGCCGCACAGGACAAAATGGTTAATCCGGAACATCATTTCCCGGCCGTTAAGCTGTAATAAAAATCTTAACGCCTGAATACAAAAACGCCCCGCGCTGAATCAGCCGGGGCGTTTTATTTAATGCTTCTACGAAAACTTATTTCAGACCTTCAGCCGTCAGGGCAGCATCAACTGCCGGGCGTGCGGCCACGCGATCCAGATACGCATTCAAATCGGTCAGCGCGCTCAGATCGAATTTCAGAGCCTTAGCCCAACCCATCACGGTAAACAGATACGCATCTGCCACGCAAAAACGTGCGCCCAGCAGGAAATGATTTCCTTTCAGGGATTCATTCACGTAGGCGAATTTTTTGCTCAGTGCTTCGCGGGTGAGGGCTTTGAACTCTTCCGGCGTTTTCGGATTAAACAGCGGTGAGAAACCTTTGTGCAGTTCGGTGGCAATATAGTTCAGCCATTCCAGCGCATGATAACGGGCCGGTGTGCCAGGTTCCGGCATCAGCTGGCGGTCAGGTTTCTGTTCGGCGATGTATTGCACAATCGCGACGCCTTCTGTCAGGATGCTGCCGTCGTTGAGCAAAAGCGTCGGGATCTGACCCTTTGGATTGACTGTCAGAAAATCGTCACCGGTCTCAGTTTTTTTGGTCGCTAAATCCACTTTCTCGATGCTGAAATCCAGATCGGCTTCGCGAAGAACAATATGCGGGGAAAGGGAACAGGCACCGGGCTTATAGTACAGTTTCATAATCACTCCATCTGATAAGTAATCAGGCCAACCCCGGGAACGCTCCGGTTCACGGGGCAGCGACAGGGCATAGACAAACTGCTTCTATCCTAGAACCGGCGGGAGTAAAAGTCAGTGTTTAAATTACGCCTGATAACAAAAAGTTACGGCGTGGCGAACGTTGTGCCGTTCGCCACAGCATCAGATTTAGCGTGAGTGCTGATTAAGATAGTCGCGGATCGCCGTTTCGACGTTTTCCGGTGCAGGTAACATTGGCGAACGTAGTTCGTTTGCCATCAGCCCGTCCAGCGACAGGGCGAACTTAATGGCTGCCGGATTGGGCGCGGAGAACATCAGGCGGATCATGGGCAACAGGGCGAAGAAAATTTTGCGGGCGGCGATGAGATCGCCTTCTTTAAACTGTTTGATAAGCGCCACAAACTCTTCCGGAAAGATATGAGAAGAGGCCGCAATCGCCCCCGCGCCGCCCAGACTAAGCGTGGAGAAAATCTGTACATCTTCGCCGCACATGACATCCAGCTCACCGTCGGCAATCAGCGACAGCGTCAAATCAATGCTGCCGCCGCAATCCTTGACGGCGGTAATACGCGGGTGTTTTGCCAGCTGGCGCAGGGTATCGAGTTCCATCTGTACGCCGGTGCGGTAGGGAATGTTGTAGAGCATCACCGGCACGGAGGCGTTATCGGCAATTTCAGTGAACCAGGCTACCAGCGCTGGCTGAGAAGGGCGAATATAATACGGTGCAGGCACCAGAAAACCGGCGACCGGACGGCGGGAAATCGCGTCCTGCATCTCACGGATCACCGGCATATGGGTGCCGGACAGCCCCATGATCACCTGATTTCCCGGTACGATTTCCAGTACCGCATCCAGTACCTGCAATTGTTCTTCTTTGGTCAGCATCGGTGCTTCACCGGTGGTACCGCAGACGACAACGCCGTCGACGCCCCGTTTGAGCATCCGGGTGCACAAAGATTTCAGTGCAGAAAAGTCGATCTCGCCCTGACGAAACGGCGTGACCAGTGGAACCCAGATACCTGAAAACGATGACATGTTGTATTTCCTTAAACGGCGTAATTGATCAGCCTCGGATCATGTCAGTAAAACAGGGACGAGCGCCAATTGAATGAATTAATAAGGTGTTTTGAGTTATCTATGGCGCTTATGAAAGACTGATTTAATTGCTGACTAAGATATCCATTTCGGCGCCTAACAGCGTTTTCAAAACCTCTACCGGCACCGGGCGTGAAAAAAGATACCCCTGAAGATGCGAGCAACCTGCTGATACTAAAAAGGATTTTTGTAGCTGATTTTCAACGCCTTCTGCAATGACGTTGAGATGCATTTTATTGCCGAGCTGAGAGACTGCGGTCACAATGGCGGCAGTATCGTTCACTTCTGTGACGTACTGCACAAACGACCGGTCGATTTTCACACTGTCTACCGAGATATCCTTGAGCAAACTGAGGCTGGAATACCCGGTACCGAAATCATCCAGTGAGATTTTAACCCCCAGTTTACGCAGTTCCATCAGATGACTGAGGCTGGTGGGGTTCGCATTCATCACCGACGTTTCGGTCAGTTCGAGTTCAAGGCGTGAAGTCGGGAAACCCTCTTCAGCCAGCAACGCCTGGATCCGCGCGCCAAAATCGGGTTCACCCAGCTGCACGGCCGAAACGTTGATCGCCAGATTGAGCTGATTGAATTGTTTTATATCCCGGCAAGCCTGACGCAGGACAATTTCACCCAGCTGAATGACCAGACCAGTCTCTTCGGCCAGCGCAATAAACTGCACCGGAGACACCGCGCCCAGCACACCGTGATTCCAGCGCGCCAGCGCTTCCACGCAGACCACTTTCTCATCGCGACTGCGCAGGATCGGTTGATACACGCAGGTCAAATCACCTTCTTTGGATAACGATTCGGCCAGCGCTTTAACCATGATGCGTTTGCTGACGGTGCTGGCATCGAGTAATTCTGAATAAAACGAAAAAACATTTTTTCCGCGCTGCTTGGCTTCGAGAAGAGCGGTATTCCCGCGACGCATAATTTCACCGGCGGTAATATTTTCAGCGCCAAACATGACAATCCCAAAGGAAAGCGTGATGAGTGGATTAGCGCGCGTCAGCGTAAAAGGCTGACGCATCATCACCAGTATTTCCAGCGCCAGATTATGCGTCATCTCACTGGTCGGGCTGTCGCGCAGAATAATAGAAAATTCATCACCGCCTATGCGCGAAACGATACCTGAGGTGCCCACTTCATTTCTCAAACGCTGACCGAATTCGCATAAAATAGCGTCTCCGGCCTGATATCCATAGGTGTCGTTAATGTAATTAAAGTCATTCAGATTGAGCAAAAGCAGGGCGTAGGTTTCCGAACGATACATTCGTTGTGCGGCAATCTGGCTGAGTTCTTCATTTAATGCGGTGCGGTTTGGCAGGCCAGTTAATACATCATGGCGAGCCAGATAGCGGATCTGTGCCTCGGAATTTCGCAGCAGAGAAATATCCATGATCGAGGTGAGAATATAATGCCGTTGCTCGAGCGTAACGCGGGATTTCCTCACCAGCACATTGCGTCGTTTTCCGGCCGGGTCAATCATCGTTTCTTCATGAACAGTTTTTTCACCGGTTGTCAGTATTTCAATATCTCGCTCGCGCTGGCGTGCGGCCTGTTCAGGGTCTGTAAAGAAGGAGACGTCTTCACCAATCAGTTCTTCACGAGGCCGACCATAAAACTCGCTGGCTTTCTGATTAAGAAATACCAGCTTACGCAGATCGTCTTTTAATACTGTAGCTTCGGGAAGGGCATCGAGAACTGCCTGGCATATCGCAATATCAGTAAGCATGAGTGAAATACCCCGAGCAGAAAATGAAGGTGATGTGGCCCGGCCGTTCGGGCAATAACCCATCAGGTTTTTGCAATTATTACTCACAAATGGATCAGAATATTAAGGTTGTTTTTAAATTCTAAAATTCAATTGGTTATCATGTGCTAAGTAAAGTATTCAACATTTTATTCGGGTGAATAACGATCAATTAACCGCGAAGCTTTTTTTTCAGGACGATAACGTTATTTCCCCTGCCCGTCGTCGAAAAAATGAACGGTGGCTATAACATTTCGGAATTTCTTTATGATGTCAGGAAGGTTTTTGGCTAAAAGGGAAGGAAATCGGATGACAACGCCTGCTCAGACTAAAGATCTTTCTTTGTCCCGAACTTTTTATCCCACTCACGTCGGTATCCGCGTGATTGTTTACGGCCTTTCAGCCACAGAACGGTACAAACAATGCAAACTCCTGCGGAGAAGACAATGTTACGCATATCCTGATCGTAGAAAATCACCAGCACGCAGTCGAGCGCTGCCACGATGGCGAACCATTTATGCATATGAGACTGACGCCGGGTTTCGGCATTGATACGTTTTAACTGACGTCCTTCATCCAGGACTTTTCGTTTTTCCATCGGCTTTTCCTGGTGTGTTGGGCGAGTCATCGGGGTGAGGGTTGAAAACGTGCCAGTTAAGAATAGCAAATTGGGTGTCTCATTTCCTTATGGTTATTTTCACCGGGAGATTGATTTCGCAGCGGCGCGTAGCGTATCTTTTAGGAATTATCTTAATTCATGGTGATGAAATGAGCGACTCGTCTTCGCGAAAGATTGTTGATGGTGCCAACATTTATCAGGATTTCGAAACCCGTTTTTATGAATGGGAAGACGGGATGTCGAGCGCCGGTTTCAAACTGGAGCTGCCGGACAAATACCGTGAAGAGTTTGACTGGGGCGTCACCGGTTATAACTTTGGCCGTGTGATTGGCGGCGTGTTGACGGTCAGCGAGCACGATATTAACCGTCAGTACGGTAACCTGTTCTCAATGCCCGATCATATCGTCATTTTTATCGTGATTATCGGCGGAATGGACTGCCTGTGTTTTGGCGAGCGTTTTCAGCTCTCACAGGGTGACATCCTGATCCAGGATATGTCGCAACCGATACAAATCCACGTTTATCCGGGTGATGTGAAACCGCGTCTCGGTACCTATCAGTACATCATTATGCCCAAGCACAGCCTGAATTTTAATGTGGATATCGCCTCGTTACACGGCAAGCGCGTTCCTGCGTCATCGCCGGTAAATATTATTTTACGCAATCACTTCGCGACCATGGTTCAGGTTTTTGATCAGATGACCGAGCAGGAGGTGCTTAGCACTGGCGAAGGTGCTGCATCGGTCTTCCTGCAAACGTTGCATCTGATCGCCGGTAAAAAAGTGGAGCATCCTTTTGAGCAAAGCGCACGGCTTGAACGTATCTGTCTGCACATTGAGAAGCATCTGAGCAAGCCGATCGGCATTGATGCACTGTGCAAACATTTTGCGATTTCCCGTTCGGGCCTGTATCGCTTGTTCGAACCGCTTGGCGGCATTGCGCAGTTTATCCGTAGCCGCCGCGTCCTGCTGGCGAAGCGTCTGTTGCGCACGTCTTCTCTGTCTGATCAAAGCCTGGCCGTGATTGCCCGTCAGTGCGGTTTAGAACTGAGCGTGCTGCGCCGGTATTTTCATGAGTTTTACGGAGCCACGCCGTCGGAGATGCGCGACCGCTTCCGTCGCGACGCTGAGGAATCGGGGCATCCTGGCGCTACGCATGTTAACTGGGTCAGTTCCCTTTAATGATTTGATTTCCCTCTCAATGTTTAAAGATTGTTAATTAATTAGTTTTTTAATGTTCTGTCACTATTCTGATTTTTGCCCGCAATGGGTGGAATCAGCGCCGTTTTTTCGGGTAAACGCAGTAGACTTGCTGAGTTGTCCAACGGTAATCATTGAGAGTCCATCATGTTAGTCCCTCAACAGGCAGTAGATGAACAGGCGCGTCTGACCATCCTGGCATCTCTGGGCATACTGGATTCGCCCAGAATCGAGGAGATAGACCGCATCACCCGCATGGCTGCCCGGCAGTTTCAGGCTAAAGCGGTAGTGGTCTCACTGATTGACGCGGACCGTCAGTGGTTTTTGTCCCAGACTGGCCTGAATATTAATCAGTCTCCCCGCGATACCTCTTTTTGCGGCCACACCATTTTGGGATCCGGCCCGCTCATTGTCAGTGATGCCAGACTGGACCTGCGTTTCCACGATAATCCGCTGGTGGCGGGAGACCCTCATATCGTGTTTTACGCCGGTTGCGCGCTGTATTCGAAAGAAGGTGTGGCACTCGGATCTTTTTGTCTGCTTGACGATCAACCGCGTGGATGGAGCGATGAAGATCAGCAGACATTGCTGGATATGACGGCGCTGGTGCAAAGCTACATCCTGCATCTGGAGAACCGTCAGTACACCGCCACCGTCGAAGACAATCTGGCCAAAAGTGAAGCCCTGTTTGAGCAAACTTTTGCGCATGCGGCGGTGGGGTTCTCCCTGGTGGCGCTCGACTGGCGCTGGCTGCGCATCAATCCGCAAGTCTGCAATATGCTTGGCTATGCCGAGTATCAGTTGCGCTCGTGTCTGCTGCACGACGTCACCCATGCCGACGATGTTTACGCTGAAAACATTCTTATTCCCCGCTTGCTCTCTGGCGAAATAAACAGCTTCAGTGTGGAAAAACTTCTGCAACGCGCCAATGGCAGCACGCTCTGGGTCACGCTCACCGCCTCGCTGGTGCGCAACGCCGCAGGCGAAGCACATCACTACATCGTGGTCATCAGCGATATTACCGAGCGTAAGCACATCGAACAGGCGCTGTATTCGCTCCAGGGGGATCTTGAGCGACGGGTCGCTGCGCGGACCATCGAACTACAGGTAGCAATGGACCAGCTGCATCAGGAAATTGCTCAGCGTCTGACGCGTGAGCGGGAACTCACCGAAAGTAAAAACCGTCTGCGCGCAATCACCGATAACATTCCTGCGCTAATCTGCCATGTGGATGCCAGTGAGCAGTACACCTTTGTGAATCACTTCCATGCCAACTGGTACGGTGTGGAAGAGGAAAAAGTCCGCGGGCAGCAGGTGCGCGATGTGGTGGGTTACGCGAGTTATCAGGTCATTCAGCCCTTTATCCGCCAGGTTTTACAGGGACAGACCGTCAGCTATGAAATTGAATTGCCTGCGGATTCAGGTCACGGGATGGGCGGCGTTTTACACACAACACTTATTCCCTGCGATGATGTGCGTAACGGCTATTATGGGCTCTCAACAGATATCACCGAGATAAAGAAACTTCAGGCTCAGCTGGAGTTCGAAGCTAACCATGATTCCCTGACCGGCCTGCCAAACCGCCGGGCATTTCAACAGTCTCTGATTTACGCTGCCAGACAACAAGAAAAGGCAGACAAAGATATCGCATTGCTTTTTTTGGATATTGATAATTTTAAAGCGTACAACGACACCTATGGGCACGAATTTGGCGATTTGGTTCTTAAATTTTTCGGGCATACCCTGCGCGACAATTTGCGTTCACAGGATATGGTCGCACGTCTGGCGGGCGATGAATTTACCGTTTTACTGACTCATCTGGGCAACACTGAAACAGACGTAAGCCGTATCTGTATCGATCTGATAGGCGCGCTCGGTTCGGTGGAAAAAGTAGCCGGTATACCGGTGGCGCTGTCTGCGAGTATCGGCGTCGCCGTCGGGCGTGCGCGTCAGCCGCTGATGCCAGAAACCCTGATGGCCCGTGCAGATGCTGCGATGTACCGGGCTAAACAGGGTGGGAAGGGGCGCTATTATTTGGGGTGAGTGCGATACTGAAATATCAGGTTTGGATGATGATTTTAGTCGTTTTCTCGGTATAGCAAACTGCGTTTTCCGGGATGCTTTTATTGATATAAGACATCGCCCCGACAACGACATTTTTGCCGATAGTAATGTCGTTACCTATGATGCAGCAATTCGCGCCGATATCCACATTATCGCCAATGCACACGCTTGTGCCGCCGACATCCTCTTTGATACCGATGGTGGTGTTTTGCCGGATCCGGACATTGTTACCTATAACGCAATAAGGGTTAATCACAATGCCCGTGAAATGAGGCAGTCTGATTCCTTCTCCGATTTGCGCACCCAGCATAATTTCAATGCTGTACTTTTTGATAAGTGAGAAATTGATCTTACGTGCGCGGCTTTTACAAAAATGGCTGTCGGTGGAATAGAGATAACTCGCAATCCGCCACCAAAAGATATACCGGTGATGAGGCTGTTTAATACACCTGACAATGATGCGTCGCCAGGAAAATGACTTTTTGTTTTTCAGTATATCCGCAGCCAGATAACGGGTGAGTTGTTCGTATTTGCTGTAATTCTGGCTCATCAGAAAAGACCCGGTTCGGTAAGTTTTAACTTACACAATCCTAACACAATGAACACATTTGCTAAATTACTCCAAAAAAAAACGCCTCCCGGAGGAGGCGTTCGTCAACCATCATCAAAAGCTCTCTGCGATTATTGCGCAGAAGACAGTTCAGGTTGTTTTTCGTCAGTGTCGCGATCGAGGGTCATGCGGTGCAATTTAGACGCGGTCACCAGCATCAGCAGGGCAATCACAGCGGTCGCAATACCAATCTGCAGGAACACGTGGCTATAAATCGCCAGAGACGCGTGGGCATCTTCGATATCCGCCGGAACGGCGGTCAGGTTCGCTACGTAGCCTGCGATAATTGCCGCAGCAGCGGTTGTCAGGAACCATGCGCCCATGATGAAGCCCATCAGACGTTGCGGAACCAGCTGTGCCACCATCGCCAGACCCAGACCAGAAATCATCAGCTCACCGATACTTTGCAACGCATAACTCAGTACCAGCCAGTTAACGGAGACGATACCGTGTTCGTTCGCGAGGCTTGCACCCCACGGCAGCACCAGGAATGCACCGGAACATAACACCATACCGATCGCAAACTTGTGCGGCATTGGCATACGGTCACCGACTTTGGTGTAAACCGCGGCCAGCAGCGGGCTGGCAACCATGATCCAGAACGGGTTCAGTGCCTGGAACTGCTCTGGCTGGAAGCTGATACCCAGCAGATCGTGACCCACATTATGGATCGCGAAGAAGTTCAGGGAAGTTGGCATTTGGCTGTACAGAACGAAGAATACAACGGCTTCCATCATCAGCAGGAAGGCCACAATCATCTTACGACGTGCAATTCCTTTCATCGCGAAAGTTTCTTTCGCAAAGACAATGATGATACCCACAGAAACCAAAGCCAGAACCATACGTGCGATGGTTTGGTTATGCAGCAGCCAGCTGGAAATGAACACCAGCGCTACAACGCCGACCAATACCATCAGCAGCTTCTGGAATTGCAACGGTTCGAAGTCCGGTTTTGAACCCTGACGTTTTACCCATTTGCGGCAGAACATGAAGTTCACGATAGTGATCAGCATACCGACGACGCTCAGAGAGAACGCGACGCTCCAGCCGTACTTCGCGGCTAACCACGGGGTGGCAAGCATCGAGAAGAACGAACCGATGTTAACTGACATGTAATACATGGTGAATGCGCCATCAAGACGCGGGTCATCTTTTTCGTAGCAGGTAGAAAGCAATGAGGATGGATTTGCTTTAAACAGACCGCTACCAACGGCGATGGTCGCCATACCCAGATAAACCCAGAAAACTTCGTGGTTGGAATACGCAACGAAGGAATAACCCAGCGCCAGCACAATCGCACCCAGCACGATTACGCGTTTGGAACCCAGCACTTTATCACCCAACCAGCCACCGATAGCCACGAAGCCGTAGACCAGCGCACTGAAGGATGAGAACAGGGTGATCGATTCGGCTTCACTCAGGCCAAGTTGCTTGACCAGGTAAACTGCCATGATCCCTTGCAGGCCGTAATAACCAAAACGTTCCCAAAGTTCGATGGAGAAAATCAGGTAAAACGCTTTTGGCTGTTTGAAGGCGTTCAGACTCACGCTTTCGTTGTTAGGTGTTTTGTTTGCAGTTGACACTCGTACCTCTGTTTATTCCTTCCGGCCGTATGGCGGAAACGCATAAGTGGCGCGAATTAAGCACCCTTTGCATTGTTATAAGATGGGATGACGGCAGGTAATGTTCACTATCTTCGTAAATGAGGCAAGGAGTTTGACATATTCGGTTACATATAACTTTTCCGTCCTGATTAAACTGTGTTCGAAATGTTATGCAGAATTAACGTTTATGTTTTTGAAATAGGCAATGCGAATATGTTGTATGAATAATCATCTCTAAATGCATATATGTTTTGTTTTTTCAGAGGGTTTAAAGGTGGCTGTATTCACTCATTACAATTGAATATGCAGTGAATAACTCTGCTTATGCGTGCCTGTGCGTTACTTTATCCACGAAAGACAGGATGGGGAAGGACGGTGGAAAACGATAAATAGCGTAATGTGATCTGCTTCTCGTTTTAACACTAAATTTCCGATTGAAAATAAGATTAGTACGACTTAGAGCGGTTAAACGGTGGGGGCATTTACAATTGAAGTCTCAGGCAGGGGAAAATCCTGCCGGAGTTGAAGATTAAAGCATCAGTGAGAAAGTATGGAAATTAGCCGATTATTGACTCAATGTATCGCCCAGCGTTTGGATCAGACGATTCGACCAGCTAAACAACGCGGCCGTCAGCAAAATATCCAGAGATTGCGTGGCAGTGTAACCCGCGTCAGATAGCCCGTGCAGCAGCCGCGCATCAAAACGCTCCGGAGTACGGGTCAGGGCAATCACGCTTTCCAGCAAGGCCGCTTCTGCGCTGCCGGCCTGTTTCTGCGAAACTGCATCAACCACGTCATCACGATAAGTGGCTTCAAACAGCTGTTCGATTAATTCCGCACGGCCTTCAGCTTCCAGATACAACCGGCCGTGGATCCCCGCGCAGTACAAACACCCATTAAGCTCTGAAGTGGCCACCGCCGCGAGTTCGCGCCACGCGGCTTTCGGGCGCTCACCCGCCTGCATAACGTTGTTAAATACGGCGGAGAATTCGCTCAGTGCATCGGCGTTGTGTACCAGCAAGGTATAGAAAGAAGAAGAGCGGGCGTCCGGTGCAATCAAATCCAGCACATCCTGCTGATGCTGACTGGCACTTTCGGGAGCGACTTCCGGGAGCCGCGAGGACCATTGCAACATCGCCAGAGAATACCCTTTCTGCTCGCAACCTTCCGGAGAAGGGAAGCCCGGCAATACCGCTGCCGCCCGGCCGCGAAGTCCGTTCAAAATTGCCAGTACGCGTGCCTGATAACTCACAAAACCGATCAGCTGAGTAAAGGTCACAATGTCCTGTGTGCTCAGGCCGACGTCATTGAGCTGGCTCAGCATAGGCGCAGTAATTAAGGTCGGCTGGGTTGCGAGTAATCTGGCGAACTGAGTTATATGGGTCTGGCGGATGTTGCTTTCACGGGAGGCGTCAGGACTGGAGAGCGGGGCGAGGCGTGCGGCGTAATGGCTACAAAGTGGCTGTACGCCGCTAACCTGCGCGACGGTCAGCGCGCTGCTCAGCCGGTCATATAGAGATAATGTCTCGGTGCGGGAAACCTTCAAACTGTCGGGAAAAAGCACGTCGTAACAGGCTCGGGAGGCATTAAGTAATCCCTGACGCTCATGGAAAAGCGAACGCAGCGTCGGGTCGAGTTGTGCATCTTGCCCGAGCAGAAAGCGATCCTGTGCCAACGCAGCATGCGGATTTAGCGGCAGATGACCCTGCAGGCTGCATTGAGTTTCGTGATACCAGCCGCTGTGCGCGGCCTTGCGTTGTTGTTCCATGATCGGGTCCTTTGCTTCAAGCCTGATACCTCAGGCAAATTTACAGACCCTATCGTTGCTTATCCTTGTGTCGAGATAAAATAATGTTAAGCGATAAATCATAGCGAAATGGAATAGAAAGCCGTAGAAATAACAGTCGATTCTATTAATGACGACAATTTATACCGTTATTGTCAAAAAAAGCGGCATCAGTTGCCTGATACCGCTTTATTCAGAAACTGCTTATCGCCTGTTCTCAACGACCGTTACCATCGCGCCGCCAGGCATCTGCGGTCAGCGCCTCACCGAAGTGACTGGAAATCAGTCGTTTGGTGAGGTCATGCAACGGTGCAGCCAGCACTTCGGCAGTATTACCGCGCTCAACCACTTCACCTTCATGCATTACCAGTACCTGATCGCTGATATGTTTCATCATGCCGAGGTGTTGTGTCACATAGATGTACGAAATTCCCTGCTTTTCCTGCAACTCGAGCATCATATTAATCACCTGTGAGCGCATCGACATATCCAGCGACGCCAGCGCTTCATCGGCAACAATCACTTTCGGTTGCAGGATTAGCGCGCGGGCGAGGGCGACGCTCTGCTTTTGCCCGGAGGCGAGCATATGCGGATAGTAGTTGGCGTGATCGGGCAACATGCCCACCAGACGTAACGTCTGGTTAATACGCTGCTCACGCTGCTGGGCATCCATTTCACTGTTCAGACGCAACGGGGCTTCCAGCAACTGGCCGATTCGCTGGCGCGGATTGAGCGAGGTGCTCGGATCCTGAAAAATCATGCGGATCTGCTGGCTGCGAAAACGATAGTCGCGAAACGCCAGCGGATGATCGTCAATCAGGATTTCACCGCCGCTGGGTTCCACCATACCTGACAGCATTTTCGCCAGCGTGGATTTTCCTGAACCATTTTCGCCGATGATCGCCAGCGTCTGTTTTTCCCTCAGCGTGAAGCTGACGGGTTTAACCGCTTCAAGATTCATTTTGCGGAACAACCCGGTGCGATAACGGAACGTTTTGCTCAGGTCACGAACTTCGAGCAAGGTTTGAGCCATTATTGTTCCTCCATATTCAGCGGGAAGTGACAGGCATAGGCGTGGGTTTTCGCCAGACGCAGGCTCGGTGTCTCAATACATTTTTTCTGAGCATAAGGGCAGCGTGGCCCAAGACGGCAGCCGATCGGCAAATGTTCCAGCGAAGGGATAGCGCCGGGCAGTGTGTTCAGCCGGCTTTTGTGCGGCATCGAACGGCCGAAATCAGGCATCGCGCGGATTAACGCCTGCGTGTAGGGATGATGGGGAGTCGCCAGCAGATCTTCGCAGGTCGCACTTTCGACCGTCTGCCCGCAGTACAACACGTTGATACGGTTCGCCCATTTGCTCATCATTTGCAGGTCGTGGCTGATCAATAAAATCGTGGTGTTATTGTTCTGATTAAGGCGCGCGAGCAGGCGGAAAATTTGCGCCTGCGTGGTCGGTTCCATGGCGTTGGTAGGCTCATCGGCAATCAGCAGGCGCGGCTGATTGGCCAGCGCAATGGCGATCATCACTTTCTGGCATTCGCCTTCGGTCAGTTCATACGGATAACTGGCCATAATGTCTTTGTGATCTTTAATGCCAACGCGGTGCAGCAGCTCGATGGCACGATATTTGCGCCAGCGGAAACGCTGATACCAGCGACCTTTATAGGTCCAGCCGGGGATCGCCTGACTCAGCTGTCGCCCGATGTTCTCTGAAGGATCCAGACAGGACTGAGGTTCCTGAAAAATCATCGACACGTTCTGGCCGACCAGCTTGCGGCGTTCGCGCGGGGTCAGTTGCAACAGATCGATATCGTCAAAGCGCATCCGGTCAGCGGTAACGCGCCAGTTATCTTTAGTCACGCCGCAGATGGCCTTGGCGATCAGACTTTTTCCCGAACCGGATTCGCCCACCAGCCCGCGAATTTCACCGGCGTTGAGCGTCATGCTGACGCGATCTACCGCTTTAACCGGGCCCTCGGAGGTCATAAATTCGATGGTCAGATTGCGGATGTCAAGTAACGGCATTATTCCACCCCCGCATTGATCGCCCGACGCACACCGTCACCCAGCAGGTTGATCAGCAGTACGCTGATAAGGATCGCGGCGCCCGGCAGCATCACCGTCCACGGCGCGACATACACCAGCTCCAGTGAATCTCCGAGCATGGCGCCCCATTCCGGAGACGGAAGTTGCGCACCCAAATCAAGGAAGCCGAGCGCGGCGATATCCAGAATGGCCATCGACAGCGCGCGGGTAAACTCGGTTGCCAGCACCGCGACAATATTCGGTAACACCGCGTAACGCAGGATTTGCCAGGTCGAGGCACCGTCCAGACGCACGGCGACGACGTATTCTTTTTCCAGCTCGTCGTGTACCGCGCTGTAAATGGTGCGTGAAATGCGTGGCAGCAGCGCCAGCCACACGGCCAGCATCGCGTGCTCGAGTTTTGGGCCCAGAAAAGCCACCACTACAATGGCCAGCAGCAGGGAAGGGATCGATAACAGCGTATCAAGCACGTGATTGAGAATGGCCGATTTTAGCCCGCGCGAAATCCCGGCAAGCACGCCGATAATTACGCCGCACAGCGACGCCGCAAGCGTAATCACCAGCGCACCACCGATGGTCGGCGCCGCGCCGGTCAGTATTCTGCTCAGCAGATCACGGCCCAGATCGTCAGTGCCCAGAAAGAAGCCGACATTCCCGTATCGCGACCACGAAGGCGGTAACAGCTGATACCCTAAAAATTGCTGATCCAGTGCATACGGCGCCAGCAAATGGCCGAAAACACACAGAAACAGCAACCCGATGACGCCGTAGAAACCGATCATCGACAGCGTGTCACGATAGAAAATCCCCCACGTGTGGCGCAGCGGGCTGGGAACCTGTTTTTCGCGGTATACGTTATCGAAGGGCATACCATTCCTTATGTTTCAATGGATTCATCAGTGCGCCCAAAATGTCTGAGAACACGTTAACCACAATCACCAGCGAACCGACCACCATGACGCCCGCAGAGATTGCGGCGTAATCTTGCTGGCGGATGGCGTTAATCAGCCAGCGCCCAATACCAGGCCAGTTGAAGACAACCTCGGTGATCATCGCCAGTGTCAGCATGGTGGAAAATTGCAGCCCGAGTTTCGGAATGATCGGCGGTAGTGCATTGTGCAGCACATGGCGGCGGATAATGGTGAAGCGGGATAAACCGCGCGTCGCGGCCGCTTTCACATAGTTCTTAGCCAGAATTTCGTCGGTTGAAATTCGCATCAGGCGGATCACCTCAGTGGTCGGGGCCACAGCCAGCGCGGCAATCGGTAAAATCATATGGCGGACGGCGCTGACAATCATCTCATGGCGATAGGGAGAATCTGACAGCCAGGCATCAATCAACGTCAGGCCAGTGACGGTTTTCAACTGATAAAGCAAGTCCAGCCGCCCGGAAACTGGCAGCCAGCCAAGCTGGAGCGAGAAGAACAGCATCAGCAACACTGCCAGCCAGAATACCGGAATGGAAAAACCGAGAAGTGCAAGACTGCTGATTGCCACGTCCGGCCACTTACCGCGCATGACTCCCGCCAGAATACCAAGCGGGATACCGACGATTAACGCCAGCGCAAACGCCAGAATGCAAAGTTCCATGGTCGCCGGAAATACGGACTGGAGCTGGTAGGTAATGCTTTCGCCGTTAATACTGGAAACGCCAAAATCCAGCTGGAATAAGCTGGTGAAGTAGAAATGATAAGCATCCCACAGCGACGCACCGCGCAGTGGGGCGTTGGGCGTAAAATAGCTCAGGCTAAACGCCACCAGACCAAGGAAAAACAACGTCACCAGCAGTAAAAGGATTCGACGTAACGTGAAGATGATCATGGTGCCTTCCTTCCTTCATCATCGCGAAACACACCGGCAAACGAGGAATTGCCAAACGGACTCAACACCAGACCTTTTATATCGTAACGATAAGCCTGAAGGCGCAGGGAGGAGGCCAGCGGCAGAACCGGTAACTGTTGCTCAAGAATTTTTTGCGCCTGCTGATAAAACTCAATGCGCTGAGAAAGTTGCTGTGAGAGTAAGCCCTGGCGCAGCAGTTCATCAAATTTCGGGTCACACCAGTGAGCATAGTTGGTCTGCGAATGGATCGCCGCACAACTGAGCATCGGCCGGAAGAAACTGTCAGGATCGTTACTGTCCGTCGACCAGCCGGTAAGCGTCAGGTCGTGGTTCATCTCCATCAGCCTGGCTTCCTGAAAACGGCCTTCGACCGGCACGATCACTACTTTTATGCCGACCTGCGCCAGATCAGCTTGCAAAAGTTCTGCGGTTTTTAGCGGGCTCGGGTTAAACGACTGAGAAGCCGTGGGCACCCACAAATGCAGCGTCAGCTTTTCCTGCCCTAAATCTTTCAGGATTTGCTGTGCTTTTTTCGGATTGTATTCTGTGACCTGCGCGTTACTGTCGTACGCCCAGGAGGCGCGCGGCAAAATAGAAGCGGCAGTTTCAGCGGTGCCGTAATAAATCGACTGCATCAGGCGCTGATTATTAATAGAAAGCGCCACTGCCTGACGGACTCGCGGATCGTTTAGCGGAGCTTTGTTGGTATTAAACGCCAGATATGCCACGTTCATGCCCGGTCGCAGTGAGAGGCGTAAACGAGGGTCTTCGCGCAGAATCGACAACTGACTGGCGGCGGGATAGGCCAGCACGTCGCATTCGCCGGTCAGAAGTTTGGATAACCGTCCTGTCCCGCCGACGCCCATGTCGATCACCACCTGCGCCATGCGAGGTGTGCCTTTCCAATATTGGCCATTGCGTGCCAGACGAACGTACTGACCGGTGCGATATTCGCTCAGCTGGAACGGCCCGGTGCCAACCGGCTGACGGTCGATCTCTTCTTCGTTACCGGCTTTTTGCAGATTCGCCGCATATTCGGCTGAAAGCACGGGTGCGTAGTGCGTCGCCAAATGCCAGAGGAAGGAGGCGTCAGGATTATTCAGCCGAAACTCCACCGTCGAATCATCAAGCTTCTTAATGCTCTTAATGGCTTTCGCAAACTGCAAACTGTCGAAATAGGGATACTCTTCGCCATTGACGGCGTGGTAGTGATTATTCGGATCGATAATGCGCTGGAAGCTGAACACCACGTCGTCGGCATTCATCTTACGCGTCGGTGAGAACCCGCCCGTTTTCTGGAAAGGCACGTCTTTGCGCAAATGGAAACGGTAGGTCGCACCTTCGTCAAGGACTTCCCAGCTTTGGGCCAGTTCCGGGATCAGACGATAGGTATAGGGATCAACGTCCAGCAGGCGGTCGTACAGCTGTGCCGCGAGGGTATCAATGATCAGCCCGCTGCTGGCTTTTTGCGGGTTAAACGTATTGATCATTCCGTTGACGCAATAGACAAAGCCACTCTGGCGAATATCTTTATTCGGTGCACTGACGACCGGCGGGCTGCCGTGCGTTGGGGCGGTCTCAGCAAATACTGCTGTGGACAGGCCGCTCAATAAAAGTATCCACAAAGTTAAACGACGCATAAAGGCTTCAAAGTTAAGGTGCAATGCCCTAAGTGTACCGTACTCTGCGAGGTACCCCAATCCATTGCGCGAAACACCGTGTATTCCTGCGGCACATCGCGCAAAAATTGCCCGGCAGTCGGGCCAGAGGGTAATCAGGGGAGCCCTTAACGACCTCAGGGTTGTTCAAAGAGTAGTCTTATTGTTGATGTGGTAATGAGAAATATTCTCAACAAAGTGCTTTACAGACGATACTGAGAACCATTATCATTCTTTTCACCGAACGAGAGGTGTCCCGCCAGGGGCGTTAATCGCGAGGTACGACATTGCTCACATTGCTTCCAGAATTACTTAGCCAGCTCGGGTGCTGGCTTTTTTTTGCCTGAAATTCAGTCATCTTCCTGCGAATTAACCTGTATCCCATGCTTCTTCAACATTCCGCGTAACTGATGATATGTCACGTTTAGCAAGCCGGCCGCCTTGCGCTGATTGAAACGCGCCTGCCGCAGCGCCTGCTCGATCAGATTTTTTTCCTGACCGGTCACCCATTGTTTTAAATCCAGCGGCAACGCGGGCAGAGCAGATTGCTCTTCGCTCTCAGTCTGTCGCTCAGGTTCATTGCGGCGCGCAAACGGGTTGAGGATAATATTGTCGAGCGGAATTTCGCTGGTACCGTGACGGTACATCGAGCGTTCAACAACGTTTTTTAGCTCGCGGATGTTGCCCGGCCAGCGGTAAGTCATCAGCGTGTCATGAGCGCCATCGGTAAAGCCGGGAAATAAAGGCAACGAAAGCTCGCGGCACATCTGTATGGCGAAGTGTTCGGCCAGCAACATGATGTCCTGCTGGCGTTCTCTCAGCGGCGGCAGTTGCACTACGTCAAAGGCCAGGCGGTCGAGCAGGTCAGCGCGGAATTTTCCCGCCTCCGCCAGCGCCGGTAAATCATCATTGGTCGCGCACACCAGCCGCACATCGACCTGCAACGGCTGGCTGCCGCCGACGCGCTCCAGATGTCCGTACTCAATCACCCGCAGCAGTTTTTCCTGCACCAGCATCGGCGCCGTCGCCAGCTCATCAAGGAACAGCGTGCCACCGTCCGCGCGCTCAAAGCGCCCGAGATGGCGTTTCTGCGCCCCGGTAAATGCACCGGCTTCGTGGCCGAACAGTTCGGAATCCAGCAGATTTTCATTGAGTGCAGCACAGTTAAGGGAGATGAACGGCCCCTGCCAGCGCGGTGACAGATAATGCAAACGATGCGCGATCAGCTCCTTGCCGCTGCCGCGCTCGCCGGTCACCAGCACCGGCTTATTGAGCTTCGCCAGCTGCGAAACCTGTTCCAGTACCTCTATAAAGGCATTGGCTTCGCCGAGTAAATTGTCTGTATTATCAGTCATCAGGCTTTCCTTGTGTGGTGAATTACACTAACACTTGGTGAAAATAGTCATCTCGAAAAATAAGCATAGCAGAGTAGAAAATAAAAAATTCAATTTATTCATGAAGATAATGATTGGAAAAAGTTGGCACGGATCCTGATATAGGTTTACTGCGGCAAGTCATCAATGACGGCTGCTTTAACCGGTAACAGATTGGCCGGACACCTTAAAACCGGCTGAGGCCGGATGCCAACAGAATCAAAGAGGAATTTCGATTATGGGTATTTTTTCTCGCTTCGCTGACATCATTAACGCCAACATCAACACGCTGTTGGATAAAGCAGAAGATCCACAAAAACTGGTTCGTCTGATGATTCAGGAAATGGAAGACACGCTGGTGGAGTTGCGTTCAACCTCTGCCCGTGCGCTGGCAGAAAAGAAACAGCTGATCCGCCGCATCGATCAGGGCGAGTCTCAGCAGAACGAATGGCAGGACAAAGCCGAACTGGCGCTGCGTAAAGATAAAGACGATCTGGCGCGTGCGGCGCTTATCGAAAAACAGAAACTGTCCGATCTGGTCGCGGTGTTGAAAAATGAAGTGACCGTGGTGGAAGAAACGCTGGATCGCATGAAATCGGAAATCGGCGAGTTGGAAAGCAAACTGACCGAAACCCGTGCCCGTCAACAGGCGCTGACCTTGCGTCATCAGGCTGCGTCTTCTTCCCGTGACGTTCGCCGCCAGCTCGACAGCGGTAAGATTGATGAAGCGATGGCGCGTTTCGAGCAATTTGAGCGTCGTATCGATCACATGGAAGCGGAAGCGGAAACCGTGGGTATCGGCAAAAAGAAATCGCTGGATCAGCAGTTCGCCGATCTGAAAGCCGATGATGAAATCAGTGCGCAGATTGCGGCTCTGAAAGCGAAAATGAACGTCAGTAAAGACGCGTAATCGCTAACGATAGCCGTCGATGGACCTGCCTGCGGGCAGGTTCACATTGCAGGACAAACGCCTTCACCGGCACTAAAAAGACTCATAAGGAGAGACAATGAGCTTCCTGTTTTTAGCCATTCCGCTGACCATTTTCGTTTTATTCGTGGCGCCTGTCTGGTTGTGGCTTCACTACAGCAATCGCCAGCAAAATGGCACTCAGCTTAGTCAGCATGAGATGCAAAATCTCTCCAGCCTGACGCAAGATGCGCAGCGTATGCGCGAACGTATTCAGGCGCTGGAAGAAATTCTGGATTCTGAACATCCGGGCTGGAGGCAATCATAATGGCGAGCCGAATGTCTGAACGAAAACTCTACCGCGTGCCGGAAGAGGGCGTGGTTAAAGGCGTACTTGCCGGGCTGGCACACTATCTGGGTGTTCCGGTAAAACTGCTACGGATCATGGCGGTGCTGTCGATTTTCTTCGGCCTGTTTATGTTCACCGTGGTGGCGTACATCATTCTCAGCTATGTGCTGGATCCGGTGCCCGCCAGCGAATATGAAGGTGAAACTGCGCCTTCGCCGCGCAACCTGCTGGAAGAAGCCGACCGCGAGCTGAAAGCCAGCGAGCAGCGGTTACGCCAGGTGGAGCGTTATGTTACCTCGGAAACCTTTGGCGTACGCAGCCGTTTCCGTCAGCTCTAAAAAAGCTTCTGGCCGCCGGACGTCGCGCCGGTTGCCAATTTCCTTTCCACGTCCCGCTTAAGGAATCTTTATGACCCGTTATCTGAATTCCTCGCTGCCGGGTAAAAGCAGCCTGCTGTCGAAGATCTTCAGCGTGATTGTGACGCTGGCGCTGACGTTTGGTCCTGCCGGGCTGGCAGCCCGCGTGCTGGGCGTGGTAGCAAAAGGACCCGTTCGTTACGTTTTAGCACTATTATTAGAACCGTTATTCAAACGAATTTTGACCGCGCTGTTTGGGCGCTACGCCAGGGAGAGCAATGAAAAGACTACAAAACAACTTTAATTCACTGATCAATCGCGGCATGGACAGGCATCTGCGGCTGGCCGTCACCGGGTTGAGCCGCAGCGGAAAAACCGCTTTTATTACCGCCTTCGTTAACCAGCTTTTACATATGCACAGCGGCGCGCGTTTGCCGCTGTTTTCGGCTGTCCGCGAAGAGCGTCTGCTCGGTGTAAAGCGCGTGCCCCAGCGCGATCTGGGCGTTTCGCGGTTTACTTATGATGAAGGTCTGGCGTCGCTGTTCGGCACGCCGCCTGCGTGGCCGACGCCCACCCGCGGCGTCAGCGAAATCCGTCTCGCACTGCGCTATCGCTCCAACGACTCCCTGCTTCGCCACTTCAAAGATACTTCCACGTTATATCTGGAGATTGTTGATTATCCTGGCGAATGGCTGCTGGATTTACCTATGCTGGAGCAAAACTATCTCGACTGGTCACGCCAGATGGCGGGGCTGTTACAGGGCGATCGCGCCGAATGGGCGAAACCCTGGCTGACCCTGTGTGAGCAATGTGATCCGCTGGCACCGGCCGATGAAAATCTGCTGGGCGCGATTGCGCAGGCCTACACCGATTATCTGGTGCGCTGCAAAACCGAAGGACTGCACTTTATCCAGCCGGGGCGGTTCGTTCTGCCGGGCGATCTGGCCGGTGCACCTGCGTTACAGTTCTTCCCGTGGCCGGAAATGCATCAGTACACCGATGCCCAGCTGGCGCAGGCAGATAAAAACAGCAACCTCGGCATGCTGCGCGCGCGGTTTGACTATTACTGCCAGACCATCGTGAAAGGGTTCTACAAAGAGCATTTCGTTCGATTTGACCGGCAGATTGTGCTGGTGGATTGCCTCCAGCCGCTCAACAGCGGGCCGCAGGCGTTTAACGATATGCGTCTGGCGCTGACCCAGCTGATGCAGAGTTTTCATTACGGCAAGCGCACGCTGTTCCGCCGCCTGTTTAATCCGTGCATCGATAAACTGATGTTTGCCGCCACTAAAGCCGACCACATTACCGGCGATCAGCACGCTAATCTGGTGTCACTGTTGCAGCAGCTGGTGCAGGAAGCGTGGCAGAACGCCGCGTTCGAAGGCATCAGCATGGACTGCGCCGGGCTTGCCTCGGTACAGGCAACCGAAACCGGGCTGGTGGAATATCAGGGGCAAAGTCTGCCCGCGCTGAAAGGCCACCGGCTGGCTGATGGCGCACCGCTGACCGTCTTTCCCGGCGAAGTCCCGGCGCGTCTGCCGGGTCATGCGTTCTGGCAGCAACAGGGGTTCCATTTTGACGAGTTCCGTCCGCGCGAGATGAGCGTGGACCAGCCGTTGCCGCACATTCGTCTGGACGCGGTGATGGAGTTTTTATTGGGAGATAAAATGCGATGAGCGCACCTTTAAAACCGCGTATCGATTTTGAAACGGAATTAAAAGCGCCGGTTGAACCGGCTCTCCGCCCCGCGCAGGCGTTCGACGAGATCATTTCCGAGCGGTTTATCCCTGTTTCCGCTGAGACTGATGAACAACAGGAAGAGGGCGAAGCCGAAGCGGTGCTCAGCCGTGCGCTGAAACCGCGCCGCAGCCTGTGGAGCAAAATGGTGCGTCTGGGTGTGGCGGTGCTGGGTATCAGCGTCGTGGCGCAGGGCGTGCAATGGGTGCATCAGGCGTGGATCCAGCAGGACTGGGTAGCGCTCGGTGCCTGCACGGCGGGCGGTCTTATCGTGTTCGCCGGTGTCGGCTCCATTGTCACTGAATGGCGGCGCTTATACCGTCTGCGCCAGCGCGCTGACGAGCGTGATATGGCCCGTGATTTAATGCACAGCCACGGATTAGGGCAGGGACGGGCGTTTTGCGAAAAATTGGCAGCACAGGCCGGTCTGGATAACAGCCATCCGGCGCTGCAACGCTGGCAGGCCTCGCTACATGAAACGCAGAACGACCGCGAAGTAGTTGAGCTCTATGCCCGTTTAGTGCAGCCGGTGCTGGATGCGCAGGCGCGGCGCGAAATCAGCCATTCAGCGGCGGAATCTGCGCTGATGATCGCCGTCAGCCCGCTGGCGCTGGTGGATATGGCGTTTATCGCCTGGCGTAACCTGCGACTGGTCAACCGCATTGCAGTGCTGTACGGCATTGAACTCGGTTACTTCAGCCGCATCCGCCTGTTCCGGTTAGTGCTGCTGAATATGGCCTTCGCCGGTGCGTCCGAGCTGGTGCGTGAGGTGGGGATGGACTGGATGTCGCAGGATCTGGCCGCGCGCCTTTCCGCCCGTGCCGCTCAGGGCATCGGTGCCGGTTTGCTCACCGCCCGTCTGGGTATCAAAACCATGGAACTTTGCCGCCCGCTGCCGTGGCTGGAAGGCGATAAACCGAAGCTGGGTGATTTCCGCAAAGAGCTGATAGGAAAATTGAAAAACAGCATGGTAAAAAGCGATAAGACGAAATCGGGTGTCTGATATTCGATCACTTATCAATCACCATAAAAAAGCCCCCGCCGAAGCGGGGGCCTGTCTTACTCTGGTTCACCTGTGAAGCATGAAAACTAGGTGGTCAGATAGTTCTGTGCTTTAGCAAGACCGTCGGAAATTTGTGAATACGCCTTGTTCACCGCATTACTGGTGTCACTTACCGCGTCCTGACCAAAGTTTGACAGGCGGTCAGCCACTTTATTCACATCTTCCGACCAGCCCGCACCATTAACCATTTCGATATCACGTTCTGTTAATTGTTTCATCTTAGGTCATCCTCTTATCTGTTAAAGCCAGTCCCCAAAGCTTTCTAATCACCAAAGCATCGGGGGGATGAAAACATTGAGTAATGCTATGGAGATAATTTTTACGCAATGTCTTCACAGGGATTAAGCCTAGAGTACCATGATAAGAATTTGACTAGGAATAATCTCCTATGTGGAATTTTAATTGTAGCCAATTGTTTTATAAGTTATTTAATTTTAATTCATTAATTTCTTAATAAAGATTTGGGTAAAAAATCAGCGCCAAAATATATCTCAGTGCCATCCGCAATAACGATCTTTTAATTCCTCTGCGCGATTATCTTCCGTTGTAAATATCTTCTTTGCCTGTTTCAGAGTATTCGCGGTGGCAGCCAAAATATTGACTGCTATCTTTCACAGATCCTATTTTCAGAGATCTGCATTATGTTCATAAAAACGGTGTTCATCCGGGGGCGTAAATATGCTCTTTCGTAAAGAGGTGAATGAACATCAGCAAAGCCACTGGGCGGGGAAAGCGCTTTTACTCGCCGGCTGGCCTTTATGGATCGTCACCACGCTGACCGCCATTTTTATCTTCGCACTCCTGATTTTCCTCATCTTCGCCAACTACACGCGGCGCATTAACGTCAGCGGTGAAATCATCACACAGCCGCACAGCATTAACCTGTTCAGCCCGGAGCAGGGCGTGGTGACAGAGCTGTTTGTCGATACCGGCAAACCGGTAAAAAAAGGCCAGCCGCTGTATGAGATTGATGTCAGCCGGGTGACGCAGGCGGGGAATGTCAGCACCACCACGCTTGCGGCGATCAAAAAGCAGCGCGAGCAGATAGACGCCATCATCGTGCAGCTTCAGCACAATAAGCAGGAAACGCTGGAAAACCTGCAACAGCAGTTGGATCAGTACCAGAAAGCGCATGAGGTCTCGCAAAGCATGGTGGATTCCGCGCAGGAAGGCCTGAACGCGATGAAAAAAAGTATGCAGAACTACGGCGCGTATCAGAAGAAAGGGCTGATCAATACCGATCAGCTGAACAACCAGCGTTACCTGTTTTATCAGCAACAAACCTCGTTCCAGAGCCTGAACACGCAGGCGATTCAGGAAGCGTTGCAGATAACGAATCTGCGCAGCGAACTGGTGACCCGCGCCGCCGATTTTGACAATCAGATCTCGCAGTATGGCTATCAGCGCAACGATCTCGAACGCCAGTTGGCGCAGGCGGATGCCAAAGGCTCGCTGCTGATAACAGCCCCGACCTCCGGCAAAATTTCCTCGCTAAGCGTCACGCCGGGGCAGATGGTCAACGCCGGTGACAGTCTCGCGCAGCTGGTGCCCGAGAAAAACTCCCCGTTCTTTCTGGTGGCGTGGCTGCCGAATGAAAGCGTGCCTTACGTTAAAGCCGGTGAGCACATCAACATCCGCTACGAAGCCTATCCGTTTGAAAAGTATGGCCAGTTTCCCGGCAAGGTAGAATCGATCTCTTCCGCGCCGGTGTCTGAACAGGAGCTGAATTCTTACGCCAGCGCGCCAAGAACCGCCAACGGCACGGTCAGCGGGCCGTATTACAAAGTGATTGTGTCGCTGGATAAAAAAGCCATGAACTGGCACGGCGAAACGCTGAATTTATCCAGCGGAATGAAAGCGCAATCGACCCTCTTTCTGGAGAAAAGACCGCTATATCAGTGGATGCTCTCTCCGTATTACAGCATGAAGAAAAGCGTGGTGGGGCCAATCAATGAATCTCGATAACGTTCGCGAACTGGCTGACCGCCTGCATTTCAGCTGGCGGCACCGCGTGCCGCAAATTATTCAGACCGAGGCCGCCGAATGCGGGCTGGCCTGCCTGGCGATGGTGTGTGGCTATCACGGCAAACATGTGGATTTACAAACGCTGCGCCAGCGCTACGGTATTTCCTCACGCGGTGCGACGCTGCGCACACTGATGGACATCGCCACTGCCAATGAGCTGAAATCCCGCGCACTCAAGCTGGATATCGATGAACTGAACGCGCTGAAAACGCCCTGCATTTTGCACTGGGATCTCAACCATTTCGTGGTACTGGTCGGTGTGAAACAGGGCAAAGTCATTATTCACGATCCGGCGTTTGGCCGCCGCTCTCTTGGCCTGCGCGAAGTGTCCGAACATTTTACCGGCGTGGCGCTTGAGCTGTGGCCGGACAGCGGCTTCACTTCTGAAAAGCCGCGCGTCCGGCTCGATCTGCGCAAAATGATGGGCAACGTCAGCGGCCTTATTCCTGCGCTTGCCAAGATTTTCTGTCTGTCGCTGATGATTGAATCCGTCAATCTGCTGCTGCCGGTCGGGATGCAGCTGGTGATGGACCACGTGATCCCGGCGAAAGACCCGGATTTACTGACGCTCATTTGTCTCGGCCTGCTGTTCTTCATCATTTTCCGCACCGGCGTCAGTATGCTGCGCGCCTGTACGTCGCTGGTCATGAGCACGCTTATCGACGTTCAGTGGAAAGCGCGGCTGTTCGACCATCTGCTAAAACTGCCGCTCGATTACTTCGAAAAACGCAAACTCGGCGATATCCAGTCGCGTTTCACTTCGCTCGATACGTTACGCACCACGCTGACCACCAACGTGGTCAACAGCATTATCGACGGCATTATGTCGGTGGGGCTTATCGTGATGATGGTGTTGTACGGCGGCTGGTTGATTTGGGTGATTCTAGGCTGCACGGCGGTGTATGTGATTTTCCGTCTGACGACTTACAACGCGTATCGTCAGGTTTCGGAAGAGCAAATCGTCAAAGGGGCACGCGCCGGTTCGCACTTTATGGAAACGCTTTACGGCATCAGCACGCTGAAAGCGCTGGGGTTATCCAAAGCGCGCGCCAACTTCTGGCTAAATCTGAATATTGATAACGCCAATGCGACGGTGCGTAAAACCAAATTTGAAATGATGTTTACCGGCGGGAATACGCTGATCGCCACGCTCGATCAGGTCGCGTTGCTGTGGCTGGGTGCCACCCAGGTGATCGACGGGCATATGACGCTGGGGATGTTCGTCGCATTCAACACCTATCGCGGGCAGTTCTCGGAACGTGCAGCTAATCTGCTGAACATGATGTTGCAGCTGAAAATGCTGTCGCTGCACCGTGACCGTATTGCCGATATCGCGCTGACCGACACCGAGAAATCATTGCCGGAACGTGAGCTGCTGCGGGCGGGCGAAGCGGCGTCGCTCGACGTTCGTGATTTGGTGTTCCAGTACGACAGCCTGACCGCGCCGCTGATCAACGGCCTGAACCTGTCGGTGGCCGCGGGAGAAAGTGTGGCGATCACCGGCCCATCGGGGCAGGGCAAAACCACGCTGATGAAAATCATGACCGGTTTGCTCTCACCCACTGAAGGCCGGATCCTGATTAATGGCATGGATATCACCACCGCCGGGCTTAACAACTACCGCAGCTGTATCGCCTGTGTGTTACAGGATGATACGTTGTTCGCCGGGTCGATTGCCGAGAACATCGCCAGCTTTGACGAGCAAAAGGATGAAGAACGCATCGTTGACTGCGCCCGGCGCTGCAACATTCATGAGGATATTGAACGGATGCCGATGGGTTATGAAACGCTGATCAGCGAACTGGGCGGCAGCCTCTCCGGCGGCCAGAAACAACGGGTGCTGATTGCCCGTGCGCTCTACCGACGCCCGGCAATTCTGTTCCTCGACGAAGCCACCAGCCATCTGGATCTGGACAACGAAGCGCGGATTAATCAGGCGATCAGCGAGCTTGATATCACACGCATTTTTATCGCCCACCGGCCTTCAACCATTGCTTCTGCGGATCGTGAGATCAAACTTGGATAAACGTTTCCTCGGGCGATCCCAGCTAGGGGATCGCCTGCCTAAAAATGCGGCCTACGTTACATCTCCTCACGGAAAGTTCATCATTTGTTTAAAAGTTATTATAAAATACGGGCTTCATCGTCTGACGGCGCTGCATCGCCTCCTGCCGTCTGAACTGTCTGCGCTCCTGTTTCTAAAAAATTTCAGCGCAACAGATTAATTTTAGGAGTTTTCATGTCGAATCAGTTCCCGAGCTCACGCCTTCGCCGCCTGAGACAGTCCGAATCCATGCGCAGCCTTTTTCAGGAAACTGAATTCAGCGTTAACGATCTGGTACTGCCGATTTTCGTAGAAGAAGAGACCTCTGAATACGTACCCATCGAAGCCATGCCCGGTGTGCTTCGTATTCCCGAATCCCGTCTGGCATTTGAAATCGAACGCTATGCCCGCGCCGGTATCCGCTCAGTCATGACCTTTGGTATTTCGCATCACATGGATGCCACCGGCAGCGACACCTGGAACGAAAACGGTCTGGTCGCCCGCATGGCGCGTATCTGCAAAGACACTGTTCCGGAAATGATCGTGATGTCCGACACCTGCTTCTGTGAATATACCTCGCACGGCCACTGCGGCGTATTGCACGATCACGGCGTAGACAACGACGCCACGCTGAAAAACCTCGGCAGACAGGCCGTGGTTGCCGCTGCCGCCGGTGCTGATTTTATCGCACCTTCCGCCGCACAGGACGGTCAGGTGCAGGCCATCCGCAGCGCGCTGGACGAAGCCGGTTTCATCGACACCTCGATCATGGCGTACTCCACCAAATTCGCGTCATCGCTCTACGGACCTTTCCGTGAAGCGGGTGGCAGCGTGCTGAAAGGCAACCGCAAGCAGTACCAGATGAACCCGATGAACCGCCGCGAAGCGGTGCGCGAGTCCTTGCTCGATGAGCAGGAAGGCGCCGATGCGCTGATGGTTAAACCGGCGGGCGCTTATCTGGATATCATCCGCGACATCCGCGAAGCCTCACGTCTGCCACTGGCGGCGTATCAGGTCAGCGGTGAATACGCGATGATAAAATTCGGCGCACAGGCCGGTGCTATCGATGAGCGCGCCGTGGTGCGTGAAAGCCTCGGCGCAATCAAGCGTGCGGGCGCAGACATTATTCTGACCTACTTCGCGATGGATATTGCCGAGCAGGGCGTCTGATTCCTGCCAGCACTGGAAAGTTAAACCGGGCTTTTGCCCGGTTTTTTTATGTTTGAGCGGTGTAGCTACCCGCAAGCGGTTCGCGTTGTAACTTAGACCGATGCCCCGGCGGTTCGGCTTTCGCCATTGTCGTGAGTACGGCGGCTGATCCGTACATCGTAAAGACTACGGCAGAAACTAATGGGAGGCTGCGAGCCCATATCGATAATGTGCTTGGAGAGGAAAGCTATTTCAAAGCCCTCGCCGCTCATGAGCAGTTCAAGGGCGATGTAGCCACAGAACCGATTCATCGGTCAAGCGAACCAATGTGTGTGGTTGTCAGGGATGTAAGGTATAAGCAGGCATGTATAAAACCACAATGCACGGTTCAGAGGGAGTCAATATTGCTCTGGTGATAACTATTTATACATTAATTTAATTTAATAGTGCAGAGCGCACCTTATAATTTATTAGTAACACAGTTAAATAAGAAAGAATAAATCACGTGTTTTTCCCGATGCTGCTAAAACATAGCGTGCTCACTATATGCAATTTATTAATAACCCTTTAATTTTAATAAATGATAAGCAATATCACTTTACCCTGATAAATGATTTTCATATGATTTAAATCAAATACTTCATGTAAATAACCCCAGATAGAATCATGGCAATAATTTATCATATTCATGACAGCAATATGTTGTCTTCTCATCTTTGGTAGGGATTAAAAATGAAAGTATTGCCAAAAGTCGTAAAAGGTTCGGCTAACGAACTTTCGAATAAAAGCATCACACCCATTGTTGCAAGTATTGTTGCCGGAGTTTTAGCAGGTGTTAGTATGCCAGCGATTGCATCCACTAGCAGTGGAACGAATGTCCCTTTGAATCAGTCTCAAGCCACGGTTAATCATACCCCACAGCAGACCAATACAGCTATTATTATGGCTAAACCATCGCTTGATGGGCTGGTATTTGCAGCTCATTACAGCCACTCAAGCCATTCCAGCCATTCCAGTCACTACTCATGCACACCAGGTTCGACGTGCTAATAATCAAGGCCAGCTGTTAAGCTGGCCAATTCAAAAGGCAATGATGATGGAGAATGTCGTACAAGGTGTTAATGCATTGGGTGAGTTTTTTATGCTATCGCTGGGGAAGGTAATTTACAGCCGTGAAGCGATAATGAAAACGTGTTATGCATTTACTGATCATTATTATGTTCACGTTGTAAAAGTGGCGGATGAAACTACAGGTATCTATTTTTATAATAAAAATGGAGATAGCAACGAACAGGATATTAGTGCAGGGGTAAAAAAATTCCTAAACTCACTTAACGAAAATCAGATGCGACAGATAATTTATCAGGAAACCTCTGTTTTACATCAGGAAATCGTAAGGAAAGCTTTTTCTCCAGCAATCATGCTTATTGATGCAGAATGTCAGGATGCGTCTCTTAATATTCTTACCTCTGCTGTGTGATTTCCATGAAAATAAAATTAGATCACGGGTTTTATACCCTGGCTGCCCTATCTGATATGGCCCAACAATTCTCTGACTTTATGAGCGTTGAATATGTGGTTGGAGAAGAAATGTTTCTTACGATGCGTGTTAAGGAAGAAAACCAAGCAGAAAGCGCACTTATCATCCATACATTCCTCAATAATATCCTCGAGTTAAGCATACAGGATATCATGAAAAATGAGCGTTAAAATCCAGTTACCTTCAAAATTTACCCGCGATACATATCAACTCCTTCCTTTTCGTTTTAGCTTACTCGAAAGTGGACGCTATTTCCTTTCGACGGATTATGGCGAATGGATGTGTCTTGAGCAGGAACAACTTATTGCGCTGACCAAAAAAGAGAAAATTGAAAATGAAGCGATTTGGTATGAGTTGAAGGCCAAGCACATGGTGAGTGAGTGTGCAGATGCTAACCAAATTGCACTACTGGCTTCACGATACAGAACGAAAAAAGCTTTTCTCGAGAATTTCTCTCAGTTGCATATCTTTGTTCTTACAATACGTTGTAATAATTCCTGTGTTTACTGCCAGGCTTCGCGTAAAAGCTGCCAATCTGATCAGGCTCGTTATGACATGAGCCCGGCTGTGATGGAAAAAAGCATCGAACTCTTTTTATCGATGCCCTCGGATAAGCTAACACTGGAGTTTCAGGGAGGTGAGTCAACACTTAATATGCCGCTTATCAGGCAAGCTGTTGCACTGGTGAATGCAAAGAATAGACACAAGGATATTCAGTTTGTGGTTTGCACAAACCTGTGTGACCTGAATGATGACGATCTTTCTTTTCTCATTGAACATCAATTCTCAATCAGTACTTCACTGGATGGCCCGCAGGAATTGCATGACAAAAATCGCAGATATGGAAATACAGGTGCCTGGAGCGCATTAGTCGCAACTCTTGATAAGATCAAACGGCGTAATGCCTTCGACAGGGTAAGCGCCCTTATGACAACGACCCGTCAAAGTCTGGAAATGCCGCAAGAGATCATTGATGAGTACGTCAAACATGGATTTCGTAGCATATTTATTCGCGAGCTTAATCCCTATGGTTTTGCCCATAAATATTTCCACAAAATTGGCTACAGCACTGAGCAATTTTTGGACTTTTACGAGAAGTGCCTCGATTACATTATACTTCTAAATCAACAGGGAATCGGGTTTCGTGAATCTTATGCAAGCCTGATCATGAAAAAGCTTATGACCCCGTGGGCAACGGGATTCGTTGATCTTCAGTCGCCCTGCGGCTCTGGTTTTGGCGTAACGTTATATAACTATGACGGAAATATTTACCCAAGTGACGAAAGTCGAATGATGGCGGAAATGGGCGATCAGCACTTTAAAATGGGAAATATCTTTGAGAGCACTCGTGAAGATCTTTTCTTTGGTGATGTGATGCAAGAACTGGCGGCCGCGGGCGTGAACGATTGCTTGCCGGTTTGTTCTGACTGTGCATTAGCCCCTTATTGTGGTGCCGACCCGATCCGCCGATATCAGGTGACAGGTTCAGTGTATGGGCATCCGGGTAAAGATGACTTCTGTTTAAAAAACAGAGGCATTATCACTATGGTGATTAAAAGATTCACAGAAGGTGACGAAAAAACCCGCCGTCTGTTGATGCAGTGGGGAATGAAATGAACACGTTGTATGCTGAAGATACACTTTTTCTTTCTATGCAGGCAGAAAGCATTCTGCATTTAAGTACACCGTTGTTTGGCAAAGTTATGACCGATACGCATGCAGATCTGGCGGGTACGATTCTCTACCTGTCATCGCATACGCAAGAACCTCTGCCACCCTTACACCATGTTTGCGCAATAATTTGTACTAACAAGGATCCTCGGTTTGAGATCATTAAATTGCAGGATGCGGTTCCGATAATTGTTGTCGCTTCGGATGTAGTATTCAGTCAGGGCGATGTTATCACTATCAGTGAACGCGGACGTATTCACCGCAATTTCCGTGCCCGATCTCAAAACAATGCATTCCTGGTGACAGAATCATGCAATAACCTCTGCATCATGTGTCCGCAGCCACCGAAACCGCAATCGATGGGGAGTCATGAGTCTATTGAGCAAAGGATCCTGCAAACACTTGAACTTATTGATAATGAAAATTTTCCTGCCACATTTTGCATTACGGGTGGGGAACCGACCATGCTTAAGGAAGGATTACTTCGTATTGTTGAGGGAATTTCGGTCAGGTCACCGCAGACATTAATCCATTTACTGACTAATGGCCGTTATTTGTCTAATGAGCACTACACTGCCCGTCTGGCTCAAGCCGGAGGACATCAATTACTTGCAGGAATACCACTATTTGGCCATGTCTCAGACATACATGACTACGTAGTTCAGTGCGAGGGGGCTTTTGAGCAAACGATGGCTGGCCTGCTGAATTGTTATAAACACGGTATCAACATCGAACTGCGTGTTGTTTTGACCAAAGTAACAGTAACGTATCTGAAGGCACTTGCCGAATTCATTTGCCGTAATCTTTTCTTTGTGAAACATGTTGCACTGATGGGAATGGAGAATATGGGTTTAGCGAAGCTTAATCGCGACACGGTATTTATCGATCCTTGGGAATATAAAGATGAACTCTCTGCAGCAATTGAAGTTTTTGAATTGTACGGTATCGATGTAAGAATTTTTAATTTGCCTCTTTGTGTCGTGAATCCAGATACTCGCCCATATTGTAAACAAAGTATCAGTGATTTTAAGAATAGCTGGGATACAGCCTGTGACAGTTGTGTTAAGCGTGAAAGTTGCTGTGGCTTCTTTAATTCTTCAACTGAGAAATTTTGGCTTTCCAGACATATCAAACCCTTTGTTGCTGTTTAAAAAAGAATTGCGCTGGTCGTGTCATTTTTCAAATTAGGGAATAAGCTTGGGAGTGCCTCCCCAGCAAACAAACATGGTCAGCGCCCCTCAACTATCCACCGCAGTTCTGGCTCATGTCATCGCGCGTGGGTTTTTCGAGGGTGAAAAACTGCTGCGCGCGCTGTCCCTGACTATGATCGCAACGGCTGCAGCACCTTCAATCCTTATGGTCATCCTGACTGCGAAGGCGTGTGCAGCACACCTCCAGAATTTCATCAGCCAGAGCAGAATTATCCGGGCAAGCACGGGATAGCACCAGGGCGCCGACAAGATGAGCAATGGTATTTATCAGGTCAGCGCGTGTTCCATTGTCATTTCCCAAAACTGCCAGCTGACGTTCAATTCCCGCTGCAAATGTCGCTTTGATTGACTCAGACTGACGGGCTGTATCGGTGCCCAGTGCCGACATGACACACCCTTTTCCCCTATCATCGCGATGTTGTCGGGAGAGGTAGTATTGAATAAATTTTTCCCGGTTCACTCCTGCCGTACTTTCTGCGGATCGTGTAAAACCGCAGCTCATCGCCTCTGACAACAGGTCAGCCTTAGAGCCAAAGTGCTTGTAGAACCCCCCGTGTGTCAAGCCTGCAGCTGACATCAGTTCCGCGACGCCCACGCCATCGTAACCGCGCTCACGAAAAAGTTCTGAGGCCGTTTCAACAATGCGCATCCGGTTTTCCCGAACCTGCTCTTTTGACACTTTCATGTTTTTCAATCCTCTCAAAATATAGGGCCAAGTATACATTGATGATGGTCATAATCAAAAGAATTGACTTTAATGATTATGATCATCATCATTAAGTCGAGGCTACAACCACCATCTGCCAAAGAGGATAAACATGACGAATCGACCACTATTTAAACCCTATGATCTTGGGACAATAACGCTTTCCAACCATATCGTGATGGCACCGCTGACGCGTAACCGTGCCGGAGCAGGTCTGGTTCCCGGCGAACTGGCGGCGACCTATTATGCCCAGCGCGCCACCGCAGGATTGCTGATTACCCAAGACACGCAGAACACTGCGAATTTTGTTTACACACTAATAAAGAAGATCATCTTATGACTAAAGCTTCAGTTCTCATTACAGGCGCATCCACGGGTATTGGTGCTGTTTACGCGGAACGGTTTGCCCGCCGGGGCCACGATCTGGTTCTGGTCGCACGTGACAAAGCAAAGTTAGAAACACTTGCCGATCGTCTGCGACAGGAAAATGGTATTTCTGTCGATGTTCTGCCTGCTGACCTTACGCAATCGGCGGATGTAGAGACGGTCGAAGCTCGCCTGCGTGAAGACGCGCAAATCGGCATTCTTATCAATAATGCGGGTATTGCGCAGTCGGGCAGTTTTACCGAGCAGACGCCTGATTCAATAGAAAGCCTTATCGCGCTCAACGTCACTGCGCTGACGAGACTTGCCAGTGCCGTGGCACCACGCTTTGTGCAAGCGGGGGAGGGATCGATCGTTAACATCAGTTCCATCGTCGGACTCGCCCCGGAATTTGCCATGTCGGTTTACGGCGCAACCAAAGCCTTTGTCCTTTTCCTGTCTCAGGGAATGAATGTCGAGCTGTCTTCTAAGGGCATTTATATCCAGGCGGTGCTTCCTGCCGGCACTTATACGGAGATCTGGGACCGTGCGGGTATCGATATCAGTAACTCGGCAAAATTCATGGAAGTGGGCGAGTTAGTGGATGCAGCGCTGGTGGGCTTTGATCGCCGTGAACTCGTCACCATCCCGCCTTTACATAATGCAGCCCGCTGGGACACCCTCGATGCGACGCGTCAGGCTCTGCTTTCCGACATCAAACAAGATGAAGCCGCAGAGCGATATAAAGCAATTTAGTCAACGAGTTGCACTGTGCAGAACGGTCTTGCGGCTGTTCTGCACAGAGGTAAATCCGACATAAATCCCTCACATGCGCCGTCAGGGCAGCGGGCGCATCATTAACATCGGTTCGATTCTCGGGATCGTTCCGTTGCCGTATGTGGCACTTTATGCGGCCAGTAAGCATGCGGTCGAAGGATATACGGGGGCACTGGATCATGAACTGCGCACGCAGGGCATCAGAGTGTCTGTGATCGAACCTGCTTACATGAAAACACAGTTCGAAAACAATAATCTAGAGCCGGATGCCAGGCTTGAAGAGTATGACCAGATCCGGGCTAAGCTGACGAAAGTGGTGAGCAAAGCAATGGCCGAAGCGGAAAGCCCGGAGGTGGTGGCTGATGTGGTGGTTAAAGCGGCTCAGAGTTCACGTCCAAAGGTGCGTTACACGGCGGGAAAGCTGGCAGGTCAATTGAACTTTATTCTCAGATTCGCGCCTGCATCATTCCTGGATAAGGTCGTACGCAAAAGCCTTCAGCTTGATACGAAAGAGTAAAAATGAATTTCCTCAACTGGCTATTCTGACCACAGCTGCAGAAGCGAAGGGGCGATTGCCTGTCTCGCTCGGGGACAGGCGAAAGGAAAAGTGGTCACCCTCAGCCGACGGTGAATGCCACATTATTTCTTCACAATCCCCGCAATATCATTGGTATTCATCAGATGATAATCGCCGTTCATGTCGGTGTAGCTGGTCATACCGGTATCGCGGTCGCGATCCGGTTCGCCATGGGCGAAGAACTGGTCACCGGCCTTGGTGTTGATCACGTAATCACTGGCGCAGCCGGTGAGCGTCAGGGCCAGCGCGAGGGCGGTGAGGCAAGATAATTTCTTCATTGTTAAGTCGTTTCCCTTTGCATTCATCTGCCTGCATTACAAAACAACCCACCCGAACATGCAAAGGATAAAAGTGTCACCAGGCGTAATAGTGCGAACACGCTGGCAGAAATTGCGGCGGGTCATTTTGGTGCACGGCGTTGCGACATCCCTCTTTTTCCTCATCTTTTCAGCACCAGCGCAGTGCGATGTGATCCCGCCGTTGTTTCTGCAACTTGCTTCGGGGCGTTGCCTCACGCGCTCTATACTCAAAATGACCACCAATTGCGTGACAGGTTGCAACACTGGCAGCAATTTTGCTTAAGGTTTTACACCTTTAGCGAAACCGTAAGGAAACTCCGCAGTCGTCCCCGGGAAGATTTCAACCACTCCATTCAGTGCTTTTTGTTCGTGTTTAGCGTCAGGATTTAAGACCACGCTCCGGCGTTCTTACTAAAACCATTTTGCTCAAACAGGCTACTAAGGAACACGATGATGTCGATGAAATTGATAAGAAATCCGCTTTCTCTTTTACTGGCAGGGTGTCTGGCGACGGCGTTTTCCGCGCATGCAGATATTGTGATTGGTGTGGCTGGCCCGTTCACCGGCCCGAATGCCACCTATGGCGATCAGTACTGGCATGGTGCCACGCAGGCCGCCGAAGACATTAATGCCGCAGGCGGGATTAATGGCGAAAAAATTAAGCTGGTGCAGGGCGATGACGCCTGTGAACCGAAACAGGCAGTTGCCGTTGCTAACCGCTTAGTCGATCAGGACAAAGTCCAGGCAGTGGTCGGGCATTTTTGCTCCTCATCTACCATGCCTGCTTCCGAGGTATATAACGACGCCGGAATTATTGCCATCACCCCCGGATCTACCAACCCGCAAATCACCGAGCGCGGCATGAGCGATATGTTCCGCATGTGTGGGCGTGACGATCAGCAGGGTCTGGTTGCCAGCGATTACATCATCGACAAACTCAAAGCCAAAAAAGTAGTCATCATCCACGACAAAGACACCTACGGACAGGGTCTGGCGGATGCTACCAAAGCGGCGCTCAACAAACGCGGCGTGAAGGAAGTGATGTACGAAGGGCTGTCACGCGGCGAAAAAGACTTTAACGCGCTGGTGACCAAAATCAGTGCGCAGAAACCCGACGTGGTGTTCTTCGGCGGTTGCCATCCGGAAGCCGGTCCGTTAGTGCGCCAGATGCGGGAACAGGGTGTGCAGGCGACGTTCTTCTCCGGCGATTGTATCGTCAATGAAGAAATGGTGACGGCCGCGGGTGGCCCGCAATATACCAACGGCATTCTGATGACCTTCGGCAAAGACCCGCGTCTGATTGCCGAAGGGAAAACCGTTATCGATAAGTTCCGCGCCAACAAGTTCGAACCCGAAGGATACACGTTGTATTCCTACGCCTCGGTTCAGGCGATTGCTGCCGCGTTCAAAGCCACCGGCGGCACCGATTCAGCCAAGGCCAGCGCCTGGCTGAAAGCTAACAGCGTCGATACCGTGATGGGCAAAAAATCCTGGGACAGCAAAGGCGATCTGAAAGTCTCGGATTACGTGGTTTATAAATGGGATGACAAAGGCAAATACCAGGAAGTGAAATAAAGCTATTTTATTTGCCATTTTGAATCCGGGCAGTGCTCAAACTCCTCACGTACTACGTGTACGCTCCGGGTTTTCCGCGCTGGCCGGGTCCAAACTGGCTGCAACAATAACGCTTTATGAGTTCTGACCGCGCTTCCCCAAACGCGGTCGCAAAAAGAGACTGCGTATTTATGGATTCATTCTTCCTGCAACAGCTGTTTAACGGCATCACGCTGGGCGCGGTGTACGGGCTGATCGCCATCGGTTACACCATGGTTTACGGTATCATCGGGATGATCAACTTCGCCCATGGCGAGGTGTATATGATCTCCGCTTATCTGTGCGCCATCGCGCTGGCGCTGCTGTCTTTCTTCGGGTTGCACTCATTTCCCTTGCTGATCCTCGGCACGCTGGTGTTTACCATCGTGGTCACCGGCGTTTACGGCTGGGCGATTGAGCGCATTGCCTACAAACCGCTGCGAAACTCTACCCGCCTTGCGCCGCTGATCTCCGCGATCGGCATGTCGCTTATCTTGCAAAACTACGCACAAATCAGTCAGGGACCGCGACAGCAGGGGATCCCGACTATGTTTGACGGCGCGCTGCGTTTTCACATCGGCGACAGCTTCGTGCAGATGACTTATACCAAGCTGTTCATTCTGGTGGCGGCGTTTGTCGGGATGCTGGTGTTGTCGTGGATTATCAGCAGCACCAAACTCGGCCGCATGTGCCGGGCAGTGCAGCAGGATCGCAAGATGGCGTCGATTCTGGGCATCAATACCGACCGCATCATCTCGCTGGTGTTTATGATTGGCGCGGCGATGGCCGGGCTGGCGGGTGTGCTGGTCACCATGAACTACGGCACTTTTGATTTTTACGCCGGATTTATCATCGGTATCAAGGCTTTCACGGCGGCTGTGCTGGGCGGAATTGGTTCGCTGCCGGGCGCGATGCTGGGCGGCCTGATTTTAGGCATCGCTGAAGCGCAGTTCTCAGGCATGGTGAACTCGGATTACAAAGATGTGTTCTCCTTCGGATTGCTGGTGGTGATCCTCATTTTCCGCCCTCAGGGCCTGCTGGGTCGCCCGGTCGTATCTAAAGTGTGAGGGAGAAAAAATGACGTCACAAACTGCTGTTATTGATGGCGGCTTCTCACTGAAACGCTGTCTGCTGGATGCCATTTTCGCCGGGCTGGTCGCGCTGATTATCTTCGGGCCGGTGGTCGGGGTAGTGCTCGATGGCTACAGCTTCAACTTCCATTCTCAACGGCTGGTGTGGATTATCGCCGCGGTGATGGTCGGACGTTTTATGCTCAGTGCCTTTCTGGAAACCGCCGCCGGGCAGAAAATGCGGACGCGTTTTGAAAGCGAAAGCGCGGGAGTGTATGTCCGGCCTGTGGATCATAAAAGCAGCCTGCGCTGGGTGCTGCCGCTGTTAATCGTGCTGGCGATATTCTTTCCGTTTGTCGCCACCAAATACATTCTGACCGTTGCGATTTTAGGGCTGATTTACGTGCTGCTTGGGCTCGGGCTGAACATTGTGGTCGGGCTGGCGGGGCTGCTGGATCTCGGATACGTGGCGTTTTACGCCATCGGAGCTTACGGGCTGGCGCTTGGCTATCAGTATCTTGGCCTCGGGTTCTGGTCGATGCTGCCGCTGGCGGCGCTGATGGCAGCCCTCGCCGGTGCGCTGCTCGGGTTCCCGGTGCTGAGGATGCACGGCGATTATCTGGCAATCGTTACGCTCGGCTTTGGTGAAATCATCCGGCTGGTGCTGACTAACTGGCTGTCGTTTACCGGCGGACCGAACGGCGTCTCCGCGCCTGCACCGACGTTTTTCGGGCTGGAGTTCGGGCGACGGGCGAAAGAGGGCGGCGTGCCGTTCCATGAATTTTTCCATCTCACCTATAACCCCAATATGAAGTTTATTTTTATCTACACCGTGCTGGTTCTCGTCGTGTTGCTGGTGCTGTTTATCAAACACCGGCTGACGCGCATGCCAATTGGGCGTGCGTGGGAGGCGCTGCGGGAGGATGAAATCGCCTGCCGCGCGATGGGGCTGAATCACGTACTGGTGAAGCTTTCTGCATTCACGCTCGGGGCATCCACCGCCGGGATCGCAGGCGTGTTTTTCGCCACCTATCAGGGCTTCGTGAACCCGACCTCGTTTACCTTTTTCGAATCCGCACTGATCCTCGCCATCGTGGTGCTTGGCGGTATGGGGTCGACCATCGGCGTGGTGCTGGCGGCGTTTGTGCTGACCGTCGCGCCGGAGCTGCTGCGCAGTTTTGCGGAATATCGTGTGCTGTTATTTGGCGTGCTGATGGTGGTGATGATGATCTGGCGGCCGCGCGGGTTAATCCGCATCAGCCGCAGCGGATTTGCCGTACGTAAAGGAGTCGCACCATGAATGCCGCGGTGATGAATGAAAGCATCCTCAGCGTTAAACATCTGATGATGCACTTTGGCGGTATTAAGGCGCTCAACGATGTGAGTCTTGACGTCAGGCGCGGCTCTATCACCGCCCTGATTGGCCCGAATGGTGCAGGGAAAACCACGGTCTTTAACTGCCTGACCGGTTTTTATAAAGCGTCCGGCGGCACGATTTCCCTCAACACGCGCACAGGCTCGACCAACGTCGTTCAGGTGCTCGGGCAGAAGTTTCAGCCGGATGACTGGTTGAAACCGGCGCAGCTCGGCAGGCGGATTTTCTACAAAATGTTTGGCGGCACCCATCTGGTGAACCGCGCTGGGCTGGCGCGCACCTTTCAAAATATCCGCCTGTTCCGTGAGATGTCGGTGGTGGAGAACCTGCTGGTGGCGCAGCACATGCAAACCAACCGCAATCTGATTGCCGGAGTGCTCAATACGCCGGGCTACCGGCGTGCAGAGGAGCGGGCGCTGGATCGCGCATTTTACTGGCTGGAAGTGGTGGAACTGGTGGACTGCGCCAACCGGCTGGCGGGCGAGATGTCTTACGGCCAGCAGCGGCGGCTGGAGATCGCCCGCGCCATGTGCACCGCGCCGGAAATGATTTGCCTTGATGAACCGGCCGCCGGGCTGAATCCGGTGGAAACCCGCACGCTGAGCAAAATTATCCGCTTCCTGCGTGACCATCACGACATCACCGTGCTGCTGATCGAACACGATATGGGGATGGTGATGGAGATCTCCGATCACATCATTGTGCTCGACCACGGCGACGTGATTGCCGGAGGGGCGCCGCAGGAAATTGTAAACAATGAGAAAGTCATCGCCGCCTATCTGGGTGCTGACGAAGACGAGGTCAGCCTATGAGCCAGGCGATGCTGGAGTTTCGGGACGTAGAGGTCTATTACGGTGCGATCCAGGCGTTGCAACAGGTCTCTTTGCAGGTGGATCAGGGCGAAACCGTGGCGCTGATCGGCGCGAACGGTGCGGGGAAATCAACGTTACTGATGTCGATTTTCGGCCAGCCGCGCATCCGCAGCGGTCAGATTTTATTTTGTGGCGAAGATATCAGCCGTAAATCCACGCATTTTGTGGCATCAAAGGGCATTGCGCAGTCGCCGGAAGGGCGGCGCGTTTTCCCGGATATGACCGTTGAAGAAAACCTCCTGATGGGTACCATTCCCATCGGCAATAAACACGCGGCGGAGGATCTGCAAACCATGTTCGAACTGTTTCCACGCCTGAAAGAGCGGCGTAAGCAGCGGGCGATGACCATGTCCGGTGGGGAGCAGCAAATGCTGGCGATTGCGCGGGCGCTGATGAGCCGTCCGAAACTGTTGTTGCTGGATGAACCGAGTCTTGGCCTCGCGCCGATCGTCGTAAAACAGATTTTCCAGACGCTGCGCGAGCTGGCGCGTAACGGAATGACAATTTTTCTGGTTGAACAAAATGCGCATCACGCCCTGAAACTTTCCGATCGCGCTTACGTGATGGTCAACGGTCAGATCCGCATGAGCGGCACTGGCGAGGCGTTGCTGGTGGATCCGGAAGTCCGCAGGGCGTACTTAGGCGGCGCATAGCCCCTTCGAATTACACTGAACGTTTGAGCCCGGGATGCCCGCATCACGGGCTTTTTTTTGCGATGTCACTCTAGGTTTTATCTGATTCCAAAACCGTTCTCCACATTTCGCTCATACTCTTCCGATAACATGCAATTCCTACAATTTAGTGACCGGAAGGTTAAATCTTTGAGGTATCATTCAGAGATAACCGTCACGAATTTGTGAGAAAGAGGTTTATTCGGATAAATCAGTGACCTAAAACAGCATTAGGGCGTTGACCCCCTGATGTTGAACAGGCTATATAGCGTCACCCGTTTTTGGCACAAAATTTTCCTGTCTCAGGGATGAAGTGAATGACAAACGGGTCATTTACTCGATGAATTGAACCGTCGGCGCTGCTGGCAAATCAGCAGACTGGGTCGTTGTGTTTATTTTTTTAATCAGACAGGGCGCTGAAAATGGCTTCTGAGTGGCTTTCATTTGTTTTGTTTCTTTCCTCTATCTATTTCTACGTCACGCGTGCGTCGGCCGGTCGTATCTGGTTTTCGCTGGTACTGTTCTTTTTAGGGCTTTACGTCATTTTGAACGTGATCCTGATCGGCAGTAACTATTTTACCGGTGAAGGCATCACCGATGCCGTGCTGTACACCGTCACCAGCAGCCTGAAAGGCGCCGGTCTGAATAAATATATCCTGCCGTTCCTCGGGTTACTGGCCGGATTGATCATCGTCTTCTGGCTTCTCGCCTGGGGGCTGAAGCAGCGTCGCGCCAAAAACAGCAGCGCGGTGTACAGCGTGCTGGCCGTGGTGCTAGCGGTATTCTCGGTCGGCTCCACGCAGGCGTTCCAGAATATTTCCCGCCTGGTGAAAACTCAAATTTCCGGCAGCGGTGCGGATTTCGATACCTATTACAAAGTGCCGGTCAAGGCCGTGAAAGGCGAGAAAAAGCCGAATCTGGTCTACATCTACGGCGAAAGTCTGGAACGTACTTATTTCGATGAGAACGTCTTTCCCGGGCTGACCACTGAACTGAGTCGCCACAAAGCGCAGAGTACCGATTTCACCAACACCAAACAGGTGCCGGGCACCGGTTACACCATCGCCGGTATGGTTGCTTCGCAGTGCGGTATCCCGCTGTTTGCGCCGTTTGACGGCAATGCCTCCAGTGCCTTAGCGACGTTCTATCCCGAAAACGTCTGTCTGGGTGACGTCCTCAAAGGCGCGGGCTACACCAACTATTTCTATCAGGGGGCGGAACTGGCGTTTGCTGGTAAAGGCACCTTCCTGAAGTCCCACGGTTTTGATCATCTTTACGGCTATAACGATCTGCGTCCGACCGTCGCCGATCCGGCATACAAAAATGACTGGGGCTGGTATGACGACACGCTGCTGGACGAGGTGTACAAGAAGTTTGTCGAGCTGAGCAAAGAGGGCAAGCCGTTTTCTCTCTTCACGCTGACCGTCGATACGCATCACCCCGACGGTTTTATTTCCCGTGGCTGTACCCGTAAAGCCTATCCGCTGACCGGCAAACCGAATCAGTCTTTGAGCGCAGTTTCATGCAGTCAGGAGCTGATTGCGGCGTTTATCGACAAGATCAAAGCCTCAGGCTATTTCGATAACACCATCATCGTGGTTTCTTCCGATCATCTGGCGATGAACAACACCGCCTACAGCACGCTGACCAAACAGAATCGCAAAGATCTGTTCTTCGTGCTCGATGGCCGTCATCCGGTGGGCGATCTGAATGCCGCCAAGCGCAGCACGCTGGATAACGGCGCGACCGTGCTGGATATGATGGGCGGCGATAACTATATCGGCCTCGGCCGCAGCGGGATTTCCGCGACGTCAATGACCGAGCAGTTCCTCAATATCGATGACAAAGTGAATGCCTGGAAACCGGCGGTCATCAAACAGTGGGGCTTCCCAAACAGCATCAAAAATTACACCGTCAGCAACAAGGAAAACAGCTTCACATTCTCTGGCATGACCATCAAAACGCCGTTTATTTTGAAAGTCACCAAGGACAAAATTGAGCCGATGTTTGACGTGTATTTATCGACGCCGCTGAAAAAACAGCTCGCTACGCTGTCGACCAGCGACAACTTTGTCTGGGTGGATAAATGCTATGAAATGGGGCGCGTCTGGGCACCTGAGCTGTCGCTCAATACCGGTCTCTGTGTGGCCTCCGGCAACCTGGGAGCGCGCCCGACTATCGTGCAGGCGAACGGCGACAGCTTCAAAGGTAAAGTCGATTTTGTGAAGGATATGTCTGGCAGCAATGCGATTTATCAGCAGACGGTGAAAACGCTCAATATTGATGATGCAGACACGACCTACAAATCCGCTGCGATTGCCTTCATGGTACCGGGTCTGCCTGAGCAGGTGAAAGCGATCGCCGGGGTTTCCGCCGTGGAGAACTGGGGGCGCTGGTCTGATGCGAATCTCGCGCCGTCGGTGAAAATCGATTACGTCAAACCGCTGCCAACCACTTTTGACGTGGTGATCCGCGCCAGAGCCTACGGCAGTAACATCGATAAACCGGTGTCAGTCCGCGTCGGCGATCAGGAACAATTCGTCTCCTTTGGGGATAAAGACGGCACGGTGAAAGTCCAGTTCACCAATCCTGGCGCGGCGCAAAGCATTGTCATCACGCCGCCGTCACCGACCGAACCGACCGAAGGCACCAGCGGCGGTTTCCAGCCGCGTAAGCTGGGCATCGGCATGGTTTCCCTGGAAGTTCAGCCGGTCGAACCCCAGTCCTGAGACCGATGTGTAAGAATGAGAAAACCCGCTACGGCGGGTTTTTTCGTTCTGAATCAGGCCACGGCGAGCTTATCTTTTTAATCGCTTTACTTTGCCATTTCACATATTCATTTCAGGAATATGTATCTCTTAAACAATATTATATAGAAATAAGCCGATGGGTATACTCGCCAAATTCCTGCACAGAATCACAGCCTTGTGCAGGCAGCTCATACACACTTTTGGGGATACTCGATGCGTACAAAATTTAACAAAACTAAGACCCGCGTAAACCGTGCTTTTTTACTGGCGGCAAGTTCTGCTGTTATGATTTCGAGCGGTATTTTGGCCCCGCTTACGGCTGCTCATGCAGCGGATAAAACGACCATCAAAGTCGGTATCATCAGCGGTGAAGACGAAGATGTCTGGCGCGAAGTGGTGAAGCAGGCAGCGGCGAAAGGGGTGACCGTCAAGCCGGTGGTGTTTAATGATTACAACCAGCCTAACGAAGCGCTGCAAAATGGCGAAGTGGATGCCAACGCCTTCCAGCATCAGCCGTTTCTCGATAATCAGATCAAAGTGAATCATTACGATATCGTGCGCGTCGGTTATACCGCCGTGTGGCCAATCGGTTTGTATTCTAAAAAAGTAAAAAAAGCTGACGAGCTGAAAGACGGTGCGGTCATCGGCGTACCTAATGATCCAGCCAACGAAGCGCGCGGCCTGATCCTGCTCGAACAGTCCGGTGTGATTAAACTGAAACCGGGCGCAGGCATTTTCGCGACCACCGCAGACATCACAGAAAACCCGCGCCATGTCGTCATCAAAGAGCTGGACTCCGGCATTATCGGCCGTTCAGTGCCAGATCTGGATGCGGCGATTGTCAACACAGACTGGGCGTTGAAAAGTGGCCTGACGCCAGCCGATCGCATCGCGCAGGAGCCGGTCAAAGGCAACCCTTACAACAACTTCATTGCAGTGAAAACAGAAAACGCCAATGCGCCGTGGGTGAAAACGCTCGTTTCCTCCTACCAGAACGACGACGTGAAAAAAGTGTTTGATAAGGTTTATAAAGGCACCGGCGTCACGGCCTGGTAAGGATGTAAAGCATGACGATTATCTCTGAGATCGACGCGCATTTTACTGCCACCTCTGCGGATGACAAAGACGCCGTCGCAGCGGGCGTAAACGCGTTTGTAAGCGCTGAGCGAACAAGCGCGGCAGAGGATGCCGAAGACGTGGTGCGATTGCACCGCGTTAGCCGCCGGTTCGGTACCACGCAGGCACTCAAGGATGTGTCGTTAACGGTGAGGCGGGGAGAAATCCTCGGCCTTATCGGCCGCAGCGGGGCAGGGAAATCCACCCTGATCCGCTGTCTCAACGGACTGGAACAACCCGACGACGGTGTGATCGAAATCGAAGGCCACGCAATAACCGGCCTGAGTGAGAAAGCGTTGCAGTCCGTGCGCAGCCGCGTCGGTATGGTATTTCAGCATTTTAATTTGCTGTCGGCCAAAACCGTAGAACAGAACGTCGCACTGCCGCTGAAAATCGCCGGATATGACAAGGCTCGCCGTCAGGCGCGAGTCGCCGAATTGCTGGCGCTGGTCGGGCTGGAAGATAAAGCCAAAAACTATCCGGCCGCCTTGTCTGGCGGACAAAAACAGCGCGTCGGCATTGCGCGTGCGCTGGCCGCCAGTCCGGCATTGTTACTGTGCGATGAAGCCACGTCGGCGCTCGATCCTGAAACTACCCGCTCTATTCTGACGCTGTTGCAGTCGCTGAATCAGACGCTCGGCATCACTATTTTGCTCATTACTCATGAGATGGAAGTGATCAAAAAGATTGCTCATCGGGTGGCGGTCATTAACGGCGGGGAAATTATTGAAGAAGGCCCGGTGTGGCAGGTGTTTGCGCATCCTCAATCGCAACTGACCCGCATCCTGTTACAGGGTTTGCTGCTGCAACTGCCGGAGGCGCTGGCTGAACGGCTGACGCAGGTACGTCAGGGCGAGGCGATTTACAGCGTGCATTACGCCGGGCAGGGCAGACAGGGCGAAATTCTCACGCGGATGGCTGCGGAACTGCCGGGGCAGTTCCGCCTGATTCAGGGCGGGGTCGATCATATTCAGCATTACGCCATCGTGCGTTTTTTCTTCTCTGTGCCGGTCGATAACGCCGCCTCAGAGCAAACCGTTTTACACTGGTTGGAACAGCACCAGGCCACCGTGGAGCTGACAGGCTATGTCTCCAGTAATGCTTGATTTATTGATTAACGCCGTTGAAGAAACGTTGCTGATGACCGCCATCTCCGGACTGTTTTCACTGATTGCCGGTCTGCCCTTAGGGCTGATTTTGGTGATGAGCAGCCCCGGCGGCATTGCTGAAAGCCGCTGGGTCAACCGCTCGCTCGGGCTTGTCATCAACGGTTTTCGCTCGCTGCCGTTCATCATTTTGCTGGTGGCCTTAATTCCGGTGACACGCTTTCTGGTCGGCACATCCCTCGGGACGTGGGCGGCGATCGTTCCGCTTTCTATTACAGCCACGCCTTATTTTGCGCGCGTGGCGGAAGTCTCCCTGCGAGATGTCGATCGCGGGCTGATCGACGCGGTGCGGGCGATGGGCGCGAGCAAACTGCGCATCGTCTGGGACGTGCTTATCCCGGAAGCGTTACCGGGCATTTTGTCCGGATTCGTGGTGACGCTGGTGGCGCTGATTGGTGCATCGGCGATGGCGGGGGCTATCGGCGCGGGTGGGTTAGGCGACCTGGCGATCCGCTACGGCTATCAGCGTTTTGAAACGGTGGTCATGATTGAAGTGATTGTGGTGCTGATTGTCATGGTATGCGGTATTCAGTGGCTGGGTGACCGCATCGTCGCCCGGGTCGATAAACGTCATTAACCTTCGGTGATTATTAAAACCGGTCATCTTTTTCAAAGTGACCGGTTTTATTCAACAGCGTTTACAGCTCACTGCGCGAACGCCAGCGCTCACGGGCCATAAAACTTTTCACACCGACATCCAGGAACGGGCGGGGCGGCAGATAATTGGCGCGCCCGACGGTTTGCATATCCGCCAGCAGCGGGTTGTCTTCGCCCAGCGCATGTTCCGCCAGCAACCGGCCAAATGCGCTTTGCTTGGAGCTTCCTGAGCCGTTACATCCCGCCGACGAATACACATTCTCTGACAGATTCCCCCACACCGGCGCACCGTTGCGGGTAATGCTGATCAGCCCGGACCAGGTATAAGCCATATTGACGTCCTGCAACTGCGGGTAAATTCGTGCGAACAGCTGCTGATGGCGGCGGGCGTGACGGCCAGTTTCCACCGCGCCGGTCACCAGCCCCGGCGTAAAGTTGACGTGCTCGCGGATCAGAAAACGGTGATCGGCGGTGTAGCGCAGGGTCGTACCGGCCAGCGCATTCACCGGCGTTGAGCCCCAGGGTAGAATATCGCCGATGCGCTGGCGCTGTTCCGGCGTCAGCGGCTCGGTCAGCGTCGCGAAGGTCGACATCGCAAACACGTTCCCCTTAAACAACGGCAATCCCCGCGCCGCGCCGTTGATCGCCAGCATCAGCTTGCGCGCCCGCACTTCACCATGGGGCGTTTCAGCCCGGATAGCGCCCTGGGTTTCGATCTGCAAGGCAGGGGAATTGGCGTAGACCGTCACGTTCGGCGGCAGCGTGGCGACCAGCCCGCTGATAAGCGCTGCCGGATTCACCAAAATGCAGTTCGGCGTATACACGGCGCTGCGATAAAAACCGGTGCCCAAACGCTGTTTCAGCGCCGCGTTATCCAGCAGTTCGAAGCTTTCGCCGAGTGTCGTGAGCTCCTGCTGATAGTGCGCAATCTCGCCGTCAAACTGCTCGCTGACCGCGCAATGGTATTTCCCAGAATTCTGCCAGTCACATTCAATAGCGTGTTGATCCACCGTCTCTTTCAAACTCATCAGCCCATATTGCAACAGCCGCCGATAGGTATGCGCCTGCTCCAACTCTGCCGACGTACTGCCCACCGTGTGCGGCAGGTCTATCACAAACCCCGAATTACGCGCCGAGGCATTATCTGCCACGTCGAGAGCTTCGAGTACCACAACGTGCTCATGCGGACGGAGTTCGGCGATCCGCCGTGCAAATGCCAGCCCGGCGAACCCCGCACCTATCACCAGCCAGTCCGCCGTCACTTTGCCGTGTAAAGCCGGATGACGCGGGGTATCTCCCCTGAGTGCCGCCCAGCCGTTGATATTTTGATCGAGTGGTAAATTTCTAATTTTCATTGTCGCATCATGCCGTTATCCCGGATGGTTCGATCCTAATTCATAGCCGTATAGATGTCTAATGCGTAATCAGGCTAAAGATATGCCGGCATTAGGTGAAAGAAAGCGACGGTGAAAATTAGGACAAAGTGAACAAAAAGCAGGCAAGGGGATGCTGATAGAATGCGCGCGGGTGCTTGAGGCTTATGTGGCTTGAGCATTGTTGTTCAGGACATATAAGGCAAAAGCCCCGAGTTAATTTTTCAATCAACCCGAGGCTCTTCCTCTGTCCAGACAACAGCAGGATAGCCTCTTAAAAGCAGAAATGCAACGGAGGGTAAGATGTCGCGAAAGCTTGTTTTGCATGGACTCATCGTGATTTGTTTCACGCTGTTGGCCTGGACCTGGATGGTACGTGACTCGCTGTGCGAGCTGCACATTAAACAGGGTTTGACAGAAATTGCGGCAGTCTTAAGCTACGAAATTAAGCGCTAACCGTAGGGTGGGGTTCGCCCCACCTTTTTGGTTGTTGTCGAAGCATAGGACCTCAGGCACCCATTTATTTCACGTTGCTTCTTTAAAGCCCGTCGACGAAAAGCAAAAAGCCCGCTTAAGTTTCCTTAAGCGCGCTTTTCTAATATGGCTCCTCTGACTGGACTCGAACCAGTGACATACGGATTAACAGTCCGCCGTTCTACCGACTGAACTACAGAGGAATCGTTGGAACGGGGCGAATAATAGCGACTGCCCCTGTGCATGTCAAAGGGTTAAAGAAAAAAGTTGTCTGACTGCTTTCTTAATATCCAACTTGTTGACTATTAAGACAAAGTGATTAAATCCTCCACCATTTTTTTCATTGTCCCTCACGCTGAAAGTTGATGTTGCACTAAAAGCACTCATAAGCTGCCTGTTTGTTGTGCATCAGTTACCAGCATTGTTGCAGATCCCAAATCCTAAGCACGTTTTTTGCCACTCTTTAGCCCTGAGATGACAGTGAATGCAGATCTGCTGCACAAATTTCAATCATTTTTCGTAATTGGCACACCCCGTGCATTGTTATCTCACTAACAACAACTAGCTTTATGACAATAAAGCAACATGAGATTAACCGATGCAGCCAGCGCAGGATGTGATTGAACAAATCGAAGCCTCGTTTGCCGGACAGACGCCGACGGGGAAACGCATTGCCAGTTATTTGCTGGCGAATCTTGCACAAATCCCGTTTGAGACCGCCGACAGCATCGCGCGAAGTGCGGCGACCAGCGGGATTTCGGTAGGACGTTATTTGCGCAGCCTCGGGTATCGGAATCTGGATGACTTCAAACAAACGCTGCGTCAGCAAAGTGGTACCGCCTACCAGCCGTGGGTGGTCACTGACCGCCTCGGAGCTTACCGCGAACGCAGCAAACAACCGCGGCAGGAAAAGCTTGAGCAGTCGCTGACGCTTGAACTCGAAGCCATCCATCACGTCTATCAGCTGGCGCAGACCGACAGCTTTGCGCAGGTAAGCCGCCGACTGGCTGAGGCTGATGCGGTGTTTATTCTCGGCATCCAGTCGGTGCGGGGGATTGCCAATAACTTCTCGAGCTATCTCGAATATCTGCGCCCGAAAGTGTATTTCGCCGACGGCCTGTCCGGCACCTATGTCGAATCTCTGAATTCCGAATTCGCCCGCCCGTATCTGGTGGTCACCGACACCCGTGCCTATTCGAAACTGGCGCAAACCTATTGTGAAGCGGCCTGCGAGCGCGGGCTGAACGTGGCGCTGATCACCGACATTTACTGCCCCTGGGCGCGCGACTATCCGGTGGATTTGTTGCAGGTCAAAACTGACACCGGCCAGTTCTGGGATTCGATGGCGCCGCTTAGCTGCCTTTTCAACCTGCTGTGTTCCTCGGTGCTGGAACTGCGGGGTAACGACGTCGAAGAGCGGCTGGCAAATAACCGGATTTTGCAGAAACAGCTCGGGCAGTTTGAATCGTAATTTTCTAAAAACAGCGGACAGAGTTTATTAATGAATACCAAAACACCTGACGTACCCCTGACCGATCTGGCGCACGCGCTGCCCGATGCGGTGATCGACCTGAAATATGCCACGGCAGATAACCTGACCGGTCAGCCGATTTATCGCGAGTCGCTCTGCCTGTTGCATCCGGACGCTGCCGCCGCGCTGGTTCGCTGTAACGCCGTGGCAAAGCTGGCGGGATTTCGGCTGAAAATTTACGACGCTTATCGTCCGCAGGCGGCGCAGGCCTGTCTGTGGGCCGCGTTTCCCAATCCGGATTATGTGGTGGATATCAAACTCGGATCGCACCACAGCCGCGGTGTGGCGGTGGATCTTACCCTGCTCGATGAGCGTGGTGAGGTACTGGATATGGGCGCAGGCTTTGACGAAATGACCGAAGTCTCGCATCCGTTTTATCCGGATTTACCGCCGCACATTCAGCGCAACCGACTTTTGCTTAACGCCGTCATGGCCGCAGGTGGCTACAAGGGTATCACCAGCGAGTGGTGGCACTTTGAATTACCGGATGCCAAAACGTATCCGTTGTTGGAAGAGCGGTTTGGTTGCTATCCGCCAATTAACGCCGCCTGATTTTCGTCTCACTTTTCCTCAAGCCAGGAGTTCAACGATGAATAACACAGCAATCAGTACGTTTCGCACAATCACCAAAACACGGATCGCCGGTGCCATTTTACTCGCTGTATCAGGGTTAAGTCTTTCCGCGCAGGCCGCCGTGCCAAAAGACATGTTGGTGATTGGTAAAGCTGCGGACCCGCAAACGCTGGATCCTGCGGTGACTATCGACAACAACGACTGGACGGTCACTTATCCGGCCTATCAGCGACTCGTCCAGTACAAGACGGAAGGGGGCAAAGGTTCGACGCAGGTGGAAGGCGATCTGGCCGCCAGCTGGACCGCGTCACCGGATCAGCTGGTGTGGACATTCAAACTCAAGCCCGGCGCAAAATTTGATGACGGCACTGACGTTAACGCCGATGCGGTGAAATGGTCGTTTGAGCGCCTGATGAAAATCGGTCAGGGTCCGTCGGAAGCCTTTCCGAAAGACATGACCGTCACGATAGTTGATCCGATGACCGTCACCTTTACGCTGAAATCCCCGTTTGCGCCCTTCCTGTACACGCTGGCCAATGACGGCGCAGGCATTGTCAATCCGGCCATCGCTAAAGCCAATCCAGCCGATGAAGGCAAAGCCTGGCTGGCGGGACATACCGCCGGTTCCGGCCCTTACAAGCTGGACCGCTGGCAGAAAGGCCAGCAACTGGTGCTGGTGCCGAACCCGCATTACAGTGGCGCTAAACCAGCCTTTAAACGCGTGACGGTGAAAATTATCGGCGAGAGTGCCACCCGCCGCCTGCAGCTGTCGCGTGGCGATCTGGATATCGCCGATTCCCTGCCGATGGATCAGCTGGCGGCGCTGAAGAAAGAAGACAAAGTCGCCGTCGAAGAATTCCCTTCGCTGCGCGTCACCTATCTGTATCTTAATAACGCAAAAACGCCACTCAATCAGGTGGATCTGCGCCGTGCGATTTCCTCAGCAGTGGATTATCAGGGCATGGTAAAAGGCATTATGGGCGGTAACGCCAAACAGATGCGCGGGCCGATCCCGGATGGCATGTGGGGCTTCGACCCGACGGCGAAACAGTACACCCTCGACATGACCCAGGCCAAAGCCGATCTGGCGAAAGTGAAAGACAAACCTCAGACGCTGGACTTCCTCTATTCAGATAACGATCCGAACTGGGAATCTATCGCGCTGGCGGTGCAGGCGAGCCTCGGTCAGGCGGGTATCAGCGTCAAGCTGGAAAAACTGGCCAACGCCACCATGCGCGACCGCATCGGGCAGGGCGATTACGATATTTCTATCGGCAACTGGAGCCCTGATTTCGCCGATCCGTACATGTTTATGAACTACTGGTTCGAGTCCGACAAAAAAGGGCTGCCGGGCAACCGTTCCTTCTATTCCAATCCAGACGTCGATGCCTTGCTGAAAAAAGCGGTGTCGGTCACCGATCAGAAACAGCGCACGGATTATTACCAGCAGGCACAGAAAATCGTTATCGATGAAGCGGCCTACGTGTATCTGTTCCAGAAAAACTATCAGGTCGCGATGAACAAAGACGTCAAAGGTTTTGTGTTCAACCCGATGCTGGAGCAGGTGTTTAACGTCGGCCAGATGAGCAAGCAATAACGGCGATATCATTCACGAAGACCCCTTTCTACCATGTGAGGGGTTTTACGGGGAAAAATAACGATGACTTTCTGGACACTAATCCGCCAGCGATGCTGGGGGCTGGTTTTGGTGATGATAGGGGTATGCGTTATTACTTTTATCATCTCGCATATGATCCCGGGCGACCCGGCGCGTCTGCTGGCAGGCGATCGCGCCAGCAATGAAATGGTTGAGCATATCCGTCAGCAACTGGGTTTGGATCAGCCGTTATATGTGCAGTTTTTTCGTTACGTCAGCGATTTGCTGCATGGTGATCTTGGAACGTCGATTCGCACCGGTCGGCCGGTGCTGGAAGACCTGAAAGCCTTCTTCCCGGCCACCTTAGAACTGGCGTTTACCGCGCTGTTTCTGGCGATTGTGCTGGGTATTCCGCTCGGCGTGCTGTCTGCGGTTTATCAAAATAAATTCCCCGATCATCTGGTGCGTTTACTTTCCGTTCTGGGGATTTCCACCCCGGCGTTCTGGCTGGGATTGGGCGTCATCATCCTGTTTTACGGCCATCTGAACCTGCTGCCGGGGGGCGGAAGGCTGGATGACTGGCTGGATCCGCCCGCCAATATCACCGGTTTTTACGTGCTTGATTCTCTACTGACCGGCAATTGGGAGACCCTCTGGAACAGTCTGCAGCATCTGGCGATGCCCGCACTGACGCTGGCGTTCGTGCATATGGGGATTGTGGCGCGGCAGATCCGTTCGGCGATGCTCGAACAGCTTAATGAAGATTATATCCGCACGGCGCGTGCCAACGGCTTATCGCGCTGGCGGGTGATCCTCAGCCATGCGTTGCCCAATGCGCTGATCCCGTCGGTGACGGTGCTCGGTCTGGCGATGGGCGATTTGCTTTACGGCGCGGTGCTGACGGAAACCGTGTTCGCCTGGCCAGGGATGGGGGCGTACGTGGTTAACTCGATTCAGGCGCTGGATTTCCCGGCGGTGATGGGTTTTGCGGTGGTGGTGTCGTTTGCGTACGTCATCGTCAATTTGTGTGTGGATTTACTGTATGTGTGGATCGACCCACGCATTGGCCGGGAGGGGTGACCGATGTCTGTTATTGAACCGGGTGTGAACAATCAGCGTGCCGATATCGTGGCACCTGACGTCAGGCCGCGCTTCGCCAGCTGGCGGCGCACATTTCATCTGCTGAGCCGTAGCCCGCTGACCATGCTGGGTCTGGCAATCATGCTTATTGTGCTGTTTATCATGATTTTCTCCCCGTGGCTGGTGCCGCACGATCCGAACGCTATCAGCCTGACCGATCGTTTGCAGGCACCTTCCTCCGGCCACTGGTTTGGCACCGATGAAGTCGGGCGCGATTTATTCAGCCGGGTATTGATAGGCAGCCAGCAGTCGGTCGCCGCCGGGCTGGCGGTGGTAATCATCGCGGGCAGCATCGGTTCACTGCTCGGTTGCTTCTCCGGCGTGGTGGGCGGTCTTGTGGATGCGCTGATCATGCGCGGTATGGATATCATGCTGTCGGTACCGTCGCTGGTGCTGACCATGGCGCTGGCCGCCGCCCTCGGCCCGAGTCTTTTCAATGCCATGCTGGCGATTGCCGTGGTGCGTATTCCGTTTTACGTCCGGCTGGCACGCGGGCAAACGCTGATGTTGCGCCATCAGGCCTACATGCAGGCAACGCGTACCTTCGGCGCGTCGCGCTGGCATCTCATCACCTGGCACGTCTTGCGTAATGTCATGCCGCCGCTGGTGGTGCAGGCGTCGCTTGATATCGGCACCTCAATTCTGATGGCCGCCACGCTGGGCTTTATCGGCCTCGGCGCACAGCAACCGACCGCCGAGTGGGGCGCGATGGTCTCCAATGGCCGTAACTATATTCTCGATCAGTGGTGGTATTCGGCGTTTCCCGGCGTGGCCATTCTGATCACGGCCACCGGTTTCAACCTGTTCGGCGACGGTCTGCGCGACCTGCTGGATCCGAAAAGCAGAGGGCGCTGAGATGACTGAACGACACACCGCTCCGGTGCTGGAAATCGACAAATTACAACTGGTCTTTCCCGTTTACGGCGGCGAAGTGAAAGCGCTCAATCAGGTCTCGCTGGCGGTGAACACCGGAGAAATTGTCGGCGTGGTGGGGGAATCCGGCTCCGGTAAATCGGTCACCGCGATGATGGCGATGCGCCTGCTGCCACCGGACGGTTTTACCGTCACCGGTGGCACAATCAACATGCTCGGCACCGACGTGGTGCGCGCCAGCGAAGAAGAGATGCGGAGCCTGCGCGGTGCACGGGTGGCGATGATTTTTCAGGAGCCGATGAACGCGCTGAACCCGACGCGCAAAATTGGCCGACAGATGTGCGAAGTGATCTGCCTGCATCAGAAAGTCAGCCGTGCGCAGGCGTGGAAAAAGGCTATCGGCCTGCTCGACGACATGCAGATCGCCGACGCGGAACAGGTCATGTCGCGCTATCCGTTTGAGCTTTCCGGCGGGATGCGTCAGCGTGTTCTGATCGCGATGGCGTTTTCCTGCGAACCGGAGCTTATCATTGCCGACGAGCCAACCACCGCGCTGGACGTCACCGTGCAGCGTCAGGTTTTGCGACTTTTACAGCGCAAAGCCCGTGCCAGCGGCACGGCGGTGTTGTTTATCACTCACGACATGGCGGTGGTTTCGCAACTGTGCGACCGGGTTTACGTGATGTACGCCGGACATGTGATTGAAAGCGGCAACACGGCGGATGTCATCGATTCGCCGTCGCATCCGTATTCCATCGGATTATTGCAGGCCGCGCCGGAAAACGGCACGCCGCGCAGCCTGCTAAAAGCCATCCCCGGCACGGTGCCGAATCTTGCCAACCTCCCGCAGGGCTGCGCCTTCCGCGGGCGCTGTCAGCACGCCGACGACCGTTGTTTCATCACACCTGAACTTGCTCCGCAGACGGAATTTCCGCAGCAATCCGTCGCCTGCTGGCATCCGCAACGTTTTGCCAATCCGATACGTATCCCACACATTGAGGAGCTCTCCTGATGATTGCCGAACACTTAGTGGAACTTCAGGATGTGCGCGTGCATTTCCCTGCGACCGTCAACTGGCGAGGCAAACCGACCGGCTACGTTCACGCGCTGAATGGTTTAGATCTCAACATTATTCGCGGCGAAACCCTGGGGATCGTTGGCGAGTCCGGCTGTGGGAAAAGTACGCTGGCGCAGTTGCTGATGGGCTTACAAAAGCCAAGCAGCGGTGAGATTCACCGCGCCCGTCATGATAACTCCTGGTTTGGTTCCGGCATGCAGATGGTGTTTCAGGATCCGCAGTCCTCACTCGACCCGCGTCTGCCGATCTGGTGGATTATTACCGAGCCGGTCTACGTGCAAAAACACAACAGCAGCCGTGAGCGCCGCGAGTTAGCCGCCACGCTGGCCGGGCAGGTGGGCATCCGCAAGGAGTACCTCGACCGCCTGCCGCATGAATTTTCCGGCGGCCAGCGTCAGCGCATCTCCATTGCCCGCGCGCTTTCTTCCGAGCCGGATATCATCGTGCTCGATGAACCGACCTCAGCGCTGGATATTTCCGTACAGGCGCAGATCCTTAATCTGCTGGTCGAACTGCAACGCCAGCGCAATCTGACGTTTGTGCTGATTTCGCACAACGTGTCGGTGGTACGCCACATGAGCGATCGCGTAGCGGTGATGTATCTTGGCCAAATCGTTGAACTCGGAGCGGCAGAAAAAGTGCTGACCGATCCGCAGCACCCGTACACTCGGCTCCTGCTCGATTCCGTCCCCCGCGCCGGGCGAGCACTAGATGACGGGATTATCGATAAAAAAGGCGAGTTACCCAGTAACCGAAATCTGCCGAAAGGCTGTTATTTCCGGGAACGGTGCCCGCTGGCGGGAGACGGGTGTCAGATGCCGCAGGATTTGGCCCGCGCGGCGGGAGGCTGTGTTGCGAGGTGTCATCGCGTAGATGTGGCTGAGCGGTCATAAATGGTTATTTTGTGCAGATGCCGATGCACTGGCGGCATTAAACGCCGTTCGAAATAAAAGTAGATCGAGAATATTTCGGTTTCTGAATAGCAGTGATCACATGGCATGTCGCGCCGAAACCGAGCAGAGGGGAAAAGCTTTTCCCCTCTGCACTCCCCTCGCTTTTTCACACCCGTGCCATGCACACCGGCTATGTTTCAGCAGCTACCGCTATTGCCGCAAAATCCCGCCGCTGCGCGGTGCCCTTCGGTCGGGTTACAACCCGCGCAAAAAAACGCGCGGTTTTCCACCTCTTCCTACGGCGTGATTTTTAAAAGCGGCTAAAGGCTTCCAGGTCACAACTTAACCGGCTCGGATCATTTTAAAAGCAAAATACTTTGCTCATTGTTCATATGATTTTGACGTTAAAAATTGTGAAATGGCGCGATCAAAAAATCCTGCTGAACGGAGCGGCTTCGAGACCTATGGCTCGAAGACCGAGTGAGGGAACCGCGCAGCGGCAGGGTTTTGCGCCACACGCGGAAGCTACAGAACACGTCCATCGGCCCAGCGACAGCGCGTTTTTAAAAAGCGAGGAGGGATGCAAGGGAGGAAAAGCACTTTCCTCCCTTGCTCGGTTTCGGCGCGAAAGGCCAGGAGATCACCGATAATAAGAAACCGAAATATGCGCAAAACTGCTTTAAAATGCGCGAGTGCCCCACCCGAGCACTCACCGACGATGCAAAATATCCACTGTCTTGATCCAGTCAAACGGCTCCAGATCCCTGTACCCAATCCTCTCCGCGGCCAGCGCATCTACCAGCCCTTGCTGGGTCAGCACTGTCCCGCGGCTCATGTCTGCGGCGACGCCGACGTCTTCCAATGTTTTGACCACTTCCCGCATCTCCTCCGCGCGGCGTTTGCCATGTTCCGCTATCCGGCTGATGAGATAATGCGGGAATGCTCCGTCCCAGCCCAGTGACGGAAAACTGGCGTGCAGCGAAGCGACGACTTCCTGTTCGACGCCGTATTGCCGGGCAGCGGTCAGGCATTCGGCGGTCAGCGCTTCCAGTCCTTTGATCATCACACTGCGACACATCTTGATTGCCGAGGCTTCGCCGACCACGTTGCCGTGTACCTGACTGCGGAAACCTTGTCCGTTGAGCCATTCGCTGACCGCGTGGGCGTGCGTACCGCCGAGCAGCAGCGGGGTTTTCAGACGTGCCGGCGGGTAGGGTGCCATCACGGCGACATCAATGTATACGCCGCCGGCCTGTTCGATCGCGGCCATTGCGCTGCGTTTGGTGTTTGGCGAGACTGAATTTACATCAAGGAAGGTTTGATACTGCGAAATATGCTGTGCGACGTCGAGGGCGACGCTCAGCGACTCGGCGGCGGTGACGGCAGAGAAAATGATCTGGCTGCCTTTGACGGCGTCTTGCAGGGTTGCTTCCAGACGGATCCCCGCCAGATGAGCGCGTTCTGAGAGAAAGTCAGAACCGGTTTGTTTATCGAACGCAACGATATCCAGTGAGGGATCCTGCTTTTTTAAATCGGTGGCCAAAATAGTGCCGACTTCTCCGAGGCCGATTACGGCAATACGGGTAACGTTATTCATCATGATTCTCCTGACGACCGTCCCAGACGCTGGCCGCAATGGCGACGCGGCCTTCAAAAATCAGCCGCGCGGTGCGTAACAATGCGCAGCCGGTCAGACGTTCTGCGCCAGTGCGGGTCGGATCGAGTTGTAATTCGACGCTGAATTCGCCGGTCGGGTGTTCCACGCTGACCAGTGGCGAGTTGCCGGAAGGCGTGTGCGCTATCCCTTCAGTGATGGTGCCCCGGATCAGGCAGGCGCTGGCAACACTGACCGCACCAAGCACGCCGATCGACGCGTGGCAGCGGTGAGGGATAAATGTCCGGCTGGAGAGTGTGCCGCCGCTGCGCGGTTCGGCGATCAGCGTCATTTTCGGCACGGTGCGTTGAGTGACGTCGCCAAGATTCATTTTCGCACCGGCCTGCAGGCGGATGGATTCCAGCCGCTGTTTGAGTTCGTCATCGGCGTCCAGCTGTTCGCGGGTTTCATAGCCGCTGCGGCTGAGATCGGCGGCGCGCAGCAGAACTACCGGCATTCCGTTGTCGATGCAGGTGACCTCAATGCCGTCGAAGGTATCGCGCGCATTACCGGTCGGCAACAATGCGCCGCAGCTGGAACCGGCAATATCTGCGAATTCGATGCTGATTTTCGCCGCTGTGCCAGGCACGCCGTCAATGCGCAAATCACCCTGATAGCGCACCTGTCCGTCTTCCACCGGCACATACGCGGTGGCAATCTGGCCGGTATTCTCCATAAAAATACGCACCGGCGTGATGCCTTCGCGGGCGGCTATCAGCTGACGTTCGATGGCAAAGGGGCCGACCGCGGCCAGAATATTGCCGCAGTTTTGTCCGTAATCCACCACTGCCTGACCGACGCTGACCTGCGCAAACAGATAATCGACATCGGCGTCTGGCCTCCGGGACGGTCGCACTATCGCCACTTTGCTGGTCAGCGGATCCGCGCCGCCTATGCCGTCAATCTGACGCGGATCGGGTGAACCCATTACCGCCAGCAGCACGTTGTCGCGCAATTTTTCGCTCCGTGGCAAATGTTCAGCCAGAAAGAATGCGCCTTTAGACGTACCACCGCGCATCATCATGCAGGGAATTCGGGTCTGTGGCATGGCGGCTCCTCAGCGTTTTTCAGCCTGTTCCAGATCTTCGGTGGAATCGAAATAGGTCAGCCCTTTTTCGGCCAGACGCGGACGCATGGTGTAGATATCCAGCCCCAGTTCGCCGTCGGCCATGCGCGCACGTTTGCTCTCTTCCAGCGCTTCACGTTCACGGCTGGCGTGCAGAACCTGCGCGACATCTTCACGACGAATGACCACCACGCCGTCGTCGTCAGCCACAATCGCATCGCCCGGATACACCAGCTGACCGGCGCAGACCACCGGCACATTCACCGAACCGAGCGTTTCCTTCACCGTACCCTGCGCGTAAACCGCCCGTGACCAGACGCGGAACCCCATCTCACGTAAGGTTTTGGTATCCCGTACGCCCAGATCGGCGACCAGCCCGACCACGCCGCGCGCTTTCAGCGACGTTGCCAGCAGATCGCCGAAGAAACCGTCGGAGCAGGGAGAAGTCGGTGCGACTACCAGAATATCGCCCGGCTGACACTGTTCGACCGCCACATGAAACATCCAGTTATCACCCGGAGCGGTCAGAACCGTGACGGCGCTGCCGGAAATCGCGCAGTCTTGTTGGATCGGTCGGATGGCCGGATCCAGCAGGCCCTTGCGCCCCTGCGCTTCGTGAACCGTTGCTACGCCGAACGCGGCCAGCGCAGTCACGTCCGCTTTGTTCGCTCGTGGAATATTGCGCACCACCACGCCTTTTTTACCGATCAGACTCATGCTAAATCCTCCGTCACGCGCGGGAAGATGCTCTGATAGCCTTCGCCATACACGATGTTTTTGGTGCTGGTAATGCCGACGTTACGTTTGGCCTGTACGCCGCGCTGCTGCGCAACGCGGGTGTAGTATTCCCACAAATGTTCCTGTCCGGCCATGCACTGAATGGCCTGATATTTTTTGTCCCAGACGTCGGTGATATCGAGCAGAACGTCTGGTTTCCATTCGCACTGTTCCGGCTGATGCGGCTCGAAGCAGTAAACCGGCGGCGCGCCGATGATGGTTTCGCCAGGCTTATACCCCTCAGCCTGGGCGATAATCCGCGCTTCCTGCGCCAGATGAGTGGCCATCGGATGATCGTAGTTGTACGGGTCTTTCAGGGAGTGCGTCAGCACGAAATGTGGCTGCACCCTGCGATAAACATCGGCCAGGCGGAACAGCGATTCTTTGTCAGCGCGCAACGGGTAATCGCCCATATCAAAAAATTCGACGGTTGCGCCGAGAATTTCCGCCGCCGCCATCGCCTCTTCACGGCGCGACGCCTTCACAATATCTTCACTCATATTGCCTTTACGCCACAGTTTGGCCGATTCCCCGCGTTCACCAAAAGACAGGCAAACGATGTGAACGGCGTAACCGTCCTGCGTATGTTTGGCGATGGCACCGCCTGCACGCCAGACGAAATCGGCGGAGTGGGCGCTGACGACTAAAGCACTTTTGGCGTTTTTTACATCATCTTGCTTGAACTGAGTCATGAGGCGTTTCCTTCGTTTTTGTTCTGATCCGGGGAGAGGTTCTGCGTACGGCCATGCTGTCAGTCCGCGTATCCGGCGGGTAATTCATTTAATTGCAGAGGGTATGCGTTTTATTTATATTGCAGAGGGATGTCACGAAAAAAAACCTGACGGGAGAAGGGGATGGCGCAAGCTGAGATGTTGAGTAACCTGATGCAAATACGGGCCTTTTGTCAGGTGGTCGATCAGGGCAGCGTATCGCGTGCGGCCGATGAGCTGTACCGCACACAGTCGGCGGTGACCCGGGCGATCCGTGACCTGGAGCAGGCGCTGGAGGTGCCGCTGTTTGAACGCCATGCCAACGGCATGCTGCTGACCGATTTCGGCAAATGCGTATTACCGCGCGCGCGACGGGCGATCGCCGAGCTGCATTTGATCCCGGCGCAGCTGGCGAAACTTCACGGCAAAGCGGGGCAGACGCGCAGCGAAACTGAGCCGTTGTATCTGTTCAACGTCCGCCGACTGCAAATTTTTATCTCCCTGTGCAAAACACGCCATATGCAGACGGTCGCGACGCTGCTGGGCCTAAGCCAGCCGGCGGTCAGTGCGGCGCTAAAAGTGCTGGAAAACGGCGCGGGCATGGCACTGCTCGAACGCACGCCGCACGGCATGATGCCGTCGCTGGCGGGGCAGGACATCGTGCCTAATCTGCGTCGTGCGCTGAACGAGCTTCGGCATATTCCGGCGGACATTGCCGCCCGGTGCGGCGTGCTGGAAGGCACCGTGCAGGTCGGGGCGTTGCCGCTCGGACGCACGCGGTTGTTGCCGCAGGCGATCATCGGCCTGACGCAGCGCTACGGCGGCGTGAAAGTGGTGACTAACGAAAGCGCATTCAGCGCACTGGCCTCCGAACTGCGTTCCGGCGAAGTGGATTTTATCTTCGGTGCGCTGCGCTCAAGCGATTATGCGGCGGATATGGTGAACGAAACGTTGTTCACCGAAAGCATGGTGATTCTGGCCAGAAAGGGGCATCCGTTGCTGGCGGAAGAGGTGACCTGTGAGGATTTACGCGAAGCGCGCTGGGTGCTGCCACGTGCTGAAACGCCGGCGCGACGGTTGCTGGATAACAGTTTTGCCGCGATGGATATTCCGCCGCCGGATCCGGTGGTGGAAAGCGGCGATCTGGGCATTGTGCGCGGATTACTGCTCGGATCCGACATGCTGGCGGCGGTGTCTGCGCGCCAGCTGGAGCACGAACTGGCGTCCGGTGAACTGGTGCAACTGCCGCTGGATCTGGCCGATACGCATCGCGCCATCGGCCTGACCTACCGCGCCGGAAGTCTGCTTTCACCTGCCGCCGAGGCTTTAGTGGCAGAGATCAGACGGGTTTGTTGCTCCACACCTTCGCAGGACAGGGAGTTAATCACTTACTCAAATTCACCACCGCCTGCCTGACAGCATATTCATATCCCTGAATGCCGAACCCGCAAATCACGCCGACGGAGACGTCGGAAAGAAACGAGTGGTGGCGGAACGCATCGCGCTTGTGGACGTTGGTGATGTGCACTTCATACAGCGGCAGGCTGACGGCGGTCACCGCATCGCGGATGGCGACGGAAGTGTGCGTCCACGCGGCAGCGTTGAGGACAATCGCATCCACTTTGCCACGGCAGGCCTGAATGCGGTCAATCATCTCGCCTTCATGGTTGGTCTGGAAAAATTCGATGACCGCGCCGCAGCTTTCGCCGGTCTGGTGACAAAGTTTTTCGATGGTCGCCAGCGTGTCGTGACCGTAAGTTTCCGGCTCGCGGGTGCCAAGCAGGTTCAGGTTGGGGCCGTTAAAGACGGCAATTTTATAGCTCATTATCATCCCTTATCGTTATGCGTAATCTTTGAAGCCAAACAGGTCTTTCGGCGTTTGCCACAAGATCTGGTGTCGGGTCTTTTCATCGGGAAACAGTTGTTCCACCAGCATCAGCAACGTACCGAGATCCATCCGGTGTTCGGCGCGCAGAAACGGCCAGTCGGATCCCCACATGCAGTGCCCGGCGCCAAAGGCGTCGAGCAGCGCGTGCTGATACGCGTGGCCGTCCTGATAAGGAAACGGCTGGCGGCTAAACTTCGACAATCCCGAGAGTTTTACCCAGGTGCGTTGCTGTGAGGCCAGCCTGAGCAGCGCCTGAAACGCCGGTTGTTGCAGGCCTTGCGACACATCCGGGCGGCCGGAATGGTCGATCAGCAGCCGCGTTCGCGTGCGGTTAATCAGCGGCAGCAGCGCCAGCAGCTGATCGTCCTGCACCTGAATGGCGGCGAACAGGTCGAGTTCGGCGAGGTCACCCATCAGCCGGTCGAGATGCAAAAACGGCTGCGTGCCAAGCATCGCGACGTTCATCGCAATTCCCACCACACCGGCCTGCTTCAGGTGCGCAAGCCGGTCCTGCGTGATATCAAAAGGCACCACCGCGATACCCTTGAAACGCCCGTTACCTTTTTCCAGCGCATCCAGCAGACAGGCGCAGTCGGTGTTATAACCGGACGTCGGACCGACAATCAGTGAATGACGGATGTTATACGCCTGCATCACCGCGCGGTAATAATCGGCAGTGCCAATCTCGTGCCCTTCCGGACGGTAAGGTGTGTCCGGAAGGTACGGGAAGCGCGCCGGATCAAACACATGATGATGGGTGTCGATCTTAGGTTGCTCAAATATCGTCATGCTTTCGCTTTACCTGCGACTGAATAGAGAACTTGCTGATTGCGGGTTTTCTGGAATTCTTCCAGCGTTTCGCCGCGCATCGCGGAGTAGATATGTAAGTTGGAAACGCCGACGACCGCGCCGAGTTTTTCCAGCAGGAAGAAACTGACGCCGTAATGGATCATGCCGCGCCAGTCCAGTTCGCGCAGGAGTTTTTGCTCGGTATCGGTGAGTTTGTTTTCGGCAAACATAGCGTTCTGATCGGTAAGGAAACGTTCGCGCCACGCGGGCTGGATCAGGCGATGCAGGAACCGGTTGATGCGCAGGGCTTTGAGGCTCCGCGCCTGCGTAAACGGATAGGTGCCGGGCAGTTTTTCCACGCCCGCCAGCTGTTGCGCAATTTTGTCGCGCTGGCGCTGATGTACGTCAAACGGCGCTTCGCGGGACTGATTTTCAAGGATAAGCGTCGCGATGCCGGTCATCGACGGCAGGTAATAGGCCTGATGGGTTTTCTTCACGTTGGCAGACAGCGCACCGCGCATCACCAGCCACATGATCACTTCCGCGCCTTCCATTCCGCCGAGCGTGGCGAATTCCGCCAGCGTCATTTCGGTCAGCCGCTCCGGATCGTTGACAATCATATCGACAAACTGCTCGTCCCAGTCCGGATTGTTAAAGCCGCAGCGCTCGCCGTGCACCTGATGAGAAACGCCGCCGGTGGCGACAATCGCCACATTTAAATCTTCCGGGAAACTTTCAATGGCGCGGCGCAGTGCCTGACCGAGCTTGTAACAACGGCGGGCGGTGGGAATAGGGAACTGCAACACGCCGATTTGCAGGGGGACAATTTGCGTCGGCCAGCCGCCATCATGTGGCAACAGGGCTGAAAGCGGCGAAAACAGGCCGTGATCCAGCGGCTTATCCTGGAAGAACGACATGTCGAATTCGTCCGCCATCAGGCTGGCACCAATGTGCTGCGACAGCGCCGCGTGGCCTTTTACCGGTGGTAAATCACGCGGGCCGCCGCCTTCATCGGCAACCTCATAATGATCGTCGATGCCTAATGTGAAAGCTGAATAGTGATCGAAAAAGAAAGAGGTGACATGGTCGTTAAAAATGTAGACCAGGACGTCGGGTTTCTTCTCTTCCAGCCATTCCTGCATCGGCGCAAAGCCTTCAAAAATCGGCGCCCAGGCGCTCTCTTCCTGTTTGTTGTGATCCACGGCGAAACCGATGGTCGGGGTATGTGAAACTGCTAAACCGCCTATGATCTTAGCCATCTTCAATCCTTAATACTGATGTAGGGTAAGCGCGGCGCATAAGCCGCGTGAGTAATGTTTCGGTCTAATTATCAGAAGGCTAATCCAGAGATTAGCGGACATTCATGGTGCGCGACAACTCCGGGATGTCAGTAATATCAACCCCCTTGAGCGTCTCGGCCGGGTGCGCCGCACGATGTAAAAGAATGCTCAGGCCAGCCAGCAGGGCAGGCAGTGCCAGAATCATGAAGATCATGTTTTCGCCGGAGAAGACACCCAGCAGAATGCCCCCCATCGAGGAGCTGATGATCGCGCCGCTGCGGCCAATGCCGTGCATCCAGCAGACGCCGGTGGCGCGCATCTCGGTCGGATAGAAGGCCGGTGAAAATGCCTGCAACCCTGTTTGTGCGCCGTTAATACACACGCCGCTGATGAAGACCAGCAGGGCGAGAACGTCCGGGCCAAAGTTACCGATGCCCTGTGACAGCAAACTCACCATGCCCATCATGTAGAAACCGGCGATCACGCGTTTTGCGGTGAATCGATCCATCAGCCCGCCGACCATCAGGCCGCCGAAGGTACCACCCAGCTGGAACAGACCGGCGACAATCGCTGCGCGCTCCAGCGAAAATCCGCCGTTACGCATAATGGTCGGCAGCCAGCCGTTGAGCAGGTAAATCACGAACAGCCCCATGAAATAGGTCACCCACAGCACGACGGTCCCTTTGGCATAGCCATTGGTGAACAGCTGGAAGACTTTGGCTTTTTTCTGAATGACCGGCGTTTTGAGCACAAATTTGGTGTTGGCGCTGAAAATGCCACCGGCGCGGGTCAGCACTTTGGCGATCTTTTCTTTGGCGACGTTGCGCACCACCATGTACATGGCCGACTCCGGCAGGATCCACATCAGCAAGGGCAGCATCAGCAGCGGCAAAATCCCGCCAGCAAAAATTACCGCTTTCCAGCCGTAATCCGGCAACAGGCCTGCGGCGATGAAACCGCCCGCGCCGGAGCCGACATTAAAACCGCTGTACATAACGGTGATCATCAGGCTGCGACGGCGCTCCGGCATGTATTCGGAAACCAGCGTCACGGTATTAGGCATCACCGCGCCTAACCCCAGGCCGGTGAGAAAACGCAGCAAGGCCATTTCCATCGGCGTACGCGCGAAGGTACTCAGCAGGCTGAAGAGTGCGAAACACAAAATCGACCACATCAGCACGCGTTTGCGCCCGAAGCGGTCGGCGTTCGGCCCGGCGATCAGCGCCCCAATCGCTACTCCAAACATGGCGGCGCCAAGGATCGGCCCCATCTCTGCGCGGCTGATGCCCCAGTCTTCAATCAGCGCAGGGGCGATAAAACCCATCACCGCGGCGTCATAGCCGTCGAACATAATGATGATGAAACACAGCGACAGAACCACCCACTGATATTTCGATATCGGGCGTTCGTCTATCCACGTTTTGACATCCACGATGGTGTTGTTGCTCATAGGGTACGCTCTCTGTTTTTTTTATTAATATGTGATCGGATTAAAACTTTGAGAATGATTCCACCGGCAGGCGGGGCACGCCGCAGACCCGTGGTGGGGTTTTATTAAAATTATTTTATTTATTAAACAATGATTTGACTTGTCATTGCCGCACTTCCAGATTACCAACTTAGGGGCTGCAAACGGCGCTGTCTGCCATAAAATCATTATGCAGGTATGAGTTTTGTTTATGTCAGCGTTTCTGAAAGAACGGCAGGCAGGCTGCCGTCGGCGATAAGATTTTGAAAGAAGGGAAATCACAGAGGGCGTAAATAACGTCAAATCACTCAGCCAGGCATATCCCAGAAGCAGTCGTCATCGAGTGTGAGGGTAGCGATTTTCTGCACCGGACCGCGCATATTCACCTGAAAATCACCGCTGAAGCGGATCGCCAGCTGGCCGCCCGGCATATGCACCGTGACGTTTTCATCCACCAGCCCGAGTTTGCGCATCGCGCTGGCTGCTGCACAACTGCTGCTGCCGGATGCCAGCGTATATCCCCCCCGCGCTCCCAGATGCCGATACTGATATTGCTGCGATCCAGCACTTCCACGAATTGTACGTTGGTGCGTTTAGGGAAAATCGCCAGCGTTTCTATTTCCGCACCGAGCTGCTTCACAAGAGTTAAATCCAGTTTCTCTACCAGAATGACGCAATGTGGATTTCCCATCGACACCAGCGTGGCGCTGAGCGTGTGGCCGCCCACTACCAGCGGCAGCGCAAGCGCTTCATCACCTTCGACGCTTGCCGGTAACGCCGACGGCGCAAACTTTGCCTGCCCCATATCGACGATCACCTGATGCGCGCCTTCGGTCACTTCGCATCTGACCTGACCGCCTGACGTATTGACCAGAAATGGCTGATGGCCGACGCGGCCAATATCAAACAGATAACGGGCATAAATGCGCAGCCCGTTGCCACTTTTCTCGGCCTCAGAACCGTCGGGATTGATGATTCGTAATACAGGGATTTCGGCGTCATCGAAATCGATCAGCAAACCGTCGGAACCGATGCCGTAATGGCGATCGCAGATGCGCTGGATTTGTTTGCCGGAGAGCGCGCTTGCGACGCTGTGATGGCAGACCAGGTAATCGTTACCCAGTCCCTGATAGCGGTGGAAAATCATAGTGATGGCTCCCGGCCAATTTATCATCGTTATGAATAGCTTTAATCGTAAACCGCCAATTTGTCAGCTTAATTTTGACTGGTTGAACCAGGCCAGCTCTTCCGTGAGGGGCACATTTTGGACGTTGTCTCGTAATTTCATCTGCAAGTCTGTGTAAATCGCTTTTACGCTTATTTTTTTATCACTTTGTAGAGTACGATTTATAGATTATAGTCTATACAAGGATGATGAGTTATGTGGCCAGTACTCACGACAGCAATTTTCGATATGTGGTTTGAACAGCAAGATGTTAAGACGCAGGAGAAGTTACTGGCAGGTATGTTGGCGTTAAGTATCGGTGGCCCGAAGGTGGGAAGGCCACTGGTTGATACAGTGTATGAATCCGCTTATATGCACATGAAAGAATTGCGCGTACAGCATAAGGGAAATCCTTTCAGGGCGTTTTTTGCCTTTGACCCCTTTCGTCAGGCAATTATTCTCTGCGCCGCGAAGAAAGAAGGAAATGAAAAACTCTTTTATCAGCGGATGTTAAGAGTAGCCGATCAGGCTTATCTGGAGCATCTGCAACAGCCACAAGGATCAGATCATGGCTAAGAATCTTAAGCAGTTAATGGCAGAGCGTTCGCCGGAAAGTCAGGAACGTATTACCCGCATGGCGGAAGAGATGCTACTTGAAGTTCGCCTTCAGGCACTTCGCGAGCAATTGGCTATGTCACAAGCCGAAGTGGCGAAAGCGATGGGTATCAGCCAACCCTCCGTTGTCGCTATTGAACAACGCGGAAACGACATCAAGCTCTCCACCATGAAACGCTATATCGAAGCGATGGGCGGTAAACTACGGCTCAATGTCGAATTGCCTGATGGTAAACATATGGAATTTGCCGTTTAAAAGAACAGTTTTAACGTTATCAGCGTCAAAACAGTGGGCATTGGCCACACCGACCTGGGGGAGAAAAAACGGTAAGGGTTTACTTTGCACCTCCCCTGCGAAGGGGAGGCCGGGGGGGATTGCACGCCTTAAATTTGTCGCAAAAAACGATCTCGATCCGAGCACAAGGCACTCAGACCCGTTTAGCCTGAAATCAGACGGAGATCTTACGGACACTTTGTCCCGTCACCGTCTCCAGCCCGTTCGCACCATAGAATTTCTGCGACTGACTGGCGTTGAGGATCGCGAGAGCCTCAGTGTTGTAGTCGATCTGTTTACCCAGCAGTAATCCGTTGTGCCGGTTGATCTGACTCAGTTTGGTGGTCATCTGCACCACCTGCTTCCACATCGCGGCGATTTCTGGCTGACGCGAGTAGGGGGCGGTTTGTTTCAGGCGTTCGTCGTGCTGACGGCGTTGTTTATCAAGATAGTCTACCGTGGCCAGCAATGAGCTTTTCTGCTCGGTGATATGTTGCAGGGCCGCTCCGTTAACGCGGCCTGAGCACAGTATCGTTTGTTCGTGATTAATCACTTGATCCAGCGCTTGCAACGTTTCAACCAGGGTAGTCATGGTCTTGATAAAGTTCTTCATCGTGCCTAATTACCTTTCAACTTAAAAATCTTTGAGATAATCCTGTGTGTCTTGCAACAGGGCATCGGCAATTTTGCCCGTGTCCATAGTCAGTTTGCCATCACGGATCGCCTGCTTCAGCTCGTCTACACGGGCCGTATTAATATCCTGCGCACTTGACTGGGTGAGCGAGGTTTGTGCATCGCTTAACGTCACTGCGGTACCGCTGGTCTTGGTACTGGAAACGGTGTCTTCTTTACGCGCGTTCTGTACAGATGTTTCAGAAGGATCGCGTTGTTGGATCGGGCTGAGAGGCGAAACGCCTTGAGTACGATCAATAGCCATAATTTTTTCTCCGGTAATTGCCCGTCATACTTCACGTTGCAGGTGCGATGGCTCCGCGAAGCACGAACTGTTCAGGACAATAAGTTAGGGTCAACACCCTAAAAATGCCGTCGTGTGACGACTCTGATACGTGTGTTATCGACATATGGAGGAATAACTTTAGCCTTTATTGCCGAAAAAGTGACGATTCATCACTAAATTTCCACCGTGACAGCCCCGTCGGAACCCACCGTACCATTGACTATCACGCCTGAAGGCATCCTGATCCGGACGGATTCATTTGCTGCTGCATTGTTCATGGCCTTGCCAGCGCTGGACACGTTGAAGCCACTGCCCGTCGCCTGCACCTGCACTTCCTGCCCGGCGTGAACCATCCACGGACGGCGCAGCATCGAGAGCGTCAGCGGCTGACCGATGTTGATGTTGCGCAGGGTCACGCCGTTAAGCGCCTGCTTGCTGTCTAAAATCGCTTTTTGCGGCAGAAGATCCAGCCGTCCGGTCTTCTGCTGCATATCTGTTTGTGCAAGGTGCGCACCGGCAGGCACATTTTTCGCCGCCACCCAGTAAGTTCCGCTCACCTGCACTTTGGTCTGCACGTAGCTTTTCTTTCCGTTGCAGTTTACCGCCACCGACACATTGCCCCAGGTGCGGCCGTTCGGCGAAAGCATAAACTGCGGCGCGAGGCATTGTGGCTGGCGCGCCACCGGTGTGGTGACCTGCACAGAAACCTGCATTCCGCTGTCTGCGTATTGCTGACGGAAGAACTGCTGTAGCTGGCTGGCGAGCAGTGTATCGCTATTGATCTGAGCGGGCACGGTTTTCACCGGTGCATTTTGCGCATAACTGCCCGCACTGACCGTCGCACCCAGAAGCATGCAGGTCAGTATGAAGCGGCAGCGTCTCATCATCAGTCTGCTCATTCGCGATTTATCCTTGTGCCAGTCGGCGGGCCATAAGTCTACTGCGACAAGTCTACCCGCACTTTTCAATTCCTAAAGGAACAAATAGCGCCCGATTTTGCGCTTATTCAGACGATAGGTTATTGACACCCGCAATTATGCTGTCGGCTCCAAAATCTCATTTTGCGGAGGGCGCATGCTCGACAAATTGAACGCCGCACTACAGTTCCAACAGGAAGCGCTCAACCTGCGCGCCCAGCGGCAAGAAATACTTTCAGCCAATATCGCCAACGCCGATACCCCAGGGTATCAGGCGCGCGATATTGATTTCGCCAGTCAGTTACAGAAAGTGATGGAGCAAGGCCGCGCCAGTGGCAGCGGTATGTCTTTGTCACTGACCTCTGACCGCCACATTCCGGCATCGAACGCTCAGGCAGCCGATATGGATTTGATGTACCGGATCCCGGACCAACCTTCGGCGGACGGTAACACAGTCGATATGGACCGTGAACGTACCAACTTTGCCGATAACAGCGTGCGCTATCAGACTGATCTGACCGTCCTTGGCGGACAGGTCAAATCGATGATGTCCGTGTTGCAAGGATAATTTCATATGTCGATGTTGGGTATTTTTGATATCGCCGGTTCTGCGCTCGCTGCGCAGTCTCAGCGTCTGAACGTCAGCGCCAGTAACATGGCCAACGCCGACAGCGTCACCGGTCCCGATGGCCAGCCTTATCGGGCCAAACAGGTGGTGTTTCAGGTCAATGCCGCACCCGGTCAGGAAACCGGCGGGGTGAAAGTGGCGCAGGTCGTCGATGATCCGGCGCCGATGCGCATGGTGTATGAGCCCGGTAATCCGATGGCGGATGCCAAAGGCTATGTACAGATGCCAAACGTAGATGTGGTCAGCGAAATGGTGAACACCATCTCCGCTTCCCGCAGTTATCAGGCCAACGTCGAGGTGCTTAACACCACCAAGTCGTTGATGATGAAAACTCTCACTCTGGGTCAATAGCGGAGCGAACCATGGCAATTACCACGTCGATTAACGACACCACGGATAACACCATTGCGGCGGCCAGCGCGACGTCCACGACCAGCGGAAGTTCGGCCGATGATTTATCCAGCAGTTTCCTGACCTTGCTGGTGGCGCAGCTGAAAAACCAGGATCCCACCAATCCGATGGATAACAGCCAGCTGACCACCCAGTTAGCGCAAATCAGTACCGTGAGCGGTATTGAAAAACTCAACACAACACTGGGCAGCATTTCCGGACAAATCACCAGCGGCTCCTCGATTCAGGCAAGTTCCCTGATCGGCCACGGTGTGATGGTTTCCGGCAGCACCATTTTGGTCGGCAGTGATACTGACGGCACCGTCAGCACCACACCTTTTGGTCTGGAGCTGGAAAGCGCCGCTGACAACGTCACGGCTACCATTACCGATTCCACCGGCAAAGCCGTGAAGACTATCAGCCTGGGTTCCCAGACTGCCGGTGTCCACAGCTATACCTGGGATGGCACGCAGGACGACGGCACCAAAGCCCCGAACGGCAGCTATTCCTTCAGCATCAATGCGTTGAATAACAATCAGCAAATGGTGGCAACCCCGCTGAACTATGCACTGGTAAACGGCGTGATCAACAACACGACCGGCACCTCGCTGGATCTCGGTGTGCGTGGAACGACGACAGTCGATCAGGTCAGACAGATTTTGTAATCGTTTTGCTCCTCCCTCTGTGAAGGGGGAGGCGGGGAGGGGGTATCACTGGCGGCGCCATAATTGCCATTCATATCCCACCCCAACCCTCCCTTTCGCAGGGCAGGGAGCCAAAGACGCCTCTTCGCAGGGGAGGAGCTAAAGATGCATAAACACTACACAGTAAACTGGAGCTAACATGAGCTTTTCGCAAGCAGTCAGCGGCCTGAGCGCAGCATCGTCCAACCTGGACGTGATCGGTAACAACATCGCTAACTCCGCGACCGTCGGTTTCAAAACCGCGACCGCGTCTTTTGCCGATATGTTCGCCGGTTCACAAACGGGGATGGGCGTTAAAGTCGCCGCAGTCACACAAAACTTTAATGACGGCACCACCACCACGACATCCCGTGGTCTGGACGTTGCACTGAGCGGTAACGGTTTCTTCCGTTTGGCCGACAGCAGCGGCACCGTGTATTACTCCCGAAACGGTCAGCTGTCCCTTGATGCGAACCGTAATCTGGTGAACATGCAGGGTCTGAGCGTGACCGGTTTCCCGGCCACAGGGACACCGCCGACCATCGCTGCGGGCGCACAGCCTGTTGCACTGAGCGTGCCAACGACCATGATGAGCGCCAAATCCACCGTCGGTGGCACCATGGTAGCGAACCTGAATTCTACGGACACCGCACCCAAAACGGCCACATTCAACAGCAGCGATGACACCAGCTACAACTACGTCAACAGCATCACGACGTATGACTCACTGGGTAACGCGCACGATAACAACGTGTACTTCGTGAAGTCTTCGACGGTTGCCAATAGCTGGGACGTTTACTCTCAGGATGGCAGCGTTACCGGTTCAACCGCCGGTAAAATTGGTACGCTGAACTTCAGCTCAAGCGGCGCGCTGACCAGCACTAACGCAGCCGACGGTTCTGTGCAGACAGGCCTGAGCCTGACGTTGCCGATGAACAACACCGCCAACGGCGCTGTTTCTCCACAAACGGTTGCTCTGGATTTCACCGGCAGTATCCAGCAGAGCACCGGCAGCAACAGCATCGGTTCCCTGACGCAGGATGGCTACGCAGCGGGTCAGATGACCGGTTACACCATCAACAACGACGGCACCATCACCGGCACGTACTCCAACCAGAAAACCCAGCTGCTCGGCCAGATCGTGCTGAGCTCCTTCTCTAACCCGGAAGGTCTGAAATCTGAAGGTGATAACGTCTGGACCGCGACCTCTTCTTCTGGTCAGGCCGTTAACGGCATCGCCAGCGAAGGTGGCTTCGCCAGCATCACCAGTGGCGCGCTGGAATCATCCAACGTCGATCTGAGTGCTGAACTGGTCAATATGATCGTTGCTCAGCGTAACTATCAGTCGAATGCGCAAACCATCAAAACTCAGGACTCCATCCTGAACACGCTGGTTAACCTGCGCTAACGCGCGATAAAACTCGATAGGGCAGCACTATGGATCACGCTATCTACACCGCGATGGGCGCAGCCAGCCAGACGCTGGTTCAGCAGTCGGTCACGTCAAGTAACCTGGCTAACGCCTCCACACCGGGATTTCGTGCACAGCTTTTAGCTATGCGCGCGGTGCCGGTGGATGGCCAAAGTCTGGACACCCGCACACTGGTCACGGCGTCTACGCCGGGCGCAGACATGTCGCAGGGGAAGCTTAACTACACGGGCCGTCCGCTGGATGTGGCCTTACAGCAGGATGGTTTCCTGGCGGTGCAGATGCCTGATGGCTCTGAAGCGTATACCCGTAACGGTGACATGCAGGTGTCACCCGCTAATCAGCTGACCGTACAAGGTCATCTGGTGATGGGTGACAACGGGCCAATCGAAGTGCCGCCAAATTCGCAGCTGACCATCTCTGCTGACGGCACGATTGCTGTGCTGGAAGCCGGCGCTGACCCGAACACCATGGGTCAGCTCGGTAAACTGAAACTGGTTAAAGCCACTGGCAGTGAAGTCACGCGAGGCGATGACGGCATGTTCCGCCTGACGCCGGAAACCGCACAGGCCCGTGGTAATGCGCTTCAAGCCGATCCGACCATTCACGTTATGCCCGGAACGCTCGAAGGCAGTAACGTGCAGCCGGTCGAAACCATGGTTGACATGATAGCTAACGCCCGCCGCTTTGAGATGCAGATGAAAGTCATCCACAGCGTCGATGAAAATGAACAACGTGCCAATAATCTGCTGTCACTGACCTGATGATGGCAGAGGAGTAACGACATGATCCCATCGCTTTATATCGCGAAAACCGGTCTGGATGCCCAGCAGACCAACATGGACGTCATCGCCAACAACCTGGCGAACGTCAGCACCAACGGCTTTAAACGCCAGCGTGCGGTATTCGAAGATTTGCTGTACCAGACAATCCGCCAGCCGGGTGCGCAGTCGTCCGAACAGACTAACCTGCCTTCGGGTTTGCAGATCGGGACCGGTGTGCGCCCTGTGTCTACTGAACGTCTGTTCTCGCAGGGTAACCTGTCGCAGACCAGCAACAGTAAAGACATCGCCGTAAAAGGTGAGGGGTTCTTCCAGGTACAACTGCCTGATGGCACCACCGCCTACACCCGCGACGGTTCTTTCCAGGTTGATCAGAACGGTCAGCTGGTGACCTCCAGCGGCTATCAGGTTATTCCTGCTATCACCATCCCGACCAACGCCCTGAGCATGACCGTGGGTCGCGACGGGATCGTCAGCGTCACTCAACAGGGACAGACTGCGGCGCAGCAGGTCGGTCAGTTAACCCTGAGCACCTTTATCAATAACAGCGGCCTGGAATCGATGGGTGAAAACCTGTACCAGGAAACACAAAGCTCCGGCGCACCGACAGAAAGTACGCCGGGCCTGAACGGCGCGGGCCTGTTGTATCAGGGCTATGTTGAAACCTCTAACGTCAACGTGGCGGAAGAGCTGGTCAACATGATCCAGACGCAACGTGCGTATGAAATCAACAGTAAAGCAGTGTCCACCTCGGACGAAATGCTGCAGAAACTTTCGCAGCTGTAATGTATGAGAGGACGGGGGCTTACATGCTCCTGTCCTGTACGGTTTCTGATTCCTGTCAGGTCGATTTTTTTAAGGCGATAACTGTGGTGACCAAAAAAATAACGTCGGTAAAGACTTCTCTTGTAAACCGACCAGGCAAGCTGGTGCTGCCGCTGTTAGTGACGTTACTGGCGAACGGTTGCGCGTATTTTCCGCACACCCCGCTGGTGCCAGGCACGACCACAGCGGCCCCTGCGCCCGCCGCACCGCCGGTTCCTAACGGTTCGATTTTCCAGTCAGTTCAGCCGATGAACTATGGTTATCAGCCTTTGTTCGAAGACCGTCGTCCGCGCAATATCGGCGACACCCTGACCATTGTGTTGCAGGAAAACGTCAGTGCGAGCAAAAGCTCCTCGGCGAACGCCAGCCGCAACGGGTCAACCAAGTTTGGCTTTGATACCACGCCGCGCTATCTGGAAGGGCTGTTTGGCAATGCCCGCGCCGCGGTGGATACCTCCGGCGATAACACCTTCGCTGGCAAAGGTGGCGCTGCCGCCAACAACAGCTTTACCGGAACATTAACCGTCACGGTCAGCGAAGTGCTGGCAAACGGCAACCTGAAGGTTGTCGGTGAGAAACAAATCGAAATTAATCAGGGAACCGAATTCATCCGGTTCTCCGGTGTGGTCAACCCGCGCACCATCAGCGGTGCGAATGCGGTGGTCTCCACGCAGGTGGCCGATGCGCGTATCGAGTACGTAGGGAATGGCTACATCAACGAAGCGCAGAACATGGGCTGGTTGCAGCGGTTCTTCTTAAACTTATCGCCGTTATAACGAGGCAATCATGCGAAAAATTCTTTCCGGTATCTTCTGTCTGGCGATGTCCGCCCTGGTGATACTGCCCGCATCCGCCGATCGTATTCGTGATCTGACCACGGTTCAGGGCGTGCGTGATAACGCCCTGATCGGTTACGGTCTGGTCGTCGGCCTCGACGGGACGGGTGACCAGACGACGCAGACGCCGTTCACCACGCAGACGCTGACCAACATGTTATCCCAGCTCGGCATCACCGTGCCGGCGGGCACCAACATGCAGTTGAAAAACGTCGCGGCGGTGATGGTCACCGCTAAAATGCCGCCGTTCTCCCGCGCCGGGCAGGCCATCGATGTGGTGGTCTCTTCCATGGGTAACGCTAAAAGTATTCGCGGCGGCACCTTGCTGATGACCCCAATGAAAGGGGTCGATAATCAGGTCTATGCGCTGGCACAAGGTAACGTGCTGGTCGGCGGTGCCGGAGCCTCTGCCGGCGGCAGCAGTGTGACGGTAAACCAGGTTTCCGGCGGACGTATCACCGGTGGCGCAACCATTGAACGCGAACTGCCCAGCACCTTCGGCACCGAAGGCGTGATCAGCCTGCAACTTAACGACGAAGACTTTAACCTTGCCCAGCAGGTCAGCGATGCGATTAACCGTCAGGGTATGGGTGTGGCCTCCGCGCTGGATTCGCGCAATATTCAGATTGTGGTGCCGCGCGGTAATGTTTCGCAGGTGCGCATTCTGGCGCAGATCCAAAACATCGAAGTCAACGTCGGGCCGATGGATGCGAAAGTCATCATTAATTCCCGTACCGGTTCTGTAGTCATGAATCGCGACGTGACGCTCGACAGCTGTGCGGTCGCGCAGGGCAATCTCTCCGTGGTGGTCGATCGTCAGAACGATGTCAGCCAGCCGAACACGCCGTTCGGTGGGGGACAGACGGTGGTGACACCTAACACCAATATTTCCGTGCGTCAGTCCGGTGGGTCGATCCAGCAGGTACGCTCCAGCGCCAGCCTGAACAACGTAGTCCGTACGCTGAACGCGTTAGGGGCGACGCCCATCGATCTGATGTCTATTTTGCAGGCCATGAAAACAGCCGGTTGCCTGCGTGCTGATTTGGAAATTATCTGATGAGCGATCTGATGTCGATGTCCGGGGCGGCGTATGACACGCAGTCCCTGAACAAGCTGAAGCGGGATGTGTCGCTGGATCCGCAGGCGCACATTAAAGAAGTGGCGAAACAGTTTGAAGGGGTGTTCGTGCAGATGATGCTCAAAAGTATGCGTCAGGCGTTGCCGGAAGGCGGGCTGCTGAGCAACGAACAAACCAAGCTTTATACATCGATGTACGATCAGCAAATTGCACAGGACATGTCCAACAAAGGGTTGGGCATGGCGGACATGATGGTCGAACAGTTAACCGGCGGCACCAAACAACCGTCGGAACTGGCGGGTACCGTGCCGATGGCGCTGGATAACGAAGTGCTGAAAACCCTGCCGATTCAGGCAATGGAACAGTATTTGCGTAAAGCCATCCCGACGGCACCGGACCGCACCACCGGCGGCGCGCCGTTATCTCAGGACAGCGGTCAGTTCGTCTCCAACCTGAGTATTCCGGCGCAGGTCGCCAGTAAAGACAGCGGCATTCCGCACCAGCTGATCATGGCGCAGGCCGCGCTGGAATCTGGCTGGGGGCAGCGCGAAATTCCGACCAGCGATGGCAAGCGCAGCTTTAACCTGTTCGGCATCAAAGCCGGCAGCAGCTGGGATGGCCCGACCACCAACATCACCACCACTGAATACACCAACGGCGTGGCAAAAAAAGTCCAGGCCAGTTTCCGTGTATACGGCTCGTATGTGGAAGCCATCAGCGACTACATCAAACTGCTGACCAACAACCCGCGTTATGCGCAGGTAGCCTCGGCCAGTACGCCGGAACAGGCAGCACATGCATTGCAAAAAGCAGGCTACGCCACTGACCCGAATTACGCCGATAAACTGGTCAGCGTGATCCAGAAAATCAAAGGCGCGGGTGAGCAGGCGGTGAAAGCCTACAGCCATGATCTCAAAGATATTTTCTGATACACGCGTTTAAAATGGCAACCTCCTCTCAGGCAGTAAAAAAGTTTGAAGCGGTTGCCATTTTTTTCTCAAGTTTTCGCACCACACGCCGATAACCAGATCAATATGGGAAAAGGGTTACACCCCGACCCGACCCCTTTACTTATCCGGCGGTAAACTTTTACACCGGCAGCCAGAAGGTCACTCATGTCCAGTAGCTTAATCAATACCGCAATGAGCGGACTGAACGCAGCGCAGGCCGCGCTCAGCACCGTCGGAAACAACATCGCTAACGTCAGCGTCGCCGGGTACAACCGTCAGACAACGATCATCAATCAGAGCAATGGCACGGCGACGGGCGCGGGTTACATCGGTAACGGCGTAACGGTCACTGGCGTGAATCGCGAATACAACTCTTTTGTGGTGAAACAGTTGCTGGGCTCCAGCGCAACCAGCAGCGCGTTATCCACCCAGCTCGATCAGGCCAGCTCTATCGATGACTTACTGGGCGACAGCTCCACCGGTATCGATGCGACCATGGCAACCTTCTTCAAAGGCCTGCAAACCCTGACCAGCAACGCCAGCGACAGTGCCGCGCGCCAGGCTGTTTTAGGGGAAGCGCAGGGCTTAACTGCACAGTTCAATAGTTCGGCGAAATACCTCAACGACATGAACACTGCGGTGAACCAGCAGATTTCGCAGAACGTTGATCAGATCAACACCTACGCCTCGCAGATTGCCAAACTGAACAACCAGATCACCGCCACCCGTGGCAGCACCGGTCAGGAGCCTAATGCGCTGCTCGATCAGCGCGATCAATTGGTCAGCCAGCTCAACGACATCAGCGGCGTGGTCGTGACACAGCAGGATGGCGATACTTACAACGTCTCCTTTGCCAACGGCATGCCATTAGTCAACGGCGGCAATGCAAAAACTGTCGTGGCAATGGCCTCCAGCGCAGATCCGACCAAGCTGACCGTGGGCATGACTCAGCCAGATGGCACTGTGACAGAACTTCAGGAAAGCCGCCTGACTACCGGGTCACTCGGCGGAACGCTGTCATTTCGTAAAGATAACCTTGAGCCTGCCATCAACCAGTTAGGCCAGCTGGCGCTGAGCATGGCCGACAGTTTTAACAACACCAACAAAGCCGGTTTTGATCTCAACGGTGACGCCGGGACCGACTTCTTCTCTTTCACCGGTGCAACCACCGTTGGCAACGTGAAGAACACCGGTACCGCCAATGTCAGCGTGGCTTATACCGACACCACCGCGGTGAAAGCCAGTGATTACACCATGGCGTATAACGGCACCGGCTGGGATGTGACCCGTGTATCTGACGGGGCAAAAATCAGCCCGACTGCAGGCACAGATGCCAGCGGTAATGCGACCCTCAACTTCGATGGTCTGGCCGTTTCCGTCACTGGAACGCCTTCGACTAAAGACAGCTTTACGCTCAAAACCGTCAGTAATGTGGCGGGCAGCCTGAATGTTGCTATCAGCGATTCATCTTTGATCGCCGCAGCAGGCGCGGCAGACAGCGGCGTCAGCGATAACACCAATGCCCAGAAATTGCTGAACCTGCAAACCGCCAAACTGGTAGATGGAAAATCCACCCTGACCGGCGCCTACGCCAGCCTGGTGAGCAACGTGGGTAATCAGGTCAGCACGCTGACTACCACCAGCACCGCGCAGGCCAACATCGTGACGCAGCTAACCGCACAGCAGCAGTCTATCTCCGGGGTTAACCTCGATGAGGAATACGGCGATCTGCAACGTTACCAGCAATATTATCTGGCGAACGCGCAGGTCGTGCAGACGGCTTCAACGATTTTCGACGCGATCATCAACCTTCGTTAATACCTGAGAATGACGTATTAGGTATTGAGAAAGAATTATTCGAACTGATAAGGAACTGATGCCATGCGCCTTAGTACCAATATGATTTACACACAAAATATGGATGCGGTGCTGGATGGTCAGAACCGTTTTCAGGCAACAGGTTTACAGCTTTCGACCGGTTCCAAAGTCAGTAAGCCTTCAGACGATCCGCTGGCGGCTTCTCAGGCCGTGCTGGTTCGTCAGGCATCTGCTCAGAACAGCCAGTATTCTGTAGCGCGGACCTTCGCCAATCAGAGCATGAGTCAGGAAGAATCCATCCTGTCCAGCGTGACGTCATCCATTCAGGACGCGCAGACGCTGATCGTTCAGGCCGGTGACGGTTCACTGAGTGATGATGACCGCTCTTCACTGGCGACTAAACTGGAAAGTCTGAAGTCCCAGATCCTGAATATGGCGAACAGCACCGACGGTAACGGCCGCTACATTTTTGCCGGTTATAAAAGCGATACGCCGCCCTTTACGCAAGACGCGACGACGGGCGCAGTGACCTACAGTGGCGGTACGACGGCGATCACCCAGCAGGTTGATGCCAGCCGTACCATGACTATCAACCATACCGGCAACGCAGTCTTCCAGACGTTGACCGGTGATGCGAAAGCCGAGCCCGATGGCACCGCCAGCGAAGCCGATCTTTTCAAGACCATCGACGGCGCGCTGAAAGCACTGAAAACGCCGTCTGCCGATTACGCGACCGACACCGAATACACTGACGCGATTGGTAAAGCCAACCGTGGCCTGAGTAACTCGCTGAACAACGTCTTGTCTGTGCGCTCTGAACTGGGTACGCAGATGAGTGAGCTGGACACGCTGGACACGCTCGGTGATAACCGTGAAGTGACTAACGCCAGTAAGCTGAGTGATTTAGTGGACACCGACTGGACGTCAGCGATTTCGACCTACACACTGCAACAGGTTGCGCTTCAGGCTTCATACAAGACTTACAGCGCCATGCAGGGCATGTCACTGTTCCAGATGAATTCGTAATCCCTCCTGCGCGCCTTTGCGCAAGATTTCTCTTCTTCGTTATCGATTGCATACCGGCTTTCAAAGCGTGTATGCGGGCCTTTTTCTGACTGTACTTAAACCGGGTACTTTCAGTTTTGTATGTCGTCTTTCTAAGGTTGGACGACATACACTTTTTCCCTTCCCCGTCATATTTCGTACTGGCTCAGCGTTGGCTTCCTTCGCGAACCCCGGTCACATACTTAATGTATGCTCCCAGGGATTCGCTCAGTTGCCGCCTTGATCCCGCACGAACTATTTAGGGGAAGATGAGTACGTTTTTTAATGACCAAACATGGCGAGAAGGACGGGGAACAGGAACGGGGCGAGAAGGGAAGTGATGATCCCGCAAATCACCAGCGCCAGTGAACTGAATGCGCCTTCCTGATAATCCATTTCGGCGCAACGTGCGGTACCGAGTGCGTGCGAGGCGGTACCCATCGCCAGGCCGCGAGAGGCTTTGGTAGTGATTTTTAGCACGTTGAGAATACTGTGGCCGAATACCGCGCCGAGAATACCCACGAATATTACGCACACTGCACTGATCGCCGGAATACCGTTAATGGATTGTGCTGTCGCCATCGCAATCGGCGTGGTGACGGATTTTGGTAAGACTGATGCGGCGATCTGCGGTGTTGCCCCCATCCATAATGCAATCGCCGTTCCGCTGACCATCGCCACTACGCTGCCGATAAAACAGATGCTGATGATCGATTTCCAGCGTGCGCGGATTTGATGAAGTTGCTCGTACAGCGGGAACGCCAGCGCCACAACGGCGGGTTGCAGCAGGTCATTGAGAATTTTGCTGCCCGCAAAGTAGCGTGCGTAGGGGATATTGGTCACCAGCAGCAGAGGAATGATCACCACCATCGACATCAGTAACGGGTTCAACAGCGGCATTTTCAGCCTGATTGCCAGCTTGCGGGTGGCGAAAAAGACCAGTAGCGTGAGCGGCAGTGACCACAGAATATCAATCATTTTTATCCTCCGCTTTCCCCTTAACAGTGCCGCGATCCCCGTGAATATAGTGAGAGCAATACGCGACTACCAGCAGCACAATCAAAGTACTGACCAGGCAAGACACCACCAGCGGGCCAAACTGCGTGCGCAGTTGTTCGTAGTAATTCATTACGCCGACGCCTATTGGAACAAACAATAATGCCATGTAGCGGATAAGCACGTTGCAACCGGGTTTCACCCATTTAAACGGCAGAATTTGCGTTGAGAGCAGGCAAAACAGAATCAGCATCCCGATGATGCTGCCGGGAATAGTAAGGGGCAAAAGCGAGGAAATCGCGTTACCTGCAAATAAACACAGATATATCAGAATAAACGCCCGAATATATTGAAATGCCAGAGATACTACGTTGCTCATGGTGTTTCACCCAGTTGAATGATGCATTCATCATACAATTAAGATGTGATCTGTGCCACATAACTCAGTATGAAATTTAGGAATGAAGTGTATTCCATAGGGGGGCGCTTGGCGCGGGGAAAATGATGTTAAACCGGGCATCGGGGTGGGGGGAATTCAACTTCAACTTCAACTTCACCGGCTTAGAATGAGAAAAACAAACGGCCTGTTGAAGACTCGTTTGGCTCACTCCCCTGCGAAGGGGAGTGCTGGAGTGGGGTATTAGGGGCAAATGAAAAAGTTGACGTGTGCTTTAACAAATATAATGCCAGCGATACCCCTCCCAGCATCGACCTTCGCAAGCCCTCGGTACACCCGAGATCACATCAAGCCCGATTTGGCTTACATCAAATCCTCAAGGCGTTGATACAATTCCCGAAATACCTTCCGCCGCTCCACATACTCCGTATGTCTCTCCGCATCAGGCTGATGCACTTGTTCAAGCGCCAGCTCCGGCAGGAATTGCTCCAGCGGGCTCCCCGAATTCATCGCAATTTGCGCTAATCTCGCGGCACCTAGCGCGGGTCCGACGTCACCACCGGTGCGGTACTCCAGCGTCAGGCCACTGATGTCCGCCAGCATTTGGCGCCAGTAAGGGCTGCGTGCACCGCCGCCGATGAGCGTAATACTGTGTGGTTTCAGGCCGGTGGCATGTAACACGTCCATACCGTCGGCGAGGGCGAAACCGACCCCTTCAAGTACTGCACGGGCGATGTCGGCCGGGCCGTGCTGGTGGGTCAGGCCGAAAAGGGTACCCTTGGCATTAGGGTTATTGTGCGGCGTGCGTTCGCCGGACAGATACGGCAGGAACCAGACCGGTGAATCCGCCGGAGGAGTATTCTCAGCCAGACCGATTAACTCGCCAACGGATGCTGTACCGGTGAGATTCGCAGCCCAGTCAAGACAGGAGGCGGCGCTGAGCATCACCGACATCAGATGCCAGGTGTCCGGCAACGCATGGCAGAAACTGTGTACTGCCTGCTGAGGATTACTCAGGAAACCGTCACTGACCGCGAAGTAAACCCCCGATGTACCGAGCGACAGCATTGCCTGGCCGGTCTTGTACAGGCCGACGCCCACAGCACCGGCAGCGTTATCACCACCGCCCGCGATAACCGGGACACAATCCATCCCCCAGCGGGCGGCCAGTTCCGGTAACAGCTGACCGGTGATTTGATTGCCTTCGAACAACGCGGGCATGTGCTGACGTGTCAGGCCAGTGGCGGCGAGCAGGCTGTCGCTCCAGTCGCGTTTGGCGACGTCCAGCCACATTGTGCCAGCAGCATCGGACATATCGCTGGCGAAAATGCCCGTCATCAGCCAGCGCAGGTAATCTTTTGGCAATAATACCTTGTCGATTTTGGCGAAAAGCTCCGACTCGTTCTCTCGTAGCCACTGCAATTTCGGGGCGGTAAAACCGGGCATCATCAGGTTACCGGTGATGTCACGTGAGTCCGGCACCGCGGCTTCCAACTGCTGGCACTGGCTAAAACTGCGGCCATCGTTCCAGAGGATCGCGGGACGTAATACGTTTTGTTGCGAATCCAGCACGGTTGCGCCATGCATCTGACCAGTGATACCCACTGCTTTTACCTGCTTTAATGCGTGATGCTGCGTCAGGGCCATAACAGCTTTCTCAGTGGCGCTCCACCAGTCAGCAGGATTTTGTTCTGACCACAAAGGGTGCGGACGGGAAAGGGTTAACGCCTCACTGTGGCTGGCCACCACCTGACCCTCTTCGCTGAGTAAAATGGCTTTAACGCCAGAGGTGCCGAGATCGATACCGAGATACATACCAGGTTCCTTTTTTGAGTAAGGTGAAAACCCATTCCTGAAGTCTTACAGAAACAACGCCCTGCAAACCAGAGGCGGACAGGGCGCAAATCACAACGATGTTTTAACCAAACAGATAGCGATTGACCAGATTTTCTAAACGTTCCTGCTGGCCGCTCTGATGCTGAGGGTTGATCTCATTTTGCTGCGCCATCGCGCTCAGAGATTCCAGAGACATTTTACCCTGCAGGATCTGCTGGCCCAGCTCGGTATTCCAGCCCGCGTAACGCTGCGCAACATGCTTGTCCAGTTCACGGCTTTCGATCATACGTGCAGCCACTTTTAGCGCCAACGCCATGGTATCCATGCCGCCGATATGGCCGTAGAACAGGTCATATTTGTCAGTGCTCTGACGACGTACTTTAGAGTCAAAGTTCAGACCGCCGGTGGTGAAACCACCCGCTTTGATGATTTCATACATTACCAGCGCATTTTCTTCCACGCTGTTCGGGAACTGATCGGTATCCCAGCCGCACTGCGGGTCGCCACGGTTGGCATCGACGGAGCCGAAGATGCCCAGAGCAATGGCGTTGGCGATTTCATGATGGAATGAGTGGCCGGCAAGCGTGGCATGGTTCGCCTCGATGTTCACTTTGATCTCTTTTTCCAGCCCGAATTGTTTGAGGAATCCGTATACGGTCGCCACGTCATAATCGTACTGATGCTTAGTCGGTTCCTGCGGTTTTGGTTCGATAAGCAGGGTGCCCTGGAAACCGATTTTGTGTTTATGCTCGACCACCATTTGCATGAAGCGACCCAGCTGCTCGCGTTCCTGACGCAGATCGGTGTTCAGCAGAGTCTCGTAGCCTTCGCGACCGCCCCACAGGACGTAGTTCTCGCCGCCCAGTTTTTTGGTGGCGTTCATCGCATTCACCACTTGCGTTGCTGCCCAGCTATAGATTTCGGGATTTGGGTTGGTTGCTGCGCCAGCACCAAAGCGTGGATTTGAGAAGCAGTTCGCCGTGCCCCACAAGAGTTTAACGCCGGTCGCTTCCTGCTTTTGCGCCAGTACATCAGTCATCACGGCCAGATTGTTGACGTATTCTTTCAGTGACGCGCCTTCCGGCGATACATCAACGTCATGGAAGCAGTAGTAAGGCACGTTCAGTTTTTTGAAGAATTCGAAAGCCACGTCGGCTTTGGCTTTTGCCAGCTCCAGTTCGTTACCCGGCTGCTGCCATGGGCGGACAAACGCACCAGGGCCAAACATGTCGTTGCCGTTCCAGCAGAAAGTGTGCCAGTAACAGGCGGCGAAACGCAGATGCTCAGCCATGGTTTTGCCGAGGATCACTTCTTCAGGATTGTAGTGACGAAATGCCAGCGGGTTTGTGCTGTTAGCACCTTCGTAGCGAACTGCATCCAGCTTGTCGAAATATGCGTGCATTGAAAAACTCCTTGAAAACGGGCCCAGCGGGACTGGGAGGCTGAGGCCCTATCTTCGGAGTTGTCTGTTGTTCTAACAATTACGTTATTTCACACTCAATTTAATAGAATTATTAAATGTGCAGTAGATCGCAAAATTAACCCAGTTCATCTTGCTTTTCTCTTCATTTTTCGTGATGTCTCGATAATAAAATTACTAACCCTTGTTGAATTACAATCAAACCATGATCCCCATCAAATTTCCGGAAATAAACAAAAAATCATAACGAGGTGATTAAAATCTGCAATTGCCGATTAATTATCCAGCGACAACAATCCCTGTGTCATTTCTGTACGGTTCTCTGTATCTGCCTCTTCTTATTCTTATAAAAGGTCTGAAAAATGAAAATGAATAAAATGATTCTTTCTGCCTGCGCTGCGTTGATATTGTTCAGCCAGGCAGGTGTGGCGAAAGAAATCAAAATAGGTATGGCGATTGATGACTTACGTTTAGAACGGTGGCAAAAAGACCGCGATATCTTTGTGGCTAAAGCGAAAACGTTGGGCGCGGATGTTTTCGTGCAATCAGCCAACGGCAATGAAGAAACCCAGATGGCGCAGATCGAAAATATGATCAACCGCGGCGTCGATGTGTTGGTGATTATTCCCTACAACGGCGAAGTGCTGAGCAACGTTATCGCAGAAGCCAAGCGTGAAGGCATCAAAGTGCTGGCTTATGATCGTATGATCAACAACGCCGATATCGATTTCTACATCTCCTTTGACAATGAGAAAGTGGGTGAACTGCAGGCGCAAAGCCTGGTGGAGCGCGTGCCGCAGGGCAATTACTTCCTGATGGGGGGATCTCCGGTTGATAACAACGCCAAGCTGTTCCGCGCCGGGCAGATGAAGGTCTTAAATCCGCTTATCAAAGAAGGGAAAATCAAAGTTGTTGGCGATCAGTGGGCCGATGGCTGGCTGCCGGAAAATGCGCTGAAGATCATGGAGAATGCGCTGACCGCTAACAACAACAAGATCGACGCCGTGGTGGCCTCTAATGATGCGACGGCAGGAGGCGCAGTTCAGGCGTTATCCGCACAGGGTCTGGCGGGCAAAGTGGCGATTTCCGGTCAGGACGCTGATCTGGCGGCCATCAAACGTATCGAAGCGGGTACGCAAACTATGACGGTGTATAAGCCGATCACTAAACTGGCCAATGATGCGGCTGAAATTGCTGTGCAGCTCGGTAAGGGCGAAACGCCTAAATCTAATGCCACTCTAAATAACGGTAAAAAAGAAGTGCCTTCATTTTTATTAACACCTATCCCAGTGGATAAAAATAATATTGAAAGCACGGTAGTGGCCGACGGCTTCCATAAAAAAACAGATCTTTAATTTTTCAATATTTCTATAAAAACAACACTCTCCAGTAGAGTGTTGTTTTTATCAGGGTGCAGAATATGCCAGAGCAATTTGAAAAATCAGCGCTGCTGGAAATGCGTAATATCACTAAAAAATTCGGCGCGGTGAAAGCGGTCGACAATATTAGTATTACGCTCAATGCCGGAGAAGTTTTATCGCTGTGTGGTGAAAATGGGTCAGGTAAATCGACGCTTATGAAAGTGTTGTGCGGTATTTATCCGCAGGGCAACTTCGAAGGAGAGATTTATTTTTCCGGTGAAAGACTGAGTGCTAAAGGGATCCGTGATACCGAACAAAAAGGCATCGCTATAATTCATCAGGAACTGGCGCTGGTGAAACAACTGAGCGTGCTGGAAAACATGTTTCTCGGCAACGAATGGGGCAGTTACGGCCTGCTCGATACCGACAAAATGTATCTGCGCTGCCAGCGCATGCTGGCGCAGGTGAAACTGGATATTGACCCGCATACGCTGGTCGGCGATTTAGGCCTGGGGCAGCGTCAGCTGGTGGAGATTGCCAAAGCGCTCAATAAGCAGGTGCGACTTCTGGTACTCGATGAACCCACCGCCTCGCTGACCGAAAGCGAAACCGCCGTTCTGCTGGATATTATCCGCGATCTGCGTCATCACGACATTGCCTGTATTTATATCTCCCACAAACTGACTGAAGTAAAAGCCATTTCTGACAAACTTTGCGTCATCCGCGACGGAAGGCACATTGCCACCTGCAACGCGGCAGGCACGTCAGAGAAGGAGATCATTTCGATGATGGTCGGGCGCGAATTAACGGAACTGTTTCCGCCCCGCGACCGGCAGATTGGCGCTGAGATTTTACGCGTCGAGAACCTGACCGCATGGCATCCGGTGAACCGACACATCAAACGGGTAGATAACGCCGGTTTTACACTGCGGCAGGGTGAGGTGCTGGGCGTGGCCGGGCTGGTAGGGGCGGGACGAACGGAAATGATGGAATGCCTGTTCGGTGTCTATCCCGGACGCTGGTCAGGGGACGTCTGGCTGGAAGGCCACAAAGTGCAGATAACCGACTGTCGTGATGCGATGCGTCGTGGGCTGGCGATGGTGCCTGAAGACCGCAAGCGTGACGGCATCGTGCCGGTCATGGCGGTAGGCAGCAATATTACGCTGGCCGCACTCAGTCAGTTTAGCCACGGCGGGATTCTGCGCGAGGCGCAGGAGCAATTCACCATCAGCGAATCAGTGAAACAGCTGAAAATTAAAACATCTTCCTCTGAACTGGCGATTGGTCGTCTGAGCGGCGGTAATCAGCAGAAGGCTATTCTGGCGCGTTGTCTGTTGCTTAAGCCAAAAATCCTGATCCTCGATGAGCCTACGCGCGGAATTGACGTCGGGGCGAAGCATGAAATCTACAAACTGATTGGCCAGCTGGCTGCTCAGGGAATGGCTATCATCGTCATTTCCTCTGAGCTACCCGAGGTGTTGGGGCTCAGCGACCGTGTGGTAGTAATGCATCTCGGGCAGGTTAAAGCTTGTCTTGAGAACAACAATTTGAGCCAGGAACAGGTCATGGAAGCCGCATTAAGGAGTGAATCATATGTCTAAATTTACCCAACCAGAAACCACCCCTAACTCCGCCAATGCAGGCAAACTGGTTGCCGCATTTTCTCTGCAAAAGCTAAAAAATATTAACCTTCAGGTCTTCGTTATGCTGGCGGCGATTGCGGTAATTATCGTTTTCTTCAGCCTGACGACCGAGGGTGCGTACATCAGCGCACGTAATATTTCTAACCTGCTGCGCCAGACGGCGATCACCGGCATTCTGGCCGTCGGCATGGTGTTCGTGATCATTTCAGCGGAAATCGATTTGTCCGTGGGCTCCATGATGGGGTTACTGGGCGGCGTAGCGGCAATTTTTGATGTCTGGCTTGGCTGGCCGCTGCCGCTGACTATCGCGGTAACGCTGATACTGGGATTATTGCTCGGCGCGTGGAACGGCTGGTGGGTGGCGTATCGCAAAGTACCGTCATTTATCGTGACGCTGGCAGGGATGCTGGCTTTTCGCGGGATCCTCATCGGCATCACCAGCGGCACTACGGTGTCACCGACATCTCCTGCGATGTCGTTAATTGGCCAGAGCTATCTGCCTGATTCTTTCGGATTTGGTATTGGTGCGGTGGCGCTGGCGGCATTTATCGGCTGGCAATGGCGCAGACGCAAACAGCGCAGCGCGCTCGGGTTGCCAGTTGCCGCGGCGAAAACGGACGTAACCCGTCAGGCGCTGACCGCTATTGTGGCGCTGGGCGCGATTTATCTGCTCAACGATTATCGGGGCGTCCCGACGCCGGTGTTGATTCTGGTTGCGCTGATGTTGGGCGGGATGTTTATGGCGTCCCGCACGTCGTTTGGTCGTCGTATTTACGCGATTGGCGGCAACATTGAAGCGGCGCGCCTGTCGGGTGTAAACGTCGAACGCAGTAAGCTGGCGGTGTTTGCCATTAACGGACTGATGGTGGCGATTGCCGGTCTTATTCTCAGTTCACGTCTGGGGGCCGGTTCTCCTTCAGCCGGTAACATTGCCGAGCTGGATGCGATTGCCGCATGTGTCATTGGTGGCACCAGTCTGGCAGGCGGTGTCGGCAGTGTGGCTGGTGCGGTGATGGGGGCATTTATCATGGCCTCGCTCGACAACGGCATGAGTATGCTGGATGTACCGACTTTTTGGCAGTACATCGTGAAAGGCGCAATTCTGCTACTGGCGGTGTGGATGGATTCTGCCACCAAGCGCCGGGCATAAAAGCAGCAGGAACAGCGGAATTTTCAAGCGTGGGATCTGGAAAACTTGTGGCACCTCACATAATCACAACGCCAGACCTTAAGAATCTCCGCTGTCATGTTATTGAGCATCACACTTAGCCTTGTTCCCCCGTGCGGTGGGGCAAGGCTTTTGTCAATGTGATCATCGGTGAGAAACAGGTATGTTTGAAAAACGCTACAGGATTACGCTGCTCTTTAACGCCAATAAAGTCTACGACCGGCAGGTGGTGGAAGGTGTGGGCGAATATTTGCAGGCCTCACAAAGCGACTGGGATATCTTCATTGAAGAGGATTTTCGTTGTCGCATTGATAACATCAAAGACTGGCTGGGCGACGGCGTTATTGCCGATTTTGACGATCGCGAAATTGAAACGCTGCTCGAAGACCTCAAGGTGCCGATTGTCGGCGTGGGCGGGTCATATCATCGTGAAGAAGATTATCCGCCCGTGCATTACATCGCCACTGATAACGTTGCGCTGGTAGAAGCGGCGTTTATGCACCTGAAAGAAAAGGGCATTAATCGTTTCGCCTTTTATGGTTTACCCGATACCGGCGGCAAGCGCTGGGCGCAGGAGCGTGAACACGCGTTCAGAACGCTGGTGGCTTCTGAGCAGTATCAGGGCGTGGTGTATCAGGGGATGGAAACGGCGCCGGAAAACTGGCAGCACGCGCAAAACCGGCTGGCCGACTGGGTGCAAACTCTGCCGCAGCAAACCGGGATTATTGCGGTGACCGACGCCCGCGCCCGTCACTTATTGCAGGTCTGCGAGCATCTCAATATTCCGGTGCCGGAAAAGCTCAGCGTGATCGGCATTGATAACGAAGAACTGACGCGTTACCTCTCACGCGTGGCGTTATCTTCTGTGGTGCAGGGGACGCGTCAGATGGGCTACCGGGCAGCGAAACTACTGCATCAGTTGCTCGATCAGCGCGATTTGCCATTGCAGCGTATTTTAGTGCCGCCGGTGAAAGTGGTGGAGCGCCGTTCTACCGATTTCCGCTCATTGCGGGATCCGGCGGTCATTCAGGCGATGCATTATATCCGCTACCACGCTTGTAAAGGTATCAAGGTGGAACAGGTGCTGGATGCCATTGGCATGTCGCGCTCTAATCTCGAGAAGCGTTTTAAGGATGAAACCGGGCAAACCATTCACGGTGTGATCCACGAAGAAAAACTCGATCGTGCACGTAATCTACTGGCGGCGACATCAATTTCGATCAACGAAATCTCGCAAATGTGCGGCTATCCTTCACTGCAATATTTTTATTCGGTTTTCAGAAAAGGTTACGAAATGACGCCGAAGGAATATCGCAGCCTTCATGGCGAAGGAGTGTATCAGGACAGTTAAGGTTTTCTGAAACGAAGAAAATGCCCTGCTCAACGTTGAGCAGGGCAACCGGTTAAGGTTCTACGACTTGTTGATAACCAATCAGCATCAGCGTTGGTGTTTTCCCGCTTTCTTTCGAATTCACGGTAATGGTGCGACCGTTTCGTTCCCCGCCGATATAATAGGCGACTTCGGTCTTCCCTGCGGCTAACGCGGCACGAACGGCTTTATCTACATCGACATAACGGAACTGCTGGACATTATCCATATATATACTGCCATCAGCGGTGTAGTTAAATGCCGGTTTATTATTCCAGGTGACGGTGTTTTCATCCCATGAATTTGGATCGGTTGGATAGAAGAAAATAGAAACCGCCGCGTTGTCTGTAGTATTACCATCGTAGACACGAATTTTATATTTAAAGCTTACGCCAGGATAATCGTCAATATTTGTTGGCAATGCTGGGATCTTAAATTTCATTAAGGCCAGCATTTGTTTATTTTGATCACGCCCCGGAGAATTCCAGTTATCCTGAACCAGTAATGTCGGCACGCCACCAAAGTTTTTATCACTGTCAGTCTGGTTGCTGACATAGGTGTCGGCTTCGGCATCAGAATAGCTGTATGGGATATTCGTGCCACAGTCCATTGAGTAATTCATGCAGCGGTCAGCCATGAATTTCGTGGCATCGTCAGTCCATGCATTCATGAAATCACCGTGTGCGGTATAAATACTCCCCCAGAGCGTGGTCAGATTGCCGTCGATCATTTTAGGATCAAGCGAAAGCTTAATTTTACTGACATCCAGAGACGTGATTTGTGGCAGCACATAGGCGATGTTCATATTCAGTTTTGCCAGTTTAACCGGATGATCTGCCGGACACTGACCGTTGCTGTCGCTATAGACCGCGTTATTGGTGCCTTTGGCCTTCAGATTTACGCCATCCCAGCAGTCAGGGAACATCACGCCGATATTAAATTGCACGGCGTCACCCGCAGAGCGCAGGCCGCAAATTTGATCGGCAGTATTGGTGTATCCATTGCCGTTAGCACACAGGAAAGTGACATGTGGGTTAGGCTTGGTACCTTTGTGATCTCCCGCCAGGAGTTGCAAACCGTGCGGATACGCGGTGATCGGATACTGCAAGACGTTGTTGGCCTGATAGTAGTTCTTGATGTATGACGGGTGCACGATGGTGCCATCGGGCAATTTCATGGTGGGTACCCAATAGCCTGTACTGTCTGCTGCGTTATTACAGGTCGTTCCTGAATTGAGCAGCAGACTTTCCGCTGTGGAGTACGCATCTGTTGAACGGTTGCCGACAAAATCATGGGACATTGCCATGCCAGGCATTCCTGGCATTAAAATGGCATCGTCTGGTTTCATGTGGCTGAAACTACAGTCAACGTTAATTTGCGCATCGGCAGCCAGTGCTGCATGAGGCGACAGCGCGAGGGAGCCGGTTAACAGGGCTAACGAACACAAGGTATATTTCATGCTGAATGTCCTTCCGATTATCTTATAGGAAACGTCGCGAATGTATGTGTGAAGTAAACGTCAATCACCACTCAATATTAATTTTCTGTCCCAACAATGAAACATTTCATCGTCCTGTGGTAGAGGGCAGGGCGTCAAAATGGATTTCAGGTTGGGTGAGGTCATTTAATATTTCTCATGGGCAATAATTATTATTTGATAAACCTCCTGAGAGATACTCAAATTCATCTCAATTAAGGATTGTGAGTTATTTTATGGTGATAACAGGCGGGAAAGCCGTACTGAAGCGCAGGCGAAAAAAAAGCCCCGATGCTTAATAAACACCGGGGCGGGGTACGACTATTGATAAAAACTACATTTTATAACGTGATGATGAACGGTTTATGACCATATTCCGGTGTGATCACCATCCCTTGCTCACTTGCCGATGCAGTAGCCATATCGCAATGCGCCACATTGTGAATGTTACGCAGGCACAGCGTCCAGTCAGTTGCTTTACCTTCGCTGGTCAGCGTCAGCATGTTACCGCTGCGATGAACGTTCAGGGTAAAGACCACATTGCCTTGCAGATCGGTAATCTGACTTTCGGCAATCGCACCGTCTTCCAGCTCGAACAGATGGAATTGCGGACGCTCACTGTAGTCGTAATCCGGCTTCTGATCGTTACTGCCCAGCGCCAGCAGCGTATTCGGGCGAACATACAGTGGCAGGCTGTCGAAGCCATGCTGCTGACGGTGCCAGCGCGAACCTTCTGCGACATCATTGTTCAGCAGATGCGTCCAGCGGCCCTGCGGCAGATAGAAATCGACATCTCCTTCTTCACTGAACACCGGCGCAACCAGTACATCGTCACCGAGCATGTACTGGCGGTCCAGATAATCACATGCCGGATCTTCAGGGAACTCCAGCATCATGGCGCGCATTACCGGTGTGCCCTGGCTGGCGGCCTGCGCGGATGCAGGATAAAGGTACGGCATCAGGCGGCATTTAAGCTGTGTGAACTGACGTACCACGTCGCAGGCTTCGTCGTCGTAGACCCATGGCACGCGATAGGATTTACTGCCGTGCAGGCGGCTGTGGCTTGAGAGCAGCCCGAAAGCGCACCAGCGTTTGTAAATGTGCGCTGGTGCAGTGTTTTCGAAACCTCCGATGTCGTGGCTCCAGAAGCCAAAGCCAGACAGGCCGATAGACAATCCACCGCGCAGGCTTTCCGCCATGGATTCGTAGGTGGCGTAGCAGTCGCCGCCCCAGTGTACCGGGAATTGCTGAGCGCCTACCGAGGCGGAACGTGCAAACAGAACGGCTTCGGATGCGCCGAGTTTATCCTGCAACGTTTCATACACCAGTTTGTTATACACAAACGCATAATGGTTGTGCATTTTCTGCGGATCACAGCCGTCGTGCCAGACTACGTCAGTCGGAATACGTTCGCCGAAGTCGGTTTTAAAGCAATCGACCCCCATATCTACCAGACGTTTCAGATGCCCGGCATACCACGCGCTAGCCTCAGGGTTGGTGAAATCGACAATGCCCATACCTGCCTGCCATTTGTCCCACTGCCAGACGTGGCCATCGGGACGTTTCAGCAGATAGCCTTTCTCTTTGCCTTCGTGGAACAGCGGTGATTTCTGACCGATGTAAGGGTTAATCCATACGCAGATTTTCAGGCCACGCGCTTTCAGACGTTGCAACATGCCTTTTGGATCCGGGAAGGTGGCCGGATCCCATTCGAAATCACACCACTGGAAGGCTTTCATCCAGAAGCAGTCGAAGTGGAAAACGTGCAGCGGCAACTGACGCTCGGCCATGCCGTCAATGAAGCTGTTAACCGTCGCTTCGTCGTAGTTAGTGGTGAACGAGGTGGTGAGCCACAGACCGAATGACCAGGCGGGCGGTAGCGCAGGACGGCCGGTCAGGCGGGTATAACGGTCGAGGACTTTTTTCGGCGTCGGGCCATCAATGACGAAATACTCGAGGTATTCGCCTTCGACGCTGAACTGAACTTTAGAGACTTTTTCAGAGCCGACCTCAAAAGACACACATTCCGGGTGATTCACCAGCACGCCGTAGCCACGGTTAGTCAGGTAGAACGGAATATTTTTGTAAGATTGTTCGGTGCTGGTGCCGCCATCGCGGTTCCAGGTTTCGACGGTCTGGCCATTTTTGACCAGCGCGGTGAAACGTTCGCCGAGGCCATATACGGTTTCGCCGACGCCCAGATCCAGCCGCTCCATCATGTAGGTTTTCTGGCTGTTGCCGTCCTGCACGTAACCGTTAGATTTCGCTACGCTGCCAGTAATACGGCGGCCATTGCGCAGGAAATCCAGCGTCCAGTTGTTGCCTTTGGTGACGCGCACCGACAAATCGCCGCTGTGTAATGCTGCAAAGTCATCGTTGTCTTCAAAATGCAGTTCATGCGTATCAGACTGGATCAACGGATAGTGCGGACCTTTGTCCATTTCACCGTCAAAGTGCGTAATGCGCACGCCGATTACGCCGGTCTGCGGCGAGAAGAAACGCAGTGTAAACAGCGGGGAATCCAGCTGACTGGCGCGTTCCGAGGCATCTTTCGGCGCGGCATAAATCACCATCTCGTTCCCAGATCTCTGCACTTCAAACACCTGTAACGGGTGAGTGAGTGTCAGACCTTCCTGGATCAACCAGTTACCATCACTAATTTTCAAGGTGTAACCCTCCTTTTAAACGTCATCCTGATGAAATTTATTTCATAAAATCTTGTTGATTGCGGCGGATGCCCTGCGCGACTTCGTCAATAATGCGGCGCAGCAGCGGGGTGCGCAGAATGTAATAGCGTTTACAGATGATGGCGCTCAGCAGGTAGCAGACCGCCGGAACCAGCGTGAACAGCGCGACAATGCTGGTCATGGTGGCAGCGTTCTGTGTGGCTGCACCGGACTGATAGCCGGAACCGGCCAGCATCCAGCCGATCATTGCGCCAGCCAGAGCCAGACCCAGTTTCAGCACGAACAGGGAGCCCGCGAAGCTGATGCCGGTCAGGCGTTTACCATCATTCCATTCGCCGTAATCGACGGTGTCGGACATCATCACCCATTGAATAGGGGTGACGAGCTGATGCAGGACCCCGATAACAAAGATAAAGATGAACATCAGCACGCTGCCATTCACCGGCAGGAAGAACATGCACAGGCTGAGGGCGGCCAGAATGGCATTGGTCCACCAGAAGACGCTGACTTTGCATTTCCAGTCGGTCAGCGGTTTTGCCAGCGCGCTGCCGAGCAAGTTGCCGACGGAGTAAACACCAAGGAACCAGGCGAACAGCACCGGATTGCCCAGAATGTAGGTGACGTAATACATCATTGCGCCGCCGCGAACGGCGACAGCCATGATATTGAGAATGGTCAGCAGGCCGACGATGCGCCACTGGTCGTTATGCCAGATATCACGCAAGTCTTCGCGCATCGTACCGGTCGGTTTGCCTGGATCGATACGTTCTTTGGTGGTGGCAAAGCAAATCGCCAACATCACCGCCGCGACAATCGCCAGCACGGCGATCCCGCCCTGATAGCCAAGCGCCTGATTACCTTTACCAATCAAGTTGACCAGCGGCATCATGAGCACAGTACTCAGCATGCCGCCCGCAGTGGCCAGCACGAAGCGGTAGGATTGCAGGGAGATCCGCTGTTCCGGATTGTTAGTGATCACCCCGCCGAGGGCGCAGTACGGGATATTAACCACGGTATACATCAGGGTCAGCAGCGTATAGGTGATGGCGGCGTAAATCATTTTGCCGGTCATGCTCAATTCGGGCGTGGTGTAGGTGAACACGCAGACAATGCCGAACGGAATGGCGCCAAACAACACGTAAGGACGGAATTTACCCCAGCGGGTCCGGGTCCGGTCAGCGAGTAATCCCATGCACGGGTCAGAGATAGCGTCCAGCGCGCGCGCCAGCAGGAACATAGTGCCAACGTAGCCGGCCGGGATGCCGAAAATATCGGTGTAGAAAAACATCATGTACAACATGACATTATCAAAAATGATATGACTGGCGGCGTCGCCTAATCCGTAACCAATCTTTTCCTTGACTGAAAGGATTTCTGTACTCATTGCTTCATTGTCCATATGAAAAGGGAGAGTACTTTTTTAACGGTTGGCGGGAACAAGGGCTATTGAGATTTTTCCTTCTGAATTTATGTTTCTTTATTTCTGTGATCGCAGGGGGCAAAAGGCGGAAAGTTGAGCGGGGGAAGTGGTGAAAAAACCTCCCGTCTCCGGGAGGCTCAGGAAATTATTTTTTGTACTTCGCTTCCAGTGTGGCAAACCAAGGGGCGGTAAAATCTTCAGATTTGCCCCAGCCTGGAATAATTTTGCTCAATCCGGTCACGTTGACGCTGTCAGGTTGGCTGAGTAACAGAGACTGTGAAATGGTCTGCGCCGGGAACTCGTAGGTGGCAGGCGTTTTCTCACCGGCAATTTTCAGCGCCACGAGGCGCAGGTTGACTGCTCCGATCAGCTGGGTATCCACTGCCGCAGTCATCTGCCACGGGCTGCCTTTTTCACGCATCAGTTGCAGATCCTGATTCGATACGTCGATGCTGTAGAGTTTGATTTCAGTACGGCCATTCTCTTTGAGCGCTTTATACGCGCCCTGACTGAAGGCATCCCATGCGCCCCAGATTGCGTCGATCTGACCCTTTGGGTATTTCGCTAAGATAGCCCCAACTTTGTTGGCCGTATCGCCCTGCACGTCAGAAGATACCGCGCCGATAGATTCCAGCTGATGAATGCCCGGATTCTCTTTGAGAATGGCTTCGTAAGTTTTCTGACGGCGCTCCATCGGTGGGAAACCAGCCACCCACAGCTTGACGATGTTGGCTTTACCGTTGAAATCTTTGACTAACTGCCCGACCGAGGCTTTCGCCAGCGATGCGTCGTCCTGACGTGTCACTGTCACGCCCGGAATATTTTCCGGCACTTCAGTATCAAATGCGGAAACCGCGATACCCGCTGCGGCGATGCGTTTGACCAGTGCTTCAGAGTACGGGCCGCGACCCTGCGACAGAATGATGCCGTCGTATTTCTGGCTGATGGCCTGATTGACGAAATCCTGGAATTTCGCATCGTCGCCGTTACTCAGAAACGTATCGACCTTAAAGCCAAGCGCGCGACCCTGTTTGATCGCACCAGCGAGAAACTGGGTCGTGTTATCGTCCGAGCCAAGGTTACGCACAATGGCAATGCGCACCGGACCGTTATGTTGAGCAATCGCTGCCGGAACAGGCGCTGGCGTGGTATCAGCGGCAAACGCCGGAAGGGCGGAGAACAGGCTGAGTGCCAGCAGGGATGCGGATATTTTTTTCATTATTTAACAACTCCGTCGGTGCGATGTTTGCTTGATGCAGGGAAAACATCTGGTGTCATTTCGGTATGCAATAAGGCATTCCAGAGTGAGGATGTACAGAAGTCTGTCTGTCCAGACGGCTATTCTGTCGAAGCAGTCTACCGGTATGTTAAGAAGGAGGGAATGCCTTGTAGATATTATATTTCTGCCCGGCGTTATTCCTGTTAGTTATAGATGGGCTTAGCTTTTGAGTTCATGACGAGCACAATGCCAGAATTACTATTTCCTTATAGGGATAGTGGTTTAACTTAACTTTAACGCTTTTATTGGAATGAATTGATGGTAGTCCACCAAAAGCTAATGACACTAAGCAATCATTATGTATGAGATGTTTGGATTTTCGGATTTTGGTGTCTATTAGGCGTGATGTTTGCAAAGGGTCAGGTTTAGTTAGTTAACTAAAGTGAATTGAAAAAAAATACATCTTCTGCGATCATGTCGACTTTCGGAAAGTGTTAGTGCAATAATATTTATTTTTAATCATCCTCAGAGAGTGTAAAGGAATGGCCAAAATAGCCGAATTGTTTTGTAATAAAAAAAATGGGAAAGTATTTGAACAATTGAGTTACTACTCATTAATAATTGATTTTGTTTCATTGTTAATTCTCATTTTTATATACATAAAAACGTTACAAGTGCCTCAGGAGATTTATCTTTTTGGTGATAATGAAAAACGATTAGGTTTGTTTTTATGGACAATGACACCCGTGTTTTCCATTTATTTATTTCTCAGGATTCTCCGCATTCCGTTTTTGCCTGCGCTTATTTTAACTGCAATGTTATTTATTTCATTGAGCTCTGTTAACAACACCAAAATGGCTATTACAGGAGAGCCTTTGTCTTGGACAGATTTAACAGCTACTGATAATATTTTGCTGGCAATAAAATATGCTAATAAGTCACTCCTATTTTTTTATTTTTTTGTTATTATATTGGTTTCTTTTATTACATTCAAAATAAGCAGTCAGATAAAAACAAGGTTTCTTAATTATTCAATAGTAGTCTGTGTTTTTTTTATCTCCAGTGTCTTTGCGCTGACGCCCTATATACTATCAATTGAGAATAATAACTATTTTTTAAAAGAAATTAATCAAGCTGCAAGAAATGTAGGGATTGTTTATAACTCATGGGATCTTCCTCAAAATTTTAGAGAACATGGGTTACCTATTCACTTGATACAAACAAGCGTAAGAAAAACTGTTAATAAAGCAACGAGCGATGAGAGGGATTTTTATCATAAAGAAGAAATTACAAATAAAAATTCAGTTTTGAATACTCAGATTCCACATCAAAATATAATTTATATTTTATGTGAGTCGTGTTGGTATGATAGTAATCATTTTAAAGATTCAGTTTCACCTTTACTTACAGAAGGGTTTAGAGAGTTGAGAGCCATTTCTCCTGTTTATGGTGGGGGAACAGCAAACTCTGAATTTGAGATGCTCACTGGTTTACCTAGTGCAGGTAAAACTCTTTCAGGTATTATTTATATGGAGTACTCAGAATTAATAAATCCTCATTCGCATACATTAGCCAGTGCGTTAAGGTCTAAAGGATACGAAACATTTGCTGCCCACAATAATGATAAAACATTTTGGCGTAGAAATGTCATTAACAAGAAATTTGGTTTTGATAAATTTTTAGGCATTGATAGTATGGGTACTGCACCAGATGATATTTTGAAAAATAAAAAACCATGGCAATGGCAACCAGATGATATTCTTCTATATGATACGGCTGTAAAGGAATTACAAAATAACGCTAACAAGAACGTCTTCATGCATTTAGTTTCAATGTCGACCCATGGTCCCTATGGTTACGACAATGACTTCGGTGAGGGGCGTTATCATTACGAGTTAACTCAAGCTATGCAAAGAATTAGTGGATTTGTCAAGGAAGTTGAAAAAATATCCCCTGATACAGTTTTCGTGATATATGGCGATCATAAACCAGGTCTTAATAGATTTTTTTTCGAGAATGGCATTCTGCCCGCTGTTATATTTGATAAGACAGGAAAGAAAGATGAAGATTTTTCATTTGTTCGTAATGTCAGCCCTGTTCAGTATGGTGATGTTCCAGTTTTAATAAAATCACCAAACAAAGAAGCTGTTGATAATGTAATCAATGAAGCTTCTGGGCAACCATTTTTCTGTTTGACAGGCATAATAGATAAAAACTTAATCCATTCGGGTTTAGTTACATTTAGTTATGTTTTTAGAAACAGTTGTGACAAGAACCTTAATCTTAGTTATTCAGAAATGACAGATAAAGTGCCTGGTTGGCTTTATTCTCTTTCCATTTTCGAATAATGAGAGTGAGCCTGTTTAATACCAGGCTCATAATTATCAGCACGTATTAACGATTTGTTTAGGACTAATTAGCCCAGGTAGTTCAGTAAAGTTATAAAATTGTAGCCAATTTTATAACACGCCTTAACTCAGCGGGATCATCACCCGTTTCTGGAACGCCGGACGCTGCGTCAGTTGCTGATACCAGCGCTCAATATTTGGGTGCGACTGGCGTTTGATGTCCAGTGAAAACCAGGAATAGGCATAAATTCCCAGTGGAATATCGCCGAGCCCGAACTCTTCTCCCGAAAGCCATTTCTGCTTCGCCAGCACGGCATCAGCAATTGCCCAATACTTCTCGAACGTTTCCATTCCGCTGGCTACCAGGGCCATATCGCGCTCGGGTTCGGGAATGCGCACCAGCGTCTGATAGACCTGACGGTACGGCGTGACCAGCGAATTACTTGCCCAGTCCAGCCATTTATCGGCACTGGCACGTTGCTGCGCGCTGGCTGGCCAGAACTGCTCCTCGCCCGAACGTTCGGCGAGATAACGCAAAATAGCGTTCGATTCCCACAGGACGAAATCATCTTCCTGCAGGCAGGGCACCAGGCCGTTCGGATTCAGGGAAAGATAAATCGGGTCTTTGTTTTTTCCATACGCGCCGCCCGCGTTGATGACTTCATACACCAGACTCAGTTCATCGAGCATCCACAGCACTTTTTTGACGTTAGTCGAGTTTTCACGGCCCCACACGGTGATCATTCAGAACCCCTTGTTTCAATAGAGAAAGACTGATTGTTGTGATGATGACTGCTTAAGACTATAAGCCACGGAGCACAATTAAGCGAAGCGAAAAAAGAAACGCTCAGCGACGACGGCATTGCCGTCGCTGAGCGTGGTGTCGTGCGGATTAACGCTGAAGTTTCTGCGCTTTAAACAATGACCAGACGCTGAGCAGCGCGACGACCATCAGGTAATAGCCTGGTGCCAGGCTGCTGCCGGTAGCGGAAATCAGCAGCGTACAGATGAACGGTGCGAACCCCCCGAATACCGTGACCGCCACGTTATAGCTGATGGCCATGCCGCTGGCGCGGGTGGTTATCGGGAACAGATCCGCCATCATCGACGGCACGGCGGAGAAATAAACTGATTTCAGCAATGCCAGCCAGCTGATAAGCAGCAGCAATGATACCGCCGAGGTGTACTCAAGCATCAGCCAGAATGCCGGATAAATGGTGACCAGCATCAGCACCAGCGAGCCCCACATCAGCGGCAGACGACCCACTTTTTCCGCCCATAATCCCATCAGCGGCGTGACCACCGTCAGGATAATCCCGGCGGAAAGCGTGGCGGTAAAGCCTGCCGAAGCCGGAAGATGCAGCGTTTTAGTGGCATACGTCGGCACGTAGTTCAGCATGTAGTTGATGGCGGTCGACACGACCATCAGGCCGATGGCGATAAAGAACAGGCCTTTCTGAGCGCGCACGATTTCTTTCAGCGGCGACGCGGTTTTTTCAGCGGTGCGGAAGCTTTCAGACTCTTTAATATGGCGGCGGATATATAACCCCACCGGGCCAATCAGCAGGCCAAAGATAAACGGAATGCGCCATCCCCAGTCCTGAAGTTGTGTTTCCGTCAGCAGAGCCGATAACCCAAGACCAAACGCCGAAGCCAGCAACGTGCTCGCGCCCTGCGTGGCGAACTGCCAGCTGGCGATAAAGGCTTTGCGCTCCGGGAAATGTTCCACCAGAAATGCCGTGGAGCTGCCGAATTCGCCGCCTGCGGAGAAGCCCTGAATCAGACGCGCAGCGAGGATCAGCAGCGGCGCGGCCATACCGATGGTGCCATAAGACGGCGTGACCACGATGATCAGGCCACCGAGCATCATCAGGCTGATGGACATCAGCAGCGAGGCTTTACGCCCGTGTTTATCGGCATAGGCTCCCAGGACAATGGCACCCAGCGGACGGATCAGGAAGGAAACGCCGAAGCTGCCGAAGGTGAGTAACAGCGAAACGGTCGGATCAGACGTCGGGAAATAGGCGTGGGCGATATAGCTGGCGAAGAAGCCGTAGATTGCGATATCGAACCACTCCAGCGCGTTGCCGATACAGGTGGCGAACAGCGTTTTCATCAGGTTAGGCTTTTCAGCCATGCTGTTGGCCGGTGTTGAAGATGCAGTTATCTGGCTCATTGAACCACTCCGGCTTGCGCGCTTTGATGTGCGTGATGTTGACCGAGCAGGTCAGAACCCTGCTCGCCGAGATCCCATAACAGATGGGTCATGACAGCCAGCCCTTCGCGGGCTACCGAAATCAGCATATGTTCATTGACGCCGTGCTGGCCGCAGGCCGGATAAGAATGCGGCACCCACAGCGTCGGCAGGCCGAGAATGTCGGCGAACACGTCGTTTGGCAGTGAGCCACCGAGGTTCGGTAGCAGCGCCGGTTTTTTGCCGGTGGTTTGCTGCATGATGCCCAGCGCCCAGCCGACCAGCGGATCGGTCGGATCAAATCGGGTTGCCGCAGAACCGCGCATAAATTCTACGTCTACCTGCGGGAAGCCACGGGCATCAAGATGCGCGCGCACATGTTCCGCCAGATTTTGCCAGTCGGTGCCCACCACAAAACGCAACTGACACACCGCCGTAGCATGGCCAGGAATGGCATTCATCGGGCGCTGCGGATTGCCGGTCAGGAATGACAGGACTTCCAGCTGATTCCACGCGTAGAGACGCTCGGTCGGCGTCAGACCGGCTTCGCCCCAGTTTTCGTCGATCTGGGGATCGTTTTCGCCACCGCCGACCTCGACGTCGCTGAGGATTTCACGAATCGCCTCGCTGACCGCCGGCGGTTTAAGCGCCGCGACCTGCAACTGACCGTGCTGATTCAACAGACAGGCCAGCGCATTTGCCAGCTGGGTGCCGGGATTGGTGAGCAGGCCCCCCCAGTTTCCTGAGTGATAGGCGTTGTCACGTGCGTTGACGGTCAGGCGAAAATTCACCGCGCCGCGTGAGCCGAGGAACAGCGTCGGGCGGGCGGCACTCAGGCGCGGGCCGTCGGAGGCGAGGAAAATATCCGCGCTCAGTTCTTCTTTATAAGTGCGGCACAAATCGGCCAGACCGGGAGAGCTTATCTCTTCACCCATTTCGAACAGCAGTTTGCAGTTAAAGCCAAGACGCCCGTCGCGGGCTTTAAAGATTTGCGCCAGCGCCGCGAGGTTGATGCTGTGCTGGCCTTTGTTGTCCGCGCTGCCGCGTCCGTACCAGCGGTCGCCTTCTTCTTTCAGCGTCCAGGGTGAGAGATCGCTGCGCCAGTTTTCATCGTCACCGAACACCACGTCACCGTGGCCGTAACTGAGCACCGTCGGCAGCGCGCTGCCTTCCATGCGTGTCGCAATCAGGAAGGGACGGTTCGCCGCGTGAGGATTGTCGACGCTGAGCAGACTAAAGCCCATCGCCGATAACGCCGGTTTAATCTCTTCATCGAGGTAACGCGCCAGTTCGGCGTCGCGTGAATTACTCTGGCTTTCGGTCGCAATAGCGACCCGGCGCGCCAGAATTCGCTGATATTCACCCTGATCGAACCAGACCAATGCCTGTTCAACGATATTATCCGCTGTCATGAGGAACCTGCTTATGTTGTGTTTGTAATCTTATTGTTGGTTTTTTTAGCAGTTTCACTCTAAGCGCTGCGTAAGCGTTGCCACAATAATAATAATTGCAACTTAGCGTTGCTTTTATTGTAATGCTCTTATGCACACTTATGAGGCATGTCCCCCATGCAAAGTACCGAAATACGTTATTTCCTTGCAGTGGCGAATTCAGGTTCGCTGAGTGCGGCCAGTAAGCAACTTTTTGTCGCGGTTTCAGCCATCAGTCGTCAGATCCAGCGGCTGGAAGAACGTATAGGCGCGCCGTTGTTTGAACGCCATGCGCGCGGCATGGTGCTCAACGATGCCGGGCAGATTCTGGAAAACCACGTGCGAAAAAGCATGATGGAAATGGAACATGCGATTGCCGAGATTCAGGGGCTGAATGCCGTGCGGCGCACGGTGATCCGTATGGCCTGCACCGACGGACTGGCATTTGATCTGCTGCCGCAGTTGTTCTCGCGTTTCCGGCTGATCAATCCCGGCGTGATGTTTTACCTCAACGTCGGCACGGCGGTGGAAGTGTCTGAGATGATCCACAGCGGCGAAGTGGAACTGGCGTTGCAGTTCAGTCTGGTCGCCGAACGCGGTGTGGACGTCATGGCGTCCTTTCCCGCGCCGGTGCGCATGGTGATGCGACAGGATCATCCGCTGGCCGACGGGGATTTGCAGCTCACCGATCTGCATCCTTATCCGCTGGCAATGAATGAGCAGGGCAGCACCATCCGCCAGCTGTTCGATTTATCCTGCCGGATGAGCGGCATTTTCCTGGAGCCCGCCGTCAGCTGTAACCGGTTCTCGACGCTGTATGATTTTATGGTGCAAACGCCGGGGGCGATTGTGGCGTGCAGCCATTTCTCAATCCTGTACAAAGCCAGGCGCGACACTCTGCGGGTGAAATCGGTCAACATCGAACAGCTCAGCCAACGAACGTTGCAGTTGCAGACGCCGGCGGGTAAAAGGCGTTCGGTGGCGCTAAGTGAATTTATCGATTTTATCCGCGATGAGGTCAGTCGCGAGAGTGAGGCCTTTATTCGTGATTTTGCGGTCTGATGTGTGACGTTTCGCGCAATACGTTGATGTCCGGTTGGAAGTAAGGTGCTTATTGTTATAGAGATTTTGTATGCATTCTGGGGGGGTATGGGGGGTCATCAATATGATTGATGAAGGCGTCAGCGCGGTTTTTTTCATCAGCACGTTTCGCGCAAGCATCAGAAAATTCACCTATTCTTAAGATCTTTACACTATTAAGGTTTATTCCCGGCCCGGAAAGCAGTAGTTTTTACACCTGCAGACTTACACAATCTGATTGAAAGATAAGATAAATTTCAGTAACCCGGACAAAAGCGCTGATACCTATGACTATTTCTTCCCAATTCAAACGGACTTTTATATACGCGCTGGGCGGCGGAGTAATGTTGCTGTCCCTTCCTGCCGCTCAGGCCGACAACGCCCCGGTAGCACCTCAGGTGAATGCAAAATCCTGGGTGCTGATGGATTACAACAGCGGAAAAATCATCGCTGAATCTAACCCTGATACGCGTCTCGATCCGGCCAGCCTGAGTAAAATCATGGTCAGCTACGTGGTCGGTCAGGCTATCAAATCCGGCAAAATAAAATCCGACGATCTGGTTTCGGTAGGCAACGATGCCTGGGCGACCGGCAATCCGGTGCTGCGCGGCTCTTCCCTGATGTTCCTCAAACCTGGCGACCGCGTGCCGGTTTCAGAACTCAATAAAGGCATTGTTATCCAGTCAGGTAACGATGCAAGCATCGCGCTGGCGGACTTCGTGGCCGGAAGCCAGGATTCGTTCGTCAATCTGATGAACCGTTACGCGGAGCAGCTGAAGCTGCAAAACACCCATTTCAAAACGGTACACGGGCTGGATGCTGACGGTCAGTACACCTCGGCCACCGACATGGCCCTGTTGTCGCAGGCGCTGATCCGCGATACGCCAGAAGAATATGCGCTGCACAAAGAGAAAGAGTTTACTTTCAACCACATCAAGCAGATTAACCGTAACCGTCTGCTGTGGAGCAGCAACCTCAACGTTGACGGCATTAAGACCGGCTACACATCTGGCGCTGGCTACAATTTAGTGTCTTCTGCCAGTGATTCCACCGGTATGCGTCTGATTGCGGTAGTAATGGGCGCGCCGAGTGACCGTATCCGCTTTAACGAAAGCGAGAGCCTGCTGACCTGGGGCTTCCGTTTTTATGAGACGCTGACGCCAATCAAAGCCGGTGATGCATTTACCAGCCAGCGCGTCTGGTTCGGCGATGAGAAAATGGTGCCGCTGGGTGTCGCGGAAAATGCGTCAATCACCATGCCTAAAGGCCAGCTGAAAAACCTGAAAGCCAGCTTTAACCTGACCACGCCGCAACTCGAAGCACCGCTGGCGAAAAATCAGGTAGTCGGTACGGTTGATTTCAGTCTGGACGGCAAAGTTATTGAACAACGTCCGCTGGTGGCGTTGCAGGAAGTGAAAGAAGGGGGCTTCTTCAGCCGCATCTGGGACTTTGTGATGATGAAAATCAGCGGACTGTTTGGCAGCGTATTCGGCAAATAACTGACGTTGTAGCAAATAAAAAGCGAGGCTCAGATAGCCTCGCTTTTTTATATCCAGAATTTGTAGTTCTTCACTAGCCGCGTACCCAACCTTTGCGGATAGGAAAGGCAAATCCGAAGCGGTAAACCTTACACATCAGCGCGTTAATCTGCTCGCCGAACAGGTTCCACACCAGCTGTGAGAAGAGGCAACCGAGCATCCCGACCAGTAATCCTCCGAGCATATCCAGCGGCCAGTGCACACCGAGATAGACCCGCGACCAGGCAATGCCGAGCGCGGTGACCATCAGCAATGCGCCGGACCACAGACGATGCCAGAACAGGAAGGACAGTGCGAAGGTGAAGATCGCCGTGCCGTGATCGCTCGGGAAAGAATCGTCAGGGGAATGATGCAGGAAGTTGTAGCCGATGCCTTCGACAAACGGGCGTGCATGTGGGAAGAGTTCCGACAGGGCCTTGGCGGTGGCCATCGCGAACAACAGTGCTATGGCGGTTTTGCTGACCAGCTCGCGTTGCTGACCTATGTGCTCACGATGGCCCCACAGCCACAGTCCGATAATCAACACGGGGACAATCATTATCAGGTCATCTGCCAAAAATATTGCCAGCTTAATCAGTGCTTCTGGCGAAGCCGGCGTTGCGTTAATCCATAAAAAAAGCAGATGGTTCAACTGCTCCATACACGTACCCTCATCAACAAAAGGCTAAAAGAGCCTTAAAAATGTTCCAGTAACAGACTGACAACACATCTAAAAGTGAGTTCCACGTTAGTTTATGCTGCCGTTAAGGTATAGGGGCGATCGTCTGAAAACGAAGAGTCATTGACGAACTGTATAGTTTCCCGATGTGACTGATTTTATACGGGGGAACTTAACAAAACCTTAAGCAGGCGGGAGGACGAGCCTCCCGGCAAAAATGCCTGACATAAAAGTGAAAGAAAACGTGTAGAACGAGGTCATTGAAGAGGGTTTAGCGAGGTTTTTGAACGGACATCAGGAACAGCATCGGGCGTTCGGCTTCTTCGGCCAGCGCAGGAACGGCGGCGATCTGTTCAGCGGAAGGTCCCCATTCGGTTAGCTCGCGGATAACGAACCCGGCATTAATCAGCAAACTGATATAGGTGCCCAGCGTAAGATGCTGTTTGATGACGCCTTCGGCAAACCAGTTTGTCACGCGTTTGCCTTCGCGCTGATAGCCATCGACCGGCCAGCTTTTATGGCCTTGCTCATCAATATGCCAGCCGGGATTTGACGCAGCGGTATAGATCGGGTGTTCAGCCGAGAAAACAAAAGATCCGCCGGGCGTTAACGCACGGTATACCTGTGCCAGCAGGGCAGGCAATGCTTCGATGTAGTGCAGCGTCAGCGAGCTGTACGCCAGTTCAAACGCATTTTCCGGCAGTGTCAGCGTTTCGAGATCTTGCCGCTCATAGTCAATACCGGCGTCTGATGTCATTGATCGCGCCTTCGCCAGCATTTTCTCCGACACGTCCAGCCCCAACACCTTAGCTGCGCCCATTTCGCGCGCAGCGCGGCAGAACCAGCCGTAACCGCACCCGAGATCGACCACCCGGCCACCTTCTACATTATTGAGCATCGCTTTCAGTGAAGGCCATTCGGCCGCACCGTCAAGCCCGAACTGCGAGCGGCCCAGCTGGGCATAACCCTCAAAAAAAGCCTGATCGTCGTAAATGTTTTGCGTCATAAGAATGACTCCTATAAAAATAATCTTAATTGCCAATTCATTTTGGCCGGAACAGTGTAATTAAAATCAGAAAGGGAGAGCAACAGGGTGGATATTCGGCAGGCATTTATTGACGATTTGATCACGTTACAACAGCTGGGCAGGGAGACCTACCGTCACTATTTTGGCAATTTATGGCACAATAGCGATGAACTGGAAGCCTTTCTGGCGCATGATTTTGGCGATGAAGAAATGCAGATCAGTTTACAGGATAGCCGTTACCGCTGGATTATCGCGCTGGAAAACGGCAATGCCATCGGGTTTGCTAAACTTCATTTTGATCAACCTTTGGGACTTGCAGAAGGCCAGGGTGCTAAACTGTGCAAACTCTATTTCACGCCGCAAAGTCGCTCGCGCGGTGCAGGATCACAAGTGTTTGCCGCCGTCGAAGCCGCAGCCAGAGAGCGTCAGCAGCCAGCCTTGTGGCTGGACGTGTTGCAAAGTAATCTGCCCGCCATCGGGTTCTATCTGCGTCAGGGAATGCATCAGGTGATTGAAAGTGCCTACGTGACCGAAACGCAAACCACCAAGCTGTGGATCATGAAAAAGGATATCAATGATTAAATTACGCCTCGGCGGTCTGTTCATCACTCTGGAAGAGGGCGAGGATATTCCTTATGCGCCGGAGTATTGTGAGCATTACACCTACCTTATTCGTCCGGCAGATGGCGTATATGAAATTTTGCGTTATGACGCTTATTCTGGCTGGCACAAACGCCCTGATCAGAATTTTGAAGACGGCCATCAGGCCTTTGTGTTTGCTTATAAGGCGTACGAAAAGGAATGGAATCAGACTGACGGACGTTTAGGCGGTAAAGATCAGCGGCTCGAACGCATTTTGTGATATTACCGGCGTTCGAGAAAGTATAAAAAACCACCGTCATGGTGGTTTTTTATTGTCAGAAAAATATTTAATGGCATTAATAAGCATTATTTCCCCGGATCAATTTATTCATATTGGTAAAATATTACTATTTGAAACGCAATAATAACGTTAAGAGACAACTGAAACTATACAAAACCTTACAATCCTGGGGGTTGCCTGACGGTGAACATACTGAGTTAAGGGAGGTGTGGTGCGTTAAAATAGTCATTTTTTAATAAGATGTACACAGAATGAAATTATAAAAACCAGTGCGAACTATCCAGGTAACACATTGAAAATAATCAATATTATATTTAGATTCTGGAATTTTCTTATGCGAAATATTGGCGATACGGCCAGGAGATGTTAATGGGGTTATTGCCGAACGTTATTTTTCTAAATCATTCTTAAACGAAAACTATTTCAAATGTTTTCTGGTTGCAACGGAACTTATCCTCGTTTAATTTGACGTCCATCGGCTCCTGACCTGATGAAGATATAAATCATCACGGTGACGAAGTTATAATTTGTCGGATGACAAAAAAAGAGTTTATAAATTAATCAAGGATATTGATGATGAAATTACGCGTACTTTCTCTGGTGATCCCGGCACTGATGATGGCAGGCACCGCTGGCGCTGCTGAGATTTATAATAAAGACGGCAACAAACTTGACCTCTATGGTAAAATTGACGGCTTACACTATTTTTCCAATGATAACGGTTCCGACGGTGACCAGTCATATATGCGTTTCGGTCTGCGTGGCGAAACTCAAATCAGCAATGAACTGACCGGTTACGGCCAGTGGGAATATCAGGCAGCGCTGAACAAAGCTGAAAGCGATGACGCGAATAACTATACCCGTGTGGGCTTCGCAGGTCTGAAATTTGCTGAATTCGGTTCACTGGATTACGGCCGTAACTACGGCGTGATGTACGACGTCGCGGCATGGACCGACGTGCTGCCTGAGTTCGGCGGTGACACCTACGGCGCAGACAACTTCATGTTCCAGCGTGCGAACGGCGTTCTGACTTACCGTAACCAGAACTTCTTCGGCATGGTCGATGGGCTGGACGTCGCGCTGCAGTATCAGGGTAAAAATGGCAGCGCCACTGAAACGAATAACGGCCGCGACGTGCTGGCACAAAACGGCGACGGCTACGGCATGTCCCTGTCTTATGACCTCGGCGAAGGCTTCAGTGCAGCGGCTGCGATGATGGCATCTGACCGCACCAACGAACAGAACGGTCGCAATAATTCAGCGATTCTGGGCAACGGCGACAAAGCCACTGCTTACAGCGGCGGCCTGAAATACGATGCCAATAATATTTATCTGGCAGCGATGTACACCCAGAGCTACAACGCCAACCGATTCGGTTCAGCGGGCAGCAAGGCTTACGGTTATGCAGATAAAGCGCAGAACTTCGAAGCCGTTGCACAGTACCAGTTTGACTTCGGACTGCGTCCATCCGTTGCCTACGTTCAGTCACACGCAAGAAACGTTGAAGGTTATGGTAAACAAAACCTGACCAAGTATGTTGATGTCGGTGCGTCTTACTTCTTCAACAAAAACATGCTGACCTACGTGGATTACAAAATTAACCTGATGGATGACACCCGTCTGACCCGTGATGCCGGTATTGCTACCGACGATATTGTGGCGGTAGGTTTGGTTTATCAGTTCTGATAAACCGTTTATTGCCCACATTTATTCGGGCCTGTTAGTCTGCTGTGTCTAATTCCCTTCCCGTCCGGGAAGGGTTTTTTGTTTTACTGCTATACGTTTAATTTTCCTGCGATCTCATGCATCATGGCTTATCCTTTGATAAACCTGAAATTCGCCGAGGCCCGTCATGACCGATCACGCCACACCCAATCTTCCTTCCCGCAATTTTGAAGAAACCCAGCGCTTTTATGGCAGCTTTGGTTTCACTAAAACTTACGTCGACGACAGCTGGCTGATCATGGTTCGCGGCGGCATCACCCTGGAATTTTTCCTGCATCCCGACCTCGATCCGGCGACCAGCTGGTTCAGCTGTTGCCTGCGCGTCGATGACGCCGATACGATGTTTGCGGATTTCAAGGCCGCCGGAATCGGTGAAGATCCGCATACGCGTCCCTGTGTCCATCTGCCCGAAACCCAGTCATGGGGCATGAAAATGGGCGTAATGATTGATATTGATGGAACGCTGGTGCGGGTGATTGAGAACTGAGGGGTGTTGCAGAGAGTGTGGTGACAAAATTCAGATAATAAAAAACCCGGGAATCTTGAACCTAATAAGGCGGGATTCACGGGCTCTCCAAATTTGGGGACTTCAAAGAAAAGCAGTGGCACTAATTAAGACTGCTGCCCTCTGTAAAAGTTCGTTTCATGTGGCAAAAATATAAAAAAATTATTGATTTTATTTTCCCACATTACACTTCAATGAATTACGTCATGCACCCGGCCAGATGATGACGATCAATGTCCCGGCCAGCGTCAGTAATACGTTAGCGATAGCGTAGGTTCCGGCGTAGCCGAGCGCCGGAATGTTGCTTCGCGCGGTATCACTGATGATCTCCATCGCGGGTGCACAGGTTCGTGCTCCCATGATCGCGCCAAACAGCAAGGCCCGGTTCATGCGCAGAACATAAGCACCAAAGATGAAGCAGATGATAACCGGCACCAGGCTGACGATAAGCCCTGAAATCAGCATCTGTCCGCCAATAGCACCCAGCCCGTTGTTAATCCCCGCGCCTGCGCTCAGGCCGACACCCGCCATAAATACCATCAGGCCGAACTCTTTCACCATGTTCAGCGCACCTTGCGGGATGTAGCCGAAAGTAGGGTGGTTGGCACGCAGAAAGCCAAGCATGATACCGGCGAACAGCAGACCGGCGGCATTACCAATGCCGAAGCTGAAGTTTTTAAACTGGAAGGTGATGAGGCCAATCATCAGGCCGACGATAAAGAAGGCGCAGAAGGCCAGTAAATCGGTAACCTGACTGTGTACTGAGATAAACCCGATGCGGTCTGCCACACTTTTTACACGACGCGCATCACCGCTGACCTGCAACACATCACCTTTATTGAGCACAATGCTGTCGTCGATCGGCATTTCTATCTGACTACGGATGACGCGGTTAAGGAAGCAACCCTGATCGGTCAGATTTAGCTGGCTCAGACGTTTACCGACTGCATGATTGTTTTTCACCACGACTTCTTCAGTCACGATGCGCATATCGAGCAGGTCGCGGTCGAAGACTTCTTTGCCGTTGCGGAAACTCGGATCCAGACGTGAATGTGCATCCGGATAACCGACCAGCGAAATCTCATCGCCGACCTGTAACACAGCGTCACCGTCGGGCGTCGCTAAAATCCCGTTACGGCGGATACGTTCGATATAGCATCCGGTCTGGCGGTAGATCCCCAGTTCGCGAAGGTTTTTGCCGTCAGCCCAGGCTACCAGTTCCTGGCCAACGCGGTACGCGCGAATAACCGGCAGATAGACTTTGCGCTTGCTGTCGGTATCCAGACCGCGTTCGCGGGCGATTTGCTGGGCGCTGGTTGGTAAATCCTGATGTTGTAGTTTCGGCAGGTAACGCGCACCGAAGATCAGGCTGACCAGCCCGATGAGATAGGTGAGGGCGTAGCCGAGGCTCAGGTTATCCAGCTCAGGGCCGAGGAGTTTGTTGCCGCCCATGGTATTGCGCAACGTATCTCCCGCGCCCACCAGCACCGGTGTGGAGGTCATGGAACCGGCGAGCATACCGGCGGTGAGGCCGATATCCCAGCCGAAGAACCGCCCAAGTCCGAGTGCCAGCAACATGGCGGTGCCGACCATCACCAGCGCCAGCATGAAGTAATTTTTGCCGTCGCGGAAGAAAATCGAAAAAAAGTTGGGTCCGGCTTCAACGCCGACGCAGAAAATAAACAGCATAAAGCCGAGATTCAGTGCTTCGGTGTTAATGCTGAAATGCTGCTGGCCTAAAAGCAGGGAAACTACTAATACGCCGATAGAATTTCCGAGCTGGACAGAGCCCAGACGCACTTTTCCAAGGCACAGACCGAGCGCCAAAACTACAAATAATAACAGGATGTAATTCCCGTTTAACAAACTAGCGACGTTTATATTCACAAGGATAACTTATTGTTTACCAACAAATTCTTGATATGGGAGAATGTAAAGGATAGATTCAGAAAGAGAAAATTCCTAGCCGGCTATTACCGTGGTTGCGTAGTACAGACAACGGGGAAAGCAGGTTTCGGGCGTCATTTTAGTCACAGAATGTCTCTACAGCCAGAGAAAAGCCCGGATAAAATGATGTAAACACTTAATTTGTGTTACGCGGGATTGCGTGGCGCGTCAGGGAAGGGAGCCAGAGGGCTCATTCAGGTAACGGAACGCATCAGAGACATTGAATACAGCCTGTGAAAACTCGCCAACTTTAAGGAGGAAGTAAAATGGCACTTTGGCGCACGGTCAGAGCCCCTGTACTTTGTTGTATATTTTTTATCGTGATTTTTATCTCATTAAAAAATAGTTGGATCGTAGTCAGAACCAACGCACCCGGACCGGAATACGGTCTGCTGCTCTTCCTGTTGCCTGGCATTGTGACGGGATTGATTGCCAGGGAGTCGCCGATATTTTCCTCTTTCATCGGCGGACTGACATCGATACCTGTTTGCTTTTTATTACGCTGGGCATTTTTCCCCCGCGTCCACCCGCCGGTGCAGGAAATCGCCTACGCCACCAGTGCGATATTCTGGTGTGTGCTCGGCGCGATGCTGGTCCAGTTGCTGATTACGGTGTACCGGCAGTTCAGGCAACCCAGATAAATGCCGGTTTCCGGCCAAAAGAAAAGGCGCTCAGTGAGCGCCTTTTTGCTGTGTGTATCTTTTTTTTTATGACTGAACCGGTGAATCGCTGGTTCAGTGACTGGCAGGCGTTACAGAACAATTAGTTGCTGAACAATTAGTTGCTGAACAATGCCAGATGTTCTTTCGCGTATGCTTCGAAATCAGTGAAGCCGCCAATGTGTTGCTGATCGAGGAAAATCTGCGGAACGGTTTCAACCGGTTTACCAACGGTTTTTTCCAGATCGGCTTTAGTGATACCTTCTGCATGGATATCGATATAGCGGAAGTTGAAATCATCACGTTCTTCAGTCAGTTTTTCAGCCAACTCTTTTGCACGAACACAATAAGGACAGCCAGGACGCCCGAAGATTACTGCAAACATGGAGACTCCTTTGTTTGTTTTAAAAAATGAATGAAAAGGAAATGATTGGTTTTGTTAACTGCATCACCTTTTTTGATGTCGCTACTATGCCTGTTGCAAACCATAAAAAAAAGCAGGAATTACCTGTCAGTCCGATACCTTTGACCTATCCAAATGAAGCTGCTGGTATTTTTAGGCACTGCACATTGTTACAGCATTTGGATCCCGAAACCTTGCAAACTGTGCTCACTGCATCAATCATTGTGCGCTGATGTTTACACTTTTAAGTCCAAGGACTCTTCATGACACCGACTATCGATCTCCTGCGTTCACACCGCTCCATTCGTGCTTTTACCGATAAGCCTGTGTCAGACGAACAGCGCGAGGCGATCATTGCGGCGGCTCAGGGCGCATCGACGTCAAGTTTTTTGCAGTGCTCTTCGATTATCCGCATTACCGATCCGGCACTGCGCGAAAAACTGGTGGAATACACCGGTGGCCAGAAGTATGTCGCCAGTGCCGCTGAGTTTTGGGTTTTCTGTGCCGATTTCAATCGTAATCAGCAGATCAATCCCGAAGCGGAACTGGGTCTTGCAGAACAACTGTTGCTGGGCTGCGTTGATACCGCACTGATGGCGCAGAATGCCATGACGGCGGCAGAATCTCTCGGGCTCGGCGGCGTGTTTATTGGCGGCATCCGCAATCAGGTCGAAGACGTTGTGACCCTGCTGAAATTGCCAAAATTTGTCATGCCGCTGTTTGGTTTTTGCATCGGGACGCCAGCGCAGGATCACCAGGTGAAGCCACGCATGCCGCAGTCTTTGCTGGTGCATGAAAATAGTTATCAGCCGGTGGATAAAGCTGTACTGGCGCAGTATGACGAAGAACTAAGCGAATATTATCTTCAGCGCGACAGCAACGCCCGTCGCGATACCTGGAGTGATTTGATCGTTCGCACGCTTAAAAAGGAACAGCGTCCGTTTATGCTGGACGCATTGCATAAACAAGGCTGGGCAACGCGCTAATCGGCGACGGAGTGTCGGATGAAGATTGCAATTCTTTCCCGTGACGGGTCTTTGTATTCGTGTAAGCGCCTGAAGGAAGCGGCGGAAAGTCGGGGGCATGAGATAGATATTATCGATCCGCTTTCCTGCTACATGAACATTAATCCTGCAGCGCCGAGTGTGCATTATCGCGGGCGAAAGCTGGATATCTATCAGGCGGTGATCCCGCGCATCGGGTCGGCTATCACCTTTTACGGCACCGCCGTGTTGCGTCAGTTTGAAATGCTGGGCAGCTTTCCGCTCAACGAATCGGTGGCGATCACCCGGGCGCGCGACAAATTGCGTTCGATGCAGATTCTGGCGCGGGAAGGGATTGATTTACCGATCACCGGATTTGCCAATGCGCCGGATGATACGTCAGATCTCATCGCGCTGGTCGGCGGCGCGCCGCTGGTGGTGAAACTGGTAGAAGGCACGCAGGGCATCGGCGTCGTGCTGGCGGAAACCCGTCAGGCGGCGGAAAGCGTTATCGACGCCTTTCGCGGGCTGAATGCGCATATTCTGGTGCAGGAATATATCCGTGAAGCTCAGGGGAGGGACATCCGCTGTCTGGTGGTCGGCAAGCGGGTGGTCGCGGCTATTGAGCGGCAGGCTAAGCCGGGGGATTTTCGCTCCAATCTTCATCGCGGCGGAACGGCGACGAAAGTAAAAATCACCTCGCAGGAAAAAGAGATTGCTGTGAAAGCCGCGCAGACGCTGGGGCTCGATATCGCCGGCGTGGATATTCTGCGGGCCCATCGCGGGCCGCTGGTGATGGAGGTCAACGCCTCACCGGGGCTGGAAGGTATCGAAACCACCACCGGGCTGGACATCGCCGGGATGATGATCGACTACATCGAGCAACGTGCGAAACCGGGTTTTCGCTTAAAATCCGGCGGCTAAATCTCAATTGATCGGCCTAATGTTGATCAACCCGGTATTGATCGTAGCGCTGGCCGGTATAATTCCGTAAGCTATCGCCCCTTCGCGACGCCTCGTGCGTGGCGAATAGGGTTATTTTCGTTGTTGAACTCGTGAGGCATTCTATGGATTCGCTCATCGTCCCTGATTTGGCGCTGCTGCGGCGCTGGCTTGATCAGCTGGGCATTTCTTTTTTCGAGTGTGATTCCTGTCAGGCTCTCCATCTGCCGCATATGCAGAATTTCGATGGCATTTTTGATGCCAAGCTCGACATTGTGGACAACGTGATTTTATTCTCGGCGCTGGCCGAAGTGAAACCGACGGCGCTTATCCCGCTGGTTGCCGATTTAAGCTCGATCAACGCCAGCTCCCTGACCATCAAAGCCTTTGTGGATATTCAGGATGACAACCTGCCGAAGCTGATTGTTTGCCAGTCGCTGACGATCGCGGTGGGCGTTACGCATGAGCAGTTCTCTTTCTTCCTGCAACAGGCAGAAGAACAGATGTCGATGATTATTCTCGAAGCCCATGCCAATGACTTGCTGTTTATCGGTGATGAGGAAGAAGATGGCGCACCTGCGGCATCGGTCAATCTGCCTTTTCTTCACTGATTCGTTTTACTCTTTACTCTCTCCTCTGAAGATCCTTCCCTGCGAGCCGTATCAACCACGGCTCCGCTGCCTTTATTCGCTTTCACGATAAGTTATGCTGCCGTTTACCCCATGTTGCACTATATTTCACTTTGTTAATGGGCAAAATGCCAGACGGACTACAGCAAATTTGCATAAATAATCGATAAACGCCGGTTTTGTCTCAGGAGGCTGGTACGCGGGGGTTGCAGGCGCTATGCTTCTGACTCTGCATCACGCGTGATTACGTCGTAAAACCAAACGGTTAATTCGCAGGCAGCGTATTCGTCAACATTGAATGCCTATGCATATTTCGTAGAGCTCAGTTGGCCTGGTAGTGAAGGGTTTTGTATCCATCCCAGTGATACAAATTCATTGATATATTCCCCTGTCTTGGAGGTAGTAACGGATGTTCACCCTGCGTAAAAAGTGGTTATCGGGTGTTGTCGCCGGTCTGGTTATGGCCGCGTCCGTCACAGCGTCTGCGGAAGAGAAAACGCTGCATATCTATAACTGGTCCGATTATATCGCACCAAACACCGTGCCTGATTTCCAGAAGGAAACCGGCATCAAAGTGGTTTACGACGTGTTTGATTCCAATGAAGTGCTGGAAGGCAAACTCATGGCAGGCAGCACCGGCTTTGATCTCGTGGTGCCTTCAGCCAGTTTCCTTGAGCGCCAGCTCTCGGCGGGCGTGTTCCAGCCGCTGGATAAAAGCAAACTGCCTAACTACAAAAACCTCGATCCAGACCTGCTGAAAATGGTCGCACAGCACGATCCGGGCAATAAATACGCCATCCCTTACCTGTGGGCGACCACCGGTATTGGTTACAACGTCGATAAAGTGAAAGCGGTGCTCGGTAAAGATGCGCCGGTCGACAGTTGGGATCTGGTTCTCAAGCCTGAAAACTTAGAGAAGCTGAAAAGCTGCGGCGTGTCGTTCTTAGACGCACCGGCAGAAATTTACGCTACCGTGCTCAATTATCTGCATCTGGATCCGAACAGCACCAAAGCCTCTGATTACACCGGTGCGGCAAACGATTTGCTGTTGAAACTGCGCCCAAACATCCGTTATTTCCACTCTTCCCAGTACATCAACGATCTGGCTAACGGCGACATTTGTGTGGCGATCGGCTGGGCTGGCGATGTCATGCAGGCGTCTAACCGCGCGAAAGAAGCGAAAAACGGCGTGAACGTGGCTTACAGCATTCCTAAAGAAGGCGCGCTGGCGTTCTTCGACGTGTTTGCTATCCCGAAAGATGCCAAAAATCTCGACGAAGCCTATCAGTTCCTTAACTACCTGATGGAGCCGAAAGTCATCGCGCAGGTCAGTAATACCGTTTACTACGCGAGCGGCAACAAAGCCGCCACGCCGCTGGTGAATGAGGATGTGCGTAACAATCCTGGCATTTATCCGCCAGCAGATGTGCAGGCCAAACTGTTTAGCCTGAAAGTTCAGGATCCGAAGATTGACCGTGTGATCACAAGATCATGGACCAAAGTTAAGACAGGTAAATAGTACCGTATAAAAAAGGTCAGGAAGACTTCTCAGCGGCTCCGCAGAATCATGGCGGGGCCGCTGACGTTTTGTCCGGGATGACGTTTGGGCATACGGATCAGGCACTTTTCCCCCTGACTGTTATGCTTATTTGAACCTGCTTTATTTTGATACCGGAGATTTCTCTGAGTGAACGACGCTATTCCCCGCCCGCAGCCTAAGTCCCAGAAGGGTTTCACGCCTTTGCTGGAGATCCGTAATTTAACCAAGTCTTTTGACGGCCAGGCCGCCGTGGATGACGTCAGCCTGACCATCTACAAAGGTGAGATTTTCGCCCTGCTGGGCGCGTCCGGCTGTGGTAAATCGACGCTGCTGCGCATGCTGGCCGGTTTCGAGCAGCCGACGCAGGGGCAGATCGTCCTTGATGGCGTTGACCTCTCGCAGGTGCCGCCGTATCAGCGACCGATTAACATGATGTTCCAGTCCTACGCGCTGTTCCCGCACATGACGGTGGAACAGAATATCGCGTTCGGGCTTAAGCAGGACAAGCTGCCGTCAGCGGAGATCAAAAGCCGCGTGGCGGAAATGCTGACGCTGGTGCACATGCAGGAATTCGCTAAACGTAAGCCGCATCAGCTCTCCGGCGGTCAGCGTCAGCGCGTGGCGTTAGCCCGTAGTCTGGCGAAGCGGCCAAAGTTATTGCTGCTCGACGAGCCGATGGGCGCGCTGGATAAAAAACTGCGCGACCGCATGCAGCTGGAAGTGGTGGATATTCTTGAGCGCGTCGGCGCGACCTGCGTGATGGTGACGCACGATCAGGAAGAAGCCATGACCATGGCGGGGCGCATCGCCATCATGAATCGCGGTAAGTTCGTGCAAATCGGCGAACCGGAAGAAATTTATGAGCACCCGACCAGCCGCTTCAGCGCGGAATTTATCGGCTCGGTGAACATATTCGAAGGTGTATTGAAAGAGCGCCTGGACGACGCGCTGATTCTGACGTCGCCGGGTTTAGTCCATCCGCTTAAAGTCGATGCGGATTCCTCGGTGGTGGACGGCGTGCCGGTATTCGTGGCGCTGCGCCCGGAAAAAATCATGCTGTGCGAAGACGTGCCGGAAGACGGCAGCAACTTTGCGGTCGGCGAAGTGGTTAATATCGCGTATCTGGGGGACCTGTCTATCTATCACGTCAGATTGCACAGCGGGCAGATGATCACCGCGCAGTTACAAAACGGCCATCGTTTCCGCAAAGGCATGCCAACCTGGGGCGACGAAGTGCGCCTGTGCTGGGAAGCCGACAGCTGCGTCGTGCTGACTGTTTAAGGGGCGCTGAATATGTCTGTCATTTCTGAACAACCGGTCAGTAAACCTCCGGGCGGATTCAACGCTTTCATGGGCCGTCTGCAACAGCGTCACGGCCGTAAGCTGGTGATCCTGCTGCCGCTGGTGTGGTTCCTGCTGCTGTTTTTACTGCCGTTCCTGATTGTCTTTAAAATCAGCTTTGCCGAAATGGCGCGTGCCATTCCCCCGTATACCGATCTGGTGACTTTCTCAGACGGGATGCTGGATATCGCACTGAACATCGGTAACTACATTTCGCTGACCGACGATCCGCTGTACATCGAAGCCTATCTGCAATCGATTCAGGTTGCGGCAGTCTCGACGGCGCTGTGCCTGGTGATCGGTTATCCGCTGGCCTGGGCGGTGGCGCACAGTAAAGTGTCGACCCGCAACATTCTTCTGTTACTGGTGATCCTGCCGTCGTGGACGTCGTTTCTGATCCGCGTCTATGCGTGGATGGGCATTCTGAAAGACAACGGCGTGCTGAACAACGTGCTGCTGTGGCTGCACGTTATCGACCAGCCGCTGGTTATCCTGCATACCAATCTGGCGGTGTATATCGGCATTGTGTATTCGTATCTGCCGTTTATGGTGTTGCCGATTTATACCGCGCTGACTCGCATGGATTACTCGCTGGTTGAAGCGTCGCTGGATCTCGGTGCGCGGCCGTTGAAAACCTTCTTCAGGGTAATTATGCCGCTGACCAAAGGTGGCATCATCGCCGGTTCGATGCTGGTGTTTATTCCGGCGGTGGGCGAATACGTCATCCCGGAACTGCTGGGCGGGCCGGACAGCATTATGATTGGCCGTATTTTGTGGCAGGAATTCTTTAATAACCGCGACTGGCCGGTGGCCTCTGCGGTGGCGGTGATCATGCTGTTGCTGCTCATCATGCCAATCCTGTGGTTCCACAAATACCAAAACAAAGAGCTTGGAGATAAAGAATGAATAAGTTACCGGTTGTCCGTTCGCCGTGGCGAATTCTTATTCTGATCGTCGGCTTTACGTTTTTGTATGCGCCGATGCTGATGCTGGTTATTTACTCGTTCAACAGCTCCAAGCTGGTTACGGTCTGGGCGGGCTGGTCTACCCGCTGGTATACTCAGCTTTTCCATGACTCCGCGATGATAAGCGCCGTCGGCATGAGCCTGACGATTGCCACCGCTGCGGCGACGATGGCGGTGATTGTCGGCACGCTGGCCGCCGTCGTGATGGTCCGTTTCAGGCGTTTTCGCGGCTCGACCGGGTTTGCTTTTATGCTCACCGCGCCGCTGGTGATGCCCGATGTGATAACCGGGCTGGCGTTGTTGCTGCTGTTTGTGGCGATGGGGCACGCCTTTGGCTGGCCTGCTGAGCGCGGCATGTTTACTATCTGGCTGGCGCACGTGACGTTTTGTAGCGCCTACGTCGCAGTGGTGGTGTCGGCTCGGTTACGCGAGCTGGATCGCTCTATCGAAGAGGCCGCGATGGATTTAGGGGCAGCGCCGCTGAAGGTGTTTTTCATCATCACGCTGCCGATGATCCTGCCAGCTCTGATTTCCGGCTGGCTGCTGGCGTTTACGTTGTCGCTTGACGATCTGGTAATAGCCAGCTTCGTTGCCGGACCTGGCGCGACCACCTTGCCGATGCTGGTCTTTGCCAGTGTGCGCATGGGCGTCAATCCGGAAATCAACGCACTCGCGACGCTGATCCTGCTGGTAGTGGGCATTATCGGAATGATTGCGTGGTGGTTTATGTCACGGGCTGAGAAACAACGGATCAAAGAGATACAGCGCGCTGCGCGAGGATAGTGTCCTCATTGACTTAACATTAAAACCAGGAACAAGGAGATAACAAGGAAGTATGAAATTAGCATTTATCCCCGTTCCTGTAATGATTGGCGCGTCGGCAATTGTGGCGACGCGCCTGCTGGAATTTATCTTACTGTTTGATGCGATGGGTTTTTCCGGCCTGATGAGTTTTATCGAGGTCAGCGCAGAATCCTGGCTGAACTGCATTATCATGCTCGCCAGTATGTTGATCATTCTGGTGGAGTGCCGGGCGGCATTCGCGATGATGCGCGCGCGACGCTGGGGACGCTGGGCGTTTATCGGCTGTCAGGCGATGGTGGTCAGCTACATGCTGCTCGCGTCATTCGACTGGTTCGGGCCGCGCATCTTTCGCTTTAACGTCGAAACGCAGGGCGAATTCCTGTATGCGCTGCTGATGCAAAAAATCCCCGATATTGTGGTTCTGCTGTTGTTGTTTGTGCCAGCCAGCAGTCAGCGGTTCTTTGCGCGCTATAAATAGCCTGTACTGCTGATGAGCCTTTCCGGCCGCGTGGTGATACACTGCGCGCCAGTTTTTTCCTGCTTTTGAACACCGGAACCTTTTCATGCATTGCGCTCTCTATACAGCCGGAACCTGTCGTTCCTGCCAGTGGCTCGACAAACCTTACTCACGCCAGCTGGCCGACAAACAGCAAGATCTGCACGATTTGCTGAGCGGAATGCCGGTGGATGAGTGGGGTGAACCGGTCACGGGCGATGAGCGCGCATTTCGCAACAAAGCCAAAATGGTGGTCAGCGGCAGCGTGGAGCGTCCGATGCTCGGCATGTTACATCGCGACGGCACGCCGGTGGATTTGTGCGACTGCCCGTTGTATCCGGCCACTTTCCCTGCGGTCTTTGCCGTGCTCAAAACTTTCATTGCCCGCGCCGGTCTGACGCCTTATAACGTCGCCCGTAAACGCGGCGAGCTGAAATTTCTGTTGCTGACGGAAAGCCAGAAAGACGGCGGTATGATGCTGCGTTTTGTTCTGCGCTCAGACAGTAAACTGACCCAACTGCGGGCGGCACTGCCGTGGCTGCAACAGCAACTGCCACAGCTGAAGGTGATTTCAGCCAATCTTCAGCCGGTGCATATGGCGATCCTCGAAGGTGACACGGAAATTCCTTTGACTGACGTTCAGCGTCTGGAAGAAGAATTCAATCATGTCCCGCTGTTTATTCGTCCGCAAAGCTTTTTCCAGACCAACCCGCAGGTGGCCGAAAAACTGTACGCCAAGGCGCGCGACTGGGTGCGTGAGTGCGGCAACGTCAACAGCATGTGGGATCTTTTCTGCGGCGTCGGCGGTTTTGGCCTGCACTGCGCGACACCCGACATGAAGCTGACCGGGATCGAAATCAGCGCCGAAGCCATCTCGTGTGCGAAAGAATCTGCCGCACGGCTGGGGCTGCAAAACGTTGAATTTCAGGCACTGGACTCCACCGGTTTTGCCACCGGAAAGGGAGAGGTGCCCGATCTGGTGCTGGTCAATCCGCCACGTCGCGGCATTGGAAAAACTCTGTGCGACTACCTGAGCCATATGGCACCTGCGACGGTGCTGTATTCCAGCTGTAATGCAAAAACCATGGCTGCCGATCTGGCCTTGCTGCCGGATTATCGCATCGAACGCGTTCAGTTGTTCGATATGTTCCCGCATACCGCGCATTACGAAGTGATGGCATTATTAATTCGCCAGTCAGCCGATAAATAAGAGCGTTAAATCGCCTTTTATTATTATTCCCATAAACTAAGTGAATAAGTAAATATATCGGTTACTTTGGTGTTATCGATATATAAGTCATTCACTTACTCGCCATGAATAATCATGACAGAAGTCACAAATCTATTTTTTAGTCTCTGAAATTCGTTTTTAATGATGTTCTTATTTTCGTAAACCCGCTATGTTTGCTTCCGGATTGTTACTGCATCAGCAGGCAAAACCTGAATTGAAATCTCGCGCGCCTCGGGGGATTTCAGTTCAGGTTTTTTTTTGCCTGATGAAAATGCGCCCTGAAAATCTCACTTATCTCGGGTTATGACACAATGGAAAAACAGGCTATGGAAAAGCACGCTCTGGCATTGGCTTTCGGTCTTCTTTGTACACCCACACTGGCACTGGCAGGGATCGATGATATCGCAGAAACGGATTTCGTAAAAAAAAGCTCTCTGGAATTCGGTACGCATAATATATGGAAATATCTGGACGAAGGCGAAACGGATAAACGCAACGTTCACTCAGCCTGGGGGCAGGGGCTGGCGCTGGATTATAAATCAGGTTATTTATCCGACGTTATTGGCGTCGATGCCTCTTATTACGGTGTGATTAAACTCGCTGCTGCCGATAATTTTGCCTCGAGAGGTATTTTATATAATGACGATGGTAAGGCAAAAGGATTCAATAAACTCGGCCAGTTTTATGGCAAGGCCAAATTCTCTGAAGGCGGCGTCGATGCCAATCTTTACGGCGGCTGGAAGTTGATCAAACTCGGCGCGGTGACCACATCGATGCGTGCCGCACCCAATACCTACGCGGGCTGGAGTGGTGATATCTCCTACGACGCATACCGCCTGCGTCTGGCTTATCTCACAAAGTCATCCAATCGTGATTCGCCGGACAAAGTCGATTTCATGACCAGCGATTCCAGATCGATCAATTCCATTTATACCGGGGATTTTCAGATAAAAACCGACAGTCTGACCGCGCTCTATTTTTACGGCGAGACTGAGGATTATCTGCGCAGAAACGGTCTGGAACTGAACATCAAACAAAATAAAGCGATCACCTACGGCGTGCAGATATACATGACCGAAGGGCTGGAAAAATGGAACAGCATGGCTAACAGCAAAAAGGATTTCGATACCCGCGCCAATCATTACGCTGGCGATGTTACCTGGAAATACCACCGCTGGGTCACCAAAGGTGGTCTGGCGTATACCGATGCCAACAAAGACGGTGGCATCGGCATGTATCCGCGGCATATGAGTAAAAACTCGCGCGGTACCTTTAATGCTATGACCACCGCCGGGCTGGATTATATGCGCGACGAGGAAAAAGTGCTGTCGCTGGACGTTGGTTACCACATCACGCCGGAGGTGGTGCTGGGCATCAACACCCATTACGGCTTCTTCGACTACGAAGGGCAGTCTGTGCAGGAGGAGGAATTCAACGTTTATTCGGTCTGGAAGCCTCAGTCGAAAAAACTTAAAGACCTGTCGTTATTCTTCATGATCGGACCGGGCCGGACGTATGAACACAAAGGCACCGCACCGGTTGTCGATTCCCACGGCAATATTAAAAATGCCAACAGTTTCGCGGCGGAATTCCGTCTGAATTACACCTTTAAAATCTTTTAATCAACGTCAACAATAAGGATGCTGTTATGAAAAATACGTTTACCAAAACCCTGCTTTCCCTTTTCGCATTCAGCCTGCCGGTCCTGTTCAGCAGTGTCAGTCTGGCAACGGTCACCACGCCCGCAGTGCAGGCGACCAGTGATAAAGGTGAAGTCACGTTTTACGTCACCCGTCACGGCAAGACATTGTTCAACACCGCGCACCGTGCGCAGGGCTGGTCAGACACGCCGCTCACCGCCGCCGGTGTCGAAGTGGCAGAGCAGTTGGGTCGCGGGCTGAAAGATATTCCTTTCTCTCAAGCGTATTCCAGTGATGCTGGCCGCGCCAGGCAGACGGCAAAAATCGCTTTAGCTTCCGCCGGGCAACCGCTGCCGGTGACCGAAGATCAGCGCCTGCGCGAAACTTTCTTCGGTCCGATGGAAGGTGAACATGAACTGCTGATGTGGGAGCCGGTGGCTAAAAAACTTGGCTACAAGGATTTCTCCGCGCTGACGCAGGCACTCTCCAAAGGACAGATTTCGCTGAAAACCATGATGAATACGCTGGCCGATGTCGACCCGTCGCACACCACTGAAAACGCCGCGCAGGTGCATCAGCGTATGCAGGCCGCACTGAAAGATATCGCGCAGAAAGTCAGCGCAAAGGGAGGCGGCAACGTGCTGATCGTCTCCCACGGTATGGCGATTATGGCGATGCTCGAAGGCATGACCCCGGAAGAAAACCTGCGTGCGCCGTTACAAAACGCCAGCGTCACGGTTATCACCTATCAGGACGGTAAATTCACCGTGGGTAAAGTCGGTGATATGCAGTTTGTCGAGAAGGGGAAAGGGCTGTGACGCATTGATTAACGCCCCGTTGCCAGCTGATTCATCACCAGCACCAGTTTATCGAAGACTTCGCTAAACAGATGTTCGCTGAACGGGGCGAGCAGGGGCATCATCATGCCGATTGAAAGGATGCCAATACTGAGCGTCAGCGGGAAGCCTATCACGAAAACAGAAAGCTGCGGCGCGACGCGGTTGAGGATGCCGAGCGCCATGTTCAGCGTCAGCAGCAGAGTGACAATCGGCAGCGCCAGCATCAGACCGCCGCTGAACACGATGCTGCCCGCCTGAGCGACGGCCATAAAACCTTCGGCATTCATCGGGTTCGGGCTAACCGGCAGGGTATGGAAACTGTCGGCAAGCAGGGAAATCAGCCACAGATGGCCGTTGAAACTTAAAAACAGCAGCACTGCCAGCAGATTGAGAAACTGGGCGAGCAGCGGAGAGTTGAGACGGTTGCTGGGATCGTAAAAGGTCGCAAAGGAGATACCCATTTGCAGCCCCATAATTTCACCGGCCATGCGGATTGCGGCAAATGCCAGCTGCATGGTCAGGCCGAGCGCAGTGCCTATCATGATTTGTTGCATGGTCAGCCACAGCGCGGGTGTGGAGAAAATCGGCGTATCGACCACCGGCAGGGCGGGTGCAATCAGAAAGGTGATCATTGCAGCGAGGCCAATTTTCACCTTTTTCGGCACCTGTTTTTCACTGGTGATGGGCGCAGTGCTCACCAGCGCCAGGATGCGCAGCATTGGCCAAAAATACATGCTCAGCCATCCGGCTAACTGGGTGCTGTCAAAGGAAACCATGGGTTAACCGATGATGTATGGCAGGCTGGAAAACAGCGTGCGCATGTAATCAAGCAGCAGGTTCAGCATCCACGGACCGGCGATAACGATAGTCGCAACCACCGCCAGGATCTTCGGGATAAAAGACAGGGTTTGTTCGTTAATTTGCGTCGCGGCCTGCAACAGGCTGACGATAAGACCGGTCACCAGCGCCGCCAGCAGCAGCGGGGCAGCGACGGCCAGCGCGACTTTCATCGCTTCGTTGCCTATCGCCATAACTGATTCAGGAGTCATAGCATTCTCTTTAAATGTGAACCTGCGTGGGCTAGCTTACTTGCCATTTTGTCCTCCGGCAGTGCTCGCACTCCTCACGTACTTATGTACGCTGCGGGTGCTCCGCGCTGGCGGTGAACAAACTGGCGGCGACGCTGACGCCCATAAAGTCAGGCAACTGTATTTATTAACTGTAAAAACTCTGCGCCAGCGATCCGAGCAGCAGTTGCCAGCCATCGACCAGTACGAACAGCATCAGCTTGAAGGGCAGTGAAATGGTCGCGGGTGGCACCATCATCATCCCCAGCGCCATCAGGACGCTGGCGACCACTAAGTCGATAATCATGAACGGAATAAATACGGTGAAGCCGATCTGGAAAGCGGTTTTCAGTTCGCTGGTGACGTAAGCGGGTAACAGGATGCGCATCGGCACCGCTTCCGGTCCGGCCAGCGGCGGCAGGTTGGCGAGACGGGCGTAGAGCGCGAGGTCGGTTTCGCGGGTCTGGCGCAGCATGAATTCACGCAGCGGCTGAGCCCCTTTGTCCATCGCATCCTGCATGCTGATTTTGTTTTCGGTAAACGGCTGATAGGCGTCGGAATAGATTTTGTCGAAGACCGGCGCCATGACGAAGAAGGTCAGGAACAGGCCAAGGCCGAGCAGTACCTGGTTCGGTGGCGCAGACGGTGTACCCAGCGCATTTCGCAGCAAACCCAGCACGATAATGATGCGGGTAAAGCTGGTACACATCAGCAGCATCGCGGGCAGCAGGGTCAGCGTGGTGATAAACACCAGCGTCTGGATCGGTAAAGACCAGTTCTGCGCACCATTGGCCATTTGCTGGCTGATGATGCCCGGTAATTGCGCGAACGCTGAGGGGCTGATGAGCAACAACAGCGGCAGACACAGGCGGGTGATCAAAGGGGATTTCAAAAAGGTCATGCCTGCTTTCCCGGACGTTTTAACATTTTTTGCATCAGCTGACGAAAATCAGCGGGCTGTTCAGTGGCGGCACCCGGCGTGGTATCCACCGGCGGCGCACTCAGGGTGTGCAGCGGTGTGATGCTATGGGCGGTCACACCCAGAACCAGCCAGGTATTGTCCACTTCCACAATCACCACTTTTTCACTGCGCCCGACCTGACAGCTGGAGGTGATTTTCAGCAGCTTGTTATTTTTTGCCTGCGGCGCCAGACCGGTGCGTTTGGCCACCCAACCGATAAACAGGATCAGCAACAAAATACCGCCAAGCACCGAACTGACCTGGGTCAGTACGGAACTGGCAGGCACCACCGGCGCCGGGGCCTGCGTTGTGGCGTGGTTTGCCGGGCCGGAAATGTACGGAGAGTCCGTCGCGGCGTTCTGGTTCATCAGCGGCTCAGACGACGCATACGTTCTGACGGCGTGATGATATCAGTGATGCGCACGCCGTATTTATCGGCCACGACCACGACTTCACCCTGAGCAATCAGGTAACCGTTGATCAGAATATCCAGCGGCTCACCGGCCAGACCGTCAAGAGAAACCACGGAACCCTGCGACAGGCGCAGCAGCTCTTTGATGGTCATTTTGGTACGGCCTAATTCCACGGTCAGTTTCACCGGAATGTCGAGGATCATGTCGATATCCTGCAAACCACCGGCTCCTTCCTGGGCGCCCAGCGCGGCGAAAACACCCTCGGTTGACGCTTTGGCGCTGCCCGCAGATTGTTGTTCGTTAAACGCATCAGCCCATAAATCGTCAACGTTTTCCGATCCCGCGTCAGACGGTTTATTGGTGTCACTCATGGGGCTGTTCCTCATCTAGAGAATTTAAAATTGGGTTGATCAAATGTTCAACGCGCAGAGCGTATTGTTCGTTTAAGGTGCCGTATTTACTGGTCAGCACCGGCACGCCGTCGACGTGGGCAATCAGGCGATCCGGCTTTTCAATCGGCAGCACATCGCCCGGTTGCAGTTTCAGGATCTGAGACAAGCGCAGCGGGATTTCGACGAAGTTCGCCACCAGTTCCAGCTCGGATTGCTGAACCTGTGTGACCAGATTTTCGCGCCACTGGCTTTCTTCATGACGGGAGTTTTCAACCGGTGGATTGGTCAGCAACTCGCGAATCGGTTCAATCATGCTAAACGGAATACAGATGTTGAAATCCCCGCTCAGCGCACCGATTTCCACGTGGAACGGCGTGGTGATGACGATGTCGTTTGGCGAAGAGGTGATATTGGTGAATTTGATCTGTAATTCCGCACGCACGTATTCGACGCTCAGTTTGTAGACGCCGCTCCAGGCATCTTCATAGGCGTCCAGCGCCAGCGTCAGCATGCGTTTGATCACGCGCTGCTCGGTGTGGGTGAATTCACGCCCTTCCACTTTGGTCGGAAAACGACCATCGCCGCCGAACAGGTTATCTACCGCGATAAAGACCAGGCTTGGCGCGAACACAAACAGCGCCGTGCCCCGCAAAGGCTTAAGGTGGATCAGGTTGAGATTGGTCGGCACCGGCAGGTTGCGGGCAAAATCGTGATAAGGCTGAATTTTGATCGGCCCGACGGTGATATCCGGGCTGCGGCGCAACAGGTTAAATAACCCCATACGGAAATGACGGGCAAAACGCTCGTTAATGATTTCCAGAGCTTGCAGACGCTCACGCACAACACGGCGTTGCGTTGTGGGGTCAAAAGGTTTTACGCCGTCATCGGCCGCCTGATTTTTAGCGTTGGTGGCTTCAGGCGCGCTGTCGCCGCTGTCACCGTTGAGCAGTGCGTCGATCTCGGCCTGTGAAAGAATGCTGTCGCCCATAATTTGATTATCGCAGTATGAAAGCAGTGAAAAGCACGTCGTTGATCACCTGTGGGGGCTGACCTTTGACCAGGGGCACGTCCAGAACTTGTTTGATTTCCTGCACCAGTTGCTGCTTGCCGGTTTCACTGACTAAATCCGACGTTTTCTGACGAGAAAGTAGCAACAGCAAGCGGCTGCGCACTTCGGGCAGGTACTCATTTAGAACCGCGCGGTTCTTTTCATCCGGCAGACGCAGGGTCAGGCCGATGTAAAGCACACGGTCAGGATCGTTATCTGGCGTTTGCAGGTTGACGGTGAAGGTATCCAGCGCCAGGAAAATAGGTGGCACCGGCGGTTCGTTTTTCTTCACTTCAGCGGTCTGTGTACCCGGAGCCGACTGCTGTTTGTGCAACATCCACCAGGCGTAACCCGCCGCACCACAAGCACCAATGGCCACCAGTAAAAGCAGAATCATCAAAAGCGGTCGCTTTTTTTTGCGCGAGGCCGAGACAGCAGAGTCAGACATGGATGAGGCGATTTCCTGTAAGTATGAGCAGGTCAGCTGAGGAAGGCTCAACCTGCTGAGTCAATTCTGAAAATGATTATCCCGCTTATCCTGTTGTTCAATAGTCAGAATAGGCGGGAAAAATAAGGTCAGCTCTGCCGTTTGAATTAAGTGAACACTGACCGTCAGTCATTATCTGAAACAAATTTGCGAACAATTACGCAAAGATATCGACGCTGTTATTGCCGCTGATACGTTGCGCAAGGGACGCAGGAACCGGCAGGGCATCCGCCGCTGAATTCACGCCGCCGGCATTAAAGGCCGCCCAGCTTGAAGCGTTCCCCTGCTGCGAACCGGATTGTGAACTTTGCTGCTGCGTCTGTTGCCACTGCGAGCTGTCGCTGCCGACGCTGCTCTGTCCAAGGCTGATGCCGTTATCCGCCAGCGCGGTTTTCAGATCGGGCATTGCGGCTTCAATCGCTGAACGCACCGCGCTGTGACCGGAAACAAAGTGCAGCTGCGCCTGATTGTTTTCGATTTTCATGCTGATTTGTATGGAGCCTAAATCCTGCGGATGCAGGCGCAGTTCTGCGCTCTGTAATCCCTGACGATTGAACATCATCACCTGCTGACCGAGCTGCTGCTGCCATTCCGGCGTGCCCAGCTGGGCGTTGAGCAATGGCGTGCTCGGGCTGGTGACCACGCTGGTGGTGGTCGGTGTGGTGGAAACCGGTGCAGAGGACACGGCGACGGCGGCGTTATTCACCAGATTCAGGGCGCTGTCGGAAATCCGGCTGTCAGCCTGAGGCGTCACGGCGGCATTGCCCGTGGCGGCGGTCATGGATGCCAGCGCACTGCTGAAATCAGGGGTCGCAGCCGGAGAATTCTTGCTGGCACCGTGTGTTGCAGCAGGGGGCGTTGCGGCGCTGTCAGTCACGGCAGTTTTGCCGTCATCGCCCAGCAGCGAAGAGGCTGACGTCGTCAGACCGGCAAGCAATGCGCTCTTTTTATCGGCATCAGTGGCATCACCGGACGTTGTCGTTTGCGTGAGCGCAGCGGTCGCGGTCTGCACCTGCTGAGCCGGTTGCTGTTGCGCCGCCAGCTGGGCGAACAGCGCCTGTACCGGCAGGGTAGTCGCATCATCCGCTTTGCTGTCTTTATCTTTGTCCGTCAGCGCAGCGTTTTTCAAAGACGAGGTATCCGTGCCTTTCAGGCTGCCGTTGGGTAACAGTTGGATCGCCGCAATCATTTTGCTCAGATCACTGTCATCTAAGGTCAGGCTGCCATCTTCTTCACCGGTGGTCACCGCCTGAGTCAGTGTGGTTTTATCCACCGTCTGGCCTTTGGCGCTGATCTTCTGGCCGAGCTGTGAAAGCTGGCTGGCCAGTTTGGGGTCGAGTTTTTCGCCGAGCTGCGCCTGCAGTTGTGTGGCGAAATCAGGTGTCACACCCGTCGTGGAGCTCTCCCCGGCGGACGCGGCATCAGAGGCCGTGGCAGAAGAAGAGCTCGCACTGCCGGACGCAGCGGACACGGTGGATTTTGCCGTAGTGACGGCCACAGGCAATATATTCAGATTCATAGCATTTTTTTCCTGTAAGCGCTGCGCTGGGCAAATTCATCGTTCTGCTTTTGATCCATCTTATTCTCATGCGAACGCTGCTGTTCACTGGCACGGGTTTGCAGAGTCTGATAGGCGTTCAGTCGCTGTTGCTTATCCTGCCACTGGTTTACCGCAACATTCAGCCGCTGATCCCACTGCTGCAACTGTTTGCGGTGCTGATCGATGGCCACTTCCAGCGTGCCGATAAACTGCTGGTAGTTCTGCCAGGTGTTTGCCGCAATCCCGCCGGTCATGGTGTTATTGAGTTTGTCGCGATACTCGCGCTGATAATTGAGCAGCATAGTGAGCTGTTCTTCAGCCTGAGAATGTGACTGCCTGATTTGCCCAAGATGACTGGTCGCCTGATCCAGCGCTTTTTGCGCCAGAGAACAAAGGGTGATCAATGGTGATGAACTTTCCATTCGATATTCCTTCAGTTAATTAGCCCGGGAACAGCATGTTCAGTTCCAGACAGGCATCTTCATAGGTACTGCGTTCCATGATGTCCTGCTGGAGGAAGTTCTCCATCTGCGGGTACAACCGGATGGCGCGATCGAGCATCGGATCGCTGCCTGCCGCATACGCGCCGACGCTGACCAAATCGCGGTTACGCTGGTAGCTGGACAACAGTTGCTTAAAATTACGCACGCGGGCGTACTGCGCATCGTCGATCAGGGACGTCATTGCACGGCTGATCGACGCTTCGATATCAATGGCCGGGTAGTGGCCGGATTCCGCCAGACGACGTGACAACACCACGTGACCATCGAGAATGGCGCGGGCGGAGTCGGCGATCGGATCCTGCTGATCATCACCTTCGGTCAGCACGGTATAGAAGGCGGTGATAGAACCGCCGCCGCTGATGCCGTTTCCTGCGCGTTCAACCAGCGCAGGCAGTTTGGCAAAGACGGAAGGCGGATAGCCTTTGGTCGCCGGTGGCTCACCAATGGCGAGAGCGATTTCACGCTGGGCCATGGCGTAACGGGTGAGGGAATCCATGATCAGCAATACGTGCTGACCACGATCGCGAAAATCTTCGGCGATACGCGTGGCGTAGGCGGCACCCTGCAAACGCAGCAGGGGCGAAACGTCCGCCGGTGCGGCGATAACTACCGAACGTGCGCGGCCTTCGTCACCTAAAATGTTCTCGATAAAATCTTTTACTTCGCGACCACGTTCACCGATTAGGCCGACTACGATCACATCGGCCTTGGTATAGCGCGCCATCATGCCGAGCAGAACGGATTTACCGACGCCGGAACCGGCGAACAGTCCCATACGCTGGCCGCGACCGACGGTGAGCAGGGAGTTAATGGCGCGCACGCCAACGTCGAGCACATCGGTGATCGGCGTACGTTGCAGCGGGTTGAACGGCGGGGTGATCAGCGCAGCGCGATAACCGGTATCCGGCGGCGGCAGGCCGTCGAGCGGTTTGGCACTGCCGTCGAGCACGCGGCCCAGCAATTGCGGGCCAAGGGGAAGTTGTTTGCCCGCGGTATGGCCGTCGGGCGAGATCCGCGCATACACGCGAGCGCCTGGCAAAATACCTTCGACTTCTTCGAGCGGCATCAGAAACAGGCTCTGGCCGTTGAAACCAACCACTTCGCTTTCCACTTCCTGCACGGTCGGGCCGTCATGACGTTCAATAAGACAGGTCGCGCCAAGCGGCATCTGCAAACCGGTAGCTTCGAGAATAAGCCCCGTGGCGCGGGTCAGGCGGCCATAGCGGCGCACCGAAGGCGTGCGGCCCATGCGCTTTTCGGCATCGTCGAGCGTTTTCAGCAGGCGGCTCAGGCGGGCGGTCATCAGAGATCTCCCGGTGCCGCGAGACGGCACAGTTCATGCCAGCGCGTGGCGATGGACGCATCCATATCGCCGTCTTCCGCGCTGACTTTACAGCCGCCGCTGTGGATCTGGTTATCGGCCAGCAAACGCCAGCCGTGCATGCTCAGGCTCGCACCCATCTGCGTTTCAACACGTTCAAAATCGGCCGGATTGACGCGCAGCTGCGGTTTACCTTTAAACATCGGCTCCTGCTGGATGAGCTGTTGGATCTGGTTGAGCAGGGCGGAACCGTCACAAATCGGTGCCTGACCCAAAATCTGTTTGGCCGCCGTCAGCGCCATTTGCATCAGACGCGAGGCGATAACGCTGTCCAGCGCATCCAGCGTTTGCTGGAAATCAGCCACCAGCACCTGCCAGTGTTCAGTGAGCACCGCCTGCTGTTGCTGGCCTTCCAGTAAACCCTGCTGCTGCCCGGCTTCCTGACCAGACTGAAAACCGGCGGCGTAGCCCTGTTTCTGACCGGCCTCCAGACCCTGCTGGAACCCTTGCTGTTCAGCGCGGCGTTGCAAGTTTTGCAGTTCATTCTGATCGACCTGCACTTTCGGCTGGCCGTCGTCCTGCGCTTCCTCACCTTCCTGCAACAGAGGTTCGAGGGGGGAAGTAAAGGAAGGCATCGCCAGATCGCCCGGCCGCCACGGCTGCCACGGGAGGGCGTTAAGACGCTCGGTCTGCCGCTCTTCAGCGGTTTTCTTCTCCGGCGTTGGATTATCAGACATAAGAATCCTCGCCGCCGCCAACCATCATTTCGCCAGACTCTGCCAGACGGCGAACCGTTTGCAGGATCGCTTTCTGTTCGTTCTCGACCAGAGACATACGCATTGGGCCACGGTTGGCCAGATCGTCGCGCAGGATATCGGCCGCACGCTGCGACATGTTGCGCAGGAATTTCTCGCGCAGTGGCTGTTCGGCACCTTTCAGTGCAACCAGTAACGATTCGCCTTCGATTTCCTGCAACAGGCGCTGGATACTGCGATCGTCCACGTCCACCAGATTTTCGAACAGGAACATCTCGTCGATAATTTTCTGGGCCAGTTCGCCGTCGTAACCGCGTACCGCTTCGATAACCGCTTCTTCCTGCTGGGTTTTCATCAGGTTGATGATTTCCGCCGCAGTACGAACACCGCCCATCTTCGACCGCTTGAGGTTCTGGCCGTCAAGCAGGTTGTTGAGCACTTCGGTCAGTTCTGCCAGCGCCGCTGGCTGGACACCGCCGAAGGTGGCGATACGCAGCATGACGTCGTTGCGCAGACGTTCGTCAAACAGCGCAAGAATATCGGCTGCCTGACCACGTTTGAGGTGCACAAGGATAGTGGCGATGATCTGCGGATGCTCGTCGCGGATCAGATCGGCTGCAATCACCGGCTCCATAAAGTTGAGCGTTTCCATGCCGCTGGTGGTTTCGCGGGATTCCAGAATATCTTCCAGCAGGCTGGACGCGCGTTCTTCGCCCAGCGCCTTGGTCAGCACCGCACGCAGGTATTCGCTGGTGTTGACGCTCAGCGCGGCGTACTGCTCGGACTCGTCCTCGAACTCATTCAGGACTTCGGCCAGCTGCTTGTTGGAGATCTGATGGATATTCGCCATCGCGCCACTGATCTGCTGAACTTCGCGCGGGGAGAGGTGCTTGAACACCGCCACCGCGCGGTCTTCGCCCAGCGTTATCATCAAAATGGCGCTTTTTTCAGTTCCGGTCATAGTCATGGTTGTTCGGTACTCATCCATTGGCGGATAACCAGGGCGACGATACGAGGATCTTTATCGGCCAGCTCCTGAACGCGTTGAGTTTGCACTTCGACGCTGACGCGCTGCTGTGAACGCTTACGTTTCTCCAGCTCGTCATTGCTGAGTTTCACCGGTTTGCTGCCTTCAGGCTGAGGCTGGGACGCGGCCAGAACGGCGGCGGCAACGGCATCTTTCTCGGCCTGCTGTTTGCGCAGCATCGGACGAACCATCTTGCGCCACAGCAGCCAGGCCACAATCAGCACCAGCAACCAGCGGCCGGCATCGATCAACTGATCGAAGAACGCCTGTTGTTTCCAGAACGGCAATTCAGCGGAGTCGTCGCTCGCTTCATTGAACGGCGTATTCACCACGTTCAGGGTATCGCCGCGCTCGGTGGAGAAGCCCATCGCTTCGCGCACCAGATCGTCAATTTTCTTCAGCTGCTCGTCGGTCAGCGGTTTGGCTTTGCCATCCGCACCGGTCTGATAGTTGACGACCACCGCCGCAGACAGGCGCTGTACCGCACCGGCGCTGTGCTGGGTGTGAGTGATGGTGCGATCGACTTCGTAGTTTGTGGTTTCGTCACGACGGCTGTTCGACGGTACCGCTGAACGGTTCGCCGTGCTGTTTTGTGCAGCGTTCTGACCGTTGGTGGCCTGATTCTGTGCACCGTTCGCCGCATTGGCCGCCGGAGGCGTGGTCACTGGCGTGGTAGCCGCCGGAGCAGGCTGGTTGCTCAGTGCGCCCGGCACACCGCCGACCGATGAACCGCCAATCTGATCGCTGGTGCTGAGCTGGCGGGAACGCACCGCGGCTTTATCCGCTGCGCCGTTCGGCTGGTAATTTTCGTCAGTCTGTTCGCGGGTGGCGTAATCAATCTGCGCGGTGATTTGCGCGTGAACGTTACCGTTGCCGACCACTGGTTGCAGAATCGCTTCGATGCGACGTTGCAGGCGGCCTTCCACTTCGTTGGCATATTTCAGCTGCGAGGCATTCAGATCACGCCCGTTGCTGTCGGACTGGGTAAGAAGGTGACCGCTTTGATCGACCACCGTGACGCTGGCGGGTGGCAGGCCAGAGACGCTGCTCGACACCATATAAACGATGGCGTTGATCTGGCCATCATCCAGGGCGCGGCCCGGTTGCAAATTCAGGGTGACGGAAGCCGAAGGGTTTTTCTGTTCACGGACAAATAAAGAAGGCTTTGGAATGGCTAAGTGAACACGGGCGCTGGAGACCGGGCCGAGCGTTTCGATGGTGCGGGAGAGTTCGCCTTCCAGTGCGCGCTGATAGTTAATCTGCTCACTGAACTGGCTGATACCAAATTTCTCCTGATCCATCAGTTCAAAACCGACAGCGCCGCCTTTCGGCAAACCGGCCGCAGCCAGTTTCAGGCGGGTTTCATACACTTTATCCGCAGGGATCAGAACCGCACCGCCATTATCAGAAAACTGATAGGGGATGTTCATCTGCGTGAGCTGGGTGACGACGGCGCCGCCATCCTTATCGTTGAGGTTACTGAACAGCACCTTGTACGTTGGCTGCTTGGCCCACAGCGTCATAACAACAATAACAGCCACGGCAGCGGCAGCAGCAATGGCGATAGGAATTTTTGGGTTGGCGCGCAGGCGAGTAAGCAACGCAGTAAAACCGCTTCGAGGGTTTTCTGCGCCGGCTATTGCGGAACTCATACAAGATCCCTATTTAGCTGTTGGATGGTGGTGTTCATGTTGTCTCGTAACAAAACAGACTCCCAAGTGCGCAATCGTTGAAGCGTGATATTTTTCAAACCTCCGTACAGGCAGGCCTATTTTCTAGGTGAGCCATTATTTGTCGCGCAAGGCAAAGTTAATGGCCCGATAAGCCATGGTTTTTACGGTCAATTGCGGCGTTTAGGAAAAAACTGATGTGATAGGGTGTCATTCCATGAAAGAACCCCATTGGTCACAGATACAGCGATAAGCGGAGAAAGCATGTCAATTCAAGGCATTGAGAGCGTTTTACAGCAAATGCAGGCCACGGCCGTGCAGGCGGGAGCCATCAAGCAACCCGATGCCACCTCAGAAGCCGGTTTCGCCAGTGAGCTGAAAGCTGCATTAGGCAAAATTAGTGAAACGCAAAACAACGCAAAGTTGCAGGCTGAAAAACTCGAAATGGGTGTGCCGGGCGTCAGCCTCAACGATGTGATGGTCGATCTGCAAAAATCCTCGATCTCATTACAACTGGGCGTGCAGGTAAGAAACAAACTGGTGGCGGCGTATCAGGATGTGATGAACATGTCGGTGTAATGTATTAACTCAATGAAATCATGATAAAAGAATTGCTACCTGTTGCCCTGTGGGGCATAGCGGGGGCAATTTATTTGACTTTTAGAGAGGGAAAGGAAATAACAGGGGCAGCAAAGATTTACTTCGCAAAAAAAATCGAACGTTAACCGTTAATAATCGTTATCAATATCCTGCATCGCCGAACGGATCACCCACCACACAGCCAGACCCAGCAATGCCAAAACAATAAACAAAATCACCATAGCCCAATTCCTTCATTTCACTTTGCGAAGGTTCTCACAGGACGTCCGTCATTTTTCCGAGCTTAAGACCGTTTTGTTACAGCCATAAGATCCTGACTTAGTTTTTGAATAGTTACGTTACGATATTATTATCGACCGCAAACAACTACAACTTGATAGGCAGGGAAGAATTGTTTCAACTTATTGTTCATTGTAAATATCAGCTTGTGAACGAAATGAGTTCTCTAAAAAAATAAATGTTAGCTATGTCACAAAATTGTCCTTTGCTTGTGCAGGTTTATTTGCCAAAATCGCGAAAAAATGTTTCCACCTGCTAAAAGCACCTGCACAAAATGATAATCCGCCCACCCCGTCACTGGTTCTTACGTTTGTTCGTCTGGCACGGCTCTGTGCTGCCCAGCATTATGTTCCGGCTGAGTCTTAATCTTCTGATGTCACTGGCCGCCATCCTTTGCCTGCCCTGGTACGAAACGCTTGGCGTTAAACTGACGCTCGCGCCTTTCAGCCTGCTCGGCGTGTCGATTGCGATCTTCCTTGGCTTTAGAAACAGTGTAGCGTATTCGCGCTATATCGAAGCGCGCCAGCTGTGGGGCGGGTTACTGATTGCCTGCCGTACGCTGCAAAGTCAGGTGATGGCAGTTTGTCCGGGTGAAGCGCATCGGGTGACCGCGTTGCTGCTGGCGTTTTGCTACAGCCTCAAGCATCAGCTGCGTCACAGCGATTCACGGCCCGATCTCGAACGTTTATTAGGGGATGATGCGGAGGATATTCTTTCGCGGCGCGCACCGACTAACATGGTACAGCTGCGGTTATCGCAGTGGCTGGCGGAACGCCGCCGGACCGGCGAAATGTCGGATGTGGTTTACGCGCACATGGACACCACGCTGTCCCAGCTTTCTCAGGTAGTCGGCGGTTGTGAGCGCATCGTCAGTATGCCGATCCCTTTCGCTTACGGGCTGCTGTTGCACCGCACGGTGTATCTCTTCTGTAGCCTGCTGCCGTTCGCCCTTGTGGTGGATTTGCATTACATGACGCTGCTGGTGTCCGGTTTTATCTCTTATACCTTTCTGTCGCTCGATACCCTGGCCGAAGAGCTTGAGATGCCGTTTGGTTATGCCAATAACCACCTGCCGATGGATGCGATGTGTACCAATATCGAAATCAATTTGCTGGAGATGAACAACCAGTCGCAGCTACCGGATACGCCGATGCCGGATGCGCATTATCGTCTGACCTAGGTGGCAAGTGTCACGATTTGGGTAAGATTCATAAACTGTCATAAATACGCAACAAAAATGAAATAGCGTGTACGGGTCCGCTGTATAACGTCCCTGAGCATTCTCGAGGTATTTATGTCAGTCATTCAGGCCAAATCTCTGCACGAAGCCGAAGACCTGCTGAATTCCGGTATGGTGAAAAAAGTCGAACTGGCTTTTAGTATTAACAGCGATGAGTTTTTCAAACTCGCGCTGGAATGTGGCGATCGCGGTGCGAAAATCACCAAGGGTAAGAATTTCTTTGTTATCACACTCAAAAAATGGGTCATTCCTTCTAATGACCTGCCCGCCACCAAAAGCAACGTCCTGATGTGATACAGTCTCCATAACACTGCCATCCCGACAGTGTTATGGAGAATTCCTCTAGGACACGGTTTTCATCATATAAACGCTCAGCGGATCCGGTGATTGCACGTAATCACCAAAGGCCTCCGTACGCGCATACCCGAGTTTCTCGTACAGCGTGATGGCTTTTTCCTGAAACACACCTGTTTCCAGATACAGGTCTGTGTGCCCCAACTCTTTCAGTTTCTTTTCCATCGCGGCGATAAGCAGCGAAGCGATCCCTTGTCCGCGAAACAAGGGGTTAACGTACACCCGCTTCATCTCGGCGATGCGATGTTTTGAGATGTACAGACAGGCGCATCCGGCCCAGTCGTCATCGACTCGCGCCATAAAACAGGTGATATCACCTTCATCCAGCTCTGTGATATTGACACCGTAAAACGATTCGGGGGGATAGAGCGGGTACTGATAAGCGTCCAGTTCGGCAATAAGACGGGCTAAATGCGGGTGGGCTACATCGGTTTCGAAAATCTGGGCACTCACGGCGTGGCTCTCAATGCAACATTTTGGATTTATATTCTTAACTGAAATCGCCCCGAAAACAAGCGACTGCCTGAGGGAAGAAGGGAAGCGGACACGCGAAGGTGTAAGTAAATCGTAATAATTGAAGAACTCTTCGCCACGTCTGTCAGAGTTATCTGAATTGATCAAAATGTGATCACTTTGTCTGTCATCCCTGATTTTTTTACCTCATATTCTTCCACTGTAAGAAATGTATACAATGCAATAACTCACCGTGATTAATTTACCTCCTCCAGTCGCGGTGAGATGAACGAAGCACATTATAAGTGTTTGAATAAAGGATAAAATTATGGCTGTCTATCCTGTTGGCGTTTTTGTTGCGCTTACTTTTACACCAGGTTTGTTTGAAGTAATCACGATTTTGAATGAGGTATCACCGGTGCAGTATCAGGTGATGAATGTTGAGACGGGGAATGTGATCAGAGTGAATGAGAACTTTATTCGCGGAATTATAAAACCTTAACAACATGACCGGGCAGGCTGGCAGCGTTCGTGTGCCAGCCTGCCCGGCCTTATTTTGTTTCCGTGGTCAGTCAGGCATCAGCGCGTTAAAATCCTCTTCGTACAGTTCGCGGCATTCCTGGATAAACTCCGGGTAGCCCAGTTCGGATGTCTGCACATCACGTCCCAATCGTTTTTCTAAATCCTCGTGAAATCCCTCAAACTATCCGTGCAGAATGCCGGTAAAACCGGTGAGGATGATGCATTGCTCGGGTGTTAGTTTCGTCACGTTGAGTTCCTTAAGCGATTTTTAAAACCAGAATTTTTAAAATTGTTAAAAGTTTCTGAAAAGATGTTGAAAAGGGAGAGGTGCCTCACGTCGTGTTTCTGCAAAACGACGCAACATGTCCTATCCTCTAATTAATCCTACTGAAAAACAAGGAGTCACCGATGGATCAGGACTTGTTCGAACAGGCGCCCTTACCGCTGTTAACCCGTTTTCAGGTGGGAGACAGGGTGAAGTTACTCACTTTTCCTGTGGGTATTCATCCTGCCAGCTATCAGCTGGATGTGGCGATTACCGCCATCCATGACGGTGAGTTTGAGGGGGAGATTGTCCGTATCGCAACCCTGGGACGACACGATCATGAGGAAGCTCATTTTATGCTGGGCGGGCAGGTGGCTTTCTACGCGAGAAACATTCAGGGTATGGCCTCCTGACGGATAAAAAACAAAACCCCGCTTTAGTGGCGGGGTCTTAAACGACTTCACACTTACACTTCTTTTTCACTTCACGCTGACATTGCGTCAGTTACATCATTGGCTTCACGTGTTTGGTATTCGCCTGAGTGGTCAGTTCGTCTGCGGGAATTTTCGAACAACTGCCGCAATATCCCACCAGATACCATCTTCCGTCGGCGCCTTTCTCCGGATTCACTTTGTAACGCTCGTTACGCTTTCCATAAAACTCACGATCCACATTCTTTGATGCATCTTCCCAGAAACACAACGAAAACTGATGACATGCATCGACATGCCGTTGTCCGTCGCGGCTTCCGCCAACCAGTAAATAATGATATTCAGACATACTGCCTCCTGAACCCCAAATATGATGGGGTAATTGTCCTGACTACAAGGAAACTACCTGGAATTTCAACCCGAAAACAAAACAAGAGAGACAATAACGGGCGTATAGCACCACCCGAGGAACACATTTTTTATTACGTAAACTATAGAGCAGATCACAAGATGGGGGAAGAAATATGGGTGAAATGTGACCTGTGTCACTTTATATTTTGCCATGATTGTGATTTTGCGCAGACATTCCGTCAGGCCATTGTGAATGAAGGATTTTTGTGGAGCCGCCACAGAGGTCAGCGGTTGAAATAGGGGGGATAATCCCTTGTGCTGCGGGCTTAGAAGTCAGGTAGTGCGTGCTACTTTGGCTACGTTGATTCTTTTACTCGCGCAGGAAATGTAATGGCAGAAAAACAGGTTATAGATTTGGTCATGTCAGTCAATAAACACGTCGAAGAAACTGCCATGCAACATCTGATGCTGCGCAATTTTATTATCGTGATGTGCCGGAGTATGACCGAAGAGCAAAAAAATCAGGTGAGATGGCAGATGCGCCAGATCCATCAGGTGACTGATGCTGAACATCGGCAGGGCGATGTGGAAATCCTGGAGAAAACCCGGCGGGATATGGAAATTATGCTGGAACTGATCAATTAGGTTTCTTCTGATATCTGTCTCTTCAGGGGTGAACTATCATTAACATAATGATAACCAAAGGGAGATATAAAATGGGATTTTGGAGAGTACTGATCACCATTCTGGTACCACCGTTGGGCGTACTGATAGGGAATGGTTTAGGCGGAGCATTTCTGCTGAATATTTTGCTGACTTTACTGGGCTATTTCCCGGGTCTGATCCACGGTTTTTGGGTACAGACGCGTAAGTAATACCTCTTGTAAGCACAGCACGAAGACTGACATAACACGTCATCTGAAAACCCGGTCTGAAAGCCGGGTTTTTTTTGGAGGGTCAGAACAGAGAGAAGAGGAGAACCACAGGAAGGCTCATCGGCCAGGTAAATCCAATAATGCCGGACGTTAATAGCCTGATCTTAATCGTATCGCGGCTCACCAGCAGGGTGAACAGCACGGCGATACCCAGCCCGCCCCAGTAAATCGTTTTTATCACTTCCCACCAAACGTGCACAACCAACCCCTGACCATTCATAAAAACCGGCGGGTATGATATTCCGTTAACATCTGGTAATCAATTATTGTGTGATGTTACTCATAATTTTGTAATGTAAGTATTTGGCGCTGATTGTTATTGAACATCACTTGTGATCGGTGAGTGAACCGATTGCGCGCGTAAATGCCCCCGAATGGCGGTGGGTGCAAAACCGAAACGTTTGCGAAACCGCTCAGCAAAACGCGAACCGCTTTCATACCCGACCTGATGCGCGATGTGGGAAATGGCCAGATCCGTGCATTGCAACAGGCGCAGGGCGTGGGTCATGCGAACATCAATCATCAGATTACGCAGTACACTGTTTTCGGCTGCCAACCGGCGTCGCAGCATCACTTCATTCATCATCAGTTGCTCGGCCACTTCCGCTGCCGTAAAGGTTTTATGCAGATTGTTGACCAGCAATTCCCGTACCCGCTGGGTCATGCTTTCGCTGTGTTGCAGGGAATAACGCACGCCGAGCTGCGACAGCCACAGCAACTGCTCAAGCATCCGGTGGCGGGTTATTGGCGCAGGCAGTCCGTGATGCCAGAGAAGAGCATTATGGGTGTCAGTAAAACTTTGTTTGAAGGCACTGGGAACGTGGGGAATGACTTGCAGGTGATCGACAGTAATCAGCGGGGGTTTAAATGCCGATATATGCAACCCTGCATCGGTCAGCAGGACATTATCCCACGCCATAATCGCGCAGCTAAATGGCCCGTTTTCTGAAAGCTTGTGGGTAAGCCCCAGCGTTTGCCCGCTGTTGAGCACCAGCATTTCACCCGTTTGCAGGGACACTTCCTGATGCTGATAATGAACGGTCATGCTGCCATTTTGGATCAGGAGTAACTGAGGTTTGTCGATATATAAATCTTGAATAAAAAGTTCACTGTGCTGAATAAGTAGCGAGGTCGATCCTATCCCTGGGGTGACTTTTATTTTACGTACCATGGTGATGATGCCCGAATATGACGACGACGGCGTCCAGTTGCCTGAATATAAATCAAAGCTGCGCGACTTTGTTACTAATACAAACTGGTTACCTGTTGAGGCGAAGTCAGGGATGGAGACAGAGAGAATTAGCCCTGGCAGCTGTGCGCTCTCTGCCTCTGAAACCTTAGTATGTACAAGAAATATTTGATAAAATAGAACAATATAAAATAAAACGAAAGTAATAATTATTGGCGATCGCCAAACGCGATTGAACGGAGATCGATTTTTCCGTACGTCATATTCACTTGTTGTTGTCTTGACGACTGTCCAATCAGCTCGGTGAGTTGATTCATCCGGGCTTGTAATAATGTTTTGATCATATTTTCGTTATCCAGAATCTGACGCAAATATTTGCGTACTTCATACTGAATAGCCATCGACGTGCTTTCTGCTACTGGCAACGTGGTGGTCGCTTCCACGGCTTTCAGATAACTGACTTCGAGCTCGACCAGCTCATCCCATTTCTCTTCTTTCGCCAGCCGCAACATCTGCTCGCTTAAAGTCAGGATCAGTTGATATTCATTAACCAGATACTGATGTTGATCCATTATATTGGTCCTGCGACGGGTGATAGTTTGGGCCGATTTGCCGCCAGGCATCGGCAATATTTTCCAGCAAGCCCAACACTTCCGTGATGGCTTCCTGATCGTTGTGTAAATTGGCATGCAATAAACGACGAACCATATAGGAATAGAGCGCTTCGAGGTTATCCACTAAATCGGGATCGCCTTTCTCGCGGCTCATTCCGGCTTTCAGTCCGCTGTCGATAATATTAATGGCCTTAGAGAGCGCTTTGCCTTTATCGGCAATATTTCCCTGCTGCATAAAAATGCCAGCACGGATAAGGGCGCTACGCGCCCCGTCAAATAACATCACCACTAACTGATGCGGAGAAGCGCTCATGACAGCGCTTTCAATTCCTATCTGAGCGTAGGCCTGTGTTCCTTTTGAGTTATACATTTCTCAATCCTTATGAACTTGACGAATTCATTGCTTCGAACTGTTGAGTCAGATAGTCGCCGGTATTTTTAAGTTTCGACATGGCAACATCCAGCGCAGTGAAACTGGTTTTATAACGCGCGATGGTGTCATTAATGCTGTCGTTGGTTGAGTTGTACTGTTTGGTCAGTTGCTTGAGGGTATTATTGATCCCCGTTTTTGCCGTTTCGATGGAACCATCGGTGGCAATAAACCCTGTCGCCAGATTGGTGACCATTGTACCGATACCGGTTTTTTTACCATCACCTACGATCAACTGGGAAACTGCTACGGTATTGTTTTTAAGCGCAGCAGTGAGTTTGGTGCTGTCGATTTTAAGATTACCGTTATTGGTCGGGTCCTGAGTAATACCAATCGCCGCCAGGTTCGTGAAAGTGCCGCTACCCTGAGCGCTGGAAATAGCACTTTTCAGTTTCACCTGAATATCACGTAACACCGAATCGCCTAAGAGCGCCCCGTTGTTGGTATTTTGCGTGTCAGTATTGGCATCTACCGCCGTGTATTTGGTCAGGCTTGAGAAGCTGTCCTGCAGTGTGTTATAGGCATTCACAAAGTTGGTGATCGCCGTAGCCGCTGCCGTGGTGTCTTTAGTGACGGTCACGCTGGCATCATTGCCCGTCGTGGTGGTGGCCAGCAGATTCAGTGTTACGCCTTCAGGTGCATCGGTGACAATGTTACTGTCGCGCTCAATGGGCGTACCATTTAAGGTTAACTTGGCATTTTTAGCCTCAACGCTTTGATTCATACCGTTAGTCGCTTCAGAACCGGCGGTATAACCAATCACGCTGTTCAGTTTGTCATCACCTGTGACGCTTATCGACATGGCATTATTCACGCCACTGGTATTGGCACTGACGATCAGCTGGTAGCTGCCATCGGAGACTTTCAGTACGCTGGCTGTGACACCGCCACCGGCATTATTAATGGCATCACGCATTCCACCCAGCGACGTTTGCGCATCGGTCAAGTTGATGGTCAGAGGTTTGGCGGTGCCACCTTGCTGAATGGTCAACGTGCGGGTGCTGCCAGTGGTGCCCAGCGCAGTGGTGGTATCAGGCTGTACACCGGAAATCAGGGACTGTGCCTTCGCCAGTTGAGTCACACCGATGGCGTAGGTGCCCGACGCGGCCCCGGCGGTCGTCGTTACGGTAACAGCGCTGCTGAGGCTGGATGTCGCCGTGCTGCTCTTATAGAGGTCTGCACTGGCCATCGCTTTTGACGCATCGTTAAAGGTAGACAGTGCGCTTTTCAGGGTGCCATAGGCAGTCAGCTTCGCGGTATTGGAGGTCTGCGCGTTAGTGATTGGCGTCAGACGCGCTTTTTCCGCCGTGCTCAGATTGGTCAATAAGGTGCTGAGGTCCAATCCTGAACCGATGCCTAATGAAGTGATAGTAGCCATACGTATCCTTTACAGTGTGTAAGTGTCTTTAAGCCCTATCGGCACGACGTAGAAAAAGTTTAATGGAATGCAACAAAAAGTAATGGCGGGAATAGCCGGTATAAGGAGGGGTATTTCGCGGCGTAAGAAAGTTTGGATTTTTGACAAATAATTCTAAAGGTTGTTGGTGAAGCGCCGATACAAGTTTGGACGGTGATGAACGCCGTGGGCAAATAAGCCCGAACCCTTAACCAGATTTGAAGGAATATCCTCATGGCACAAGTAATCAATACCAACAGTTTGTCACTGATGACTCAGAACAACCTGAACAAATCACAATCTGCTCTGGGCACTGCTATCGAGCGTCTGTCTTCCGGTCTGCGTATCAACAGCGCCAAAGACGATGCTGCTGGCCAGGCGATTTCTAACCGCTTCACATCTAACATCACTGGCCTGACTCAGGCTTCACGTAACGCCAACGACGGTATCTCCGTTGCGCAGACCACTGAAGGCTCACTGAGCGAAATCAACAACAACTTACAGCGTATCCGTGAACTGTCCGTTCAGGCTGCCAACGGCACCAACTCAACATCTGACCTGGATTCAATCCAGGATGAAATCACGTCCCGTCTGTCTGAAATCGACCGCGTTTCTGGTCAGACTCAGTTCAACGGCGTGAAAGTGCTGGCGAAAGACTCCACCATGTCCATCCAGGTTGGCTCTAACGACGGCGAAACCATCAAAATCGACCTGCAGGCAATCACTGCTGACACGCTGGGTCTGAATGGTTTCAATGTGAATGGTTCAGGTACTGTGGCAAACAAAGCGGCAACTATCAGTGACCTGACTGCGGCTAAAATGAATACCACCACAAATACTGTGACTACGACCAACAACGCGTTGACTGCTTCACAGGCTCTGGACCAGTTAAAAACTGGTGATACAGTACAAATTGACTCTTATGGTGCTGCCGCAGCTAAAACAACCAATACTTACACTTACGATGCAACTGCAGGTAATTTCACATACACAAATACAAGTAATAACGATGCAACAAAAGCTGGTAATCTTGCTGATACATTATTGCCAGCCGCTGGTAAGACTTTAACCGGTACATATAAAGCTGCTACAGGCGATGTTACCTTTACTGCTGATGCAAATGGCGCGCTGACCATCGGTGGTCAGGCTGCTTACCTTACAACTGACGGCAACTTGACAACTAACAATGCTGGTGGTGCTAAAGCTGCAACTCTTAAGTCAGTCTTTACGTTGGCTGCAGATGGTAAATCGTTAGGTAATGGCAAATCTGCTGAAATTAGCCTGAATAATACCACCTACAAATTCCAGAATGCTGCAGACGTTACTAATACTGCTGCTGTGACTACAGCAGCTGGCGTGTCTTACACAGCGACAGCTAGCAAAGAATCAGTAATGGCGCAGGTTGCTTCTGCAAAACAGATCGCTGGGACAGCAGTTGCTGGTGATACAGCTGCAACCGTTACTTACAATTCAGGTGTTCAGACTTATAAGGCTGTTTTTGCAGCGGGTGACGGTACTGCGAGCGCTAAATACTCTGGTGGCACTGCTGTTGCTAATGCCAGCGCTACTTTTACAGATACAGATGGCGAACTTACTACAGTTGCTTCTTACACGACCAAATACGCAATCGATGCTGATAACGGTAAAGTAACAGTAGACTCTGGTACAGGTACCGGTAAATACGCTCCTAAAGTAGGCGCTGAAGTGTTCGTTAGTGCTGAAGGTAAACTGACTACTGATACCACCAGCACCGGTACTGTAACTAAAGATCCTTTGGCCGCTTTGGATGCTGCAATTGCTAAAGTGGATAAATTCCGTTCTTCACTGGGTGCGGTTCAGAACCGTTTCGATTCTGCTATCACCAACCTGAACAACACTACTACTAACCTGTCTTCTGCACAGAGCCGTATTCAGGATGCTGACTACGCGACTGAAGTTTCTGCAATGTCTAAAGCGCAGATCCTGCAACAGGCGGGTACTTCAGTATTGTCTAAAGCTAACCAGGTTCCACAGTCTGTTCTGTCCCTGTTGCAATAATTTTCTCGCAGGTTACAAACAGTCCAACCCCGCTTCGGCGGGGTTTTTTTTAACCAAAACTTACGAATTTGTACAATCCCTTTGGTGGGCGGGCTGGTATAATTTAGGATAATCTTTATATTTAGATCAAAATTTAAGCTATCACGACCAGCAGGCAGAGGGGTGGCGACAGGCGATGTTCGAGACATAATCAAAATAGCCGCGCTTTTTTGTCCTTATTCTGCCGATTGAACAGGGTTTCCACTGTCACAATGCTACAGACCCTTAATTTTACAGGTTACGACAGTGAGCGATCTGTATACCGCCGACGGCGTGATAGACAAAAATTCTTTGTGGCAGCGCTATGTTCCCCTCGTGCGCCATGAAGCCCTGCGTTTGCAGGTACGGCTTCCCGCCAGCGTAGAGCTTGATGATCTACTGCAGGCGGGGGGGATTGGCCTGTTGAATGCGGTTGAGCGATTTGATGCGATGCAGGGCACGGCGTTTACTACCTACGCCGTTCAGCGTATTCGTGGCGCGATGCTTGATGAATTGCGCAGCCGCGACTGGGTGCCGCGCAGCGTGCGACGCAATGCGCGTGAAGTGTCTCAGGCAATGCATCATGCAGAACAACGATTAGGGCGCCCACCGAGCGAAGGAGAGGTGGCGCAGGCGCTGGATATTCCCATCGAGGAATACCGGCAAATACTCATGGACACGAACAGCAGCCAGTTGTTTTCTTATGACGAGTGGCGTGAAGAGCACGGCGATTCGGCCGAGGCATTGATGGAAGGGCACGAAGAGGCCAACCCGTTACATCATCTGTTGGAGGGCAATTTACGTCACCGGGTGATGGAAGCCATCGATGCGTTACCAGAACGGGAAAAGTTAGTTCTTACGCTTTACTACCAGGAAGAGTTGAATTTAAAAGAGATCGGGGCAGTGCTGGAAGTCGGGGAATCCCGGGTAAGCCAGCTGCACAGTCAGGCGATTAAGCGATTGCGAACGCGCCTGGCCAACGACCACTGATCCGCTTTTTCCTGGCCGGTTATACATTTTATGTCCCTTATCAGGAATAAATTTATGCCAGCGGGAATCAAAACAAGGCCTTTAAGCCGTTATCTTAAAGATTTTAAACATAGTCAGACTCATTGCTCACAGTGTGCAAAAGAACTCGACAGGATGGCACTGGTGTTTCGCGGGCAAATCATCAATAAAGAGGCCATCGCTAAGATGGACCAGCCTATTGATGACGACGTGTGGCACAACCTGTCGCAAGAACTGACCGCGCTGTGTCGTTTTTGCAGTGAGATTAGCTGTAACAGCCATTCGTCGTATTTTGACATTATGGCGTTTAAGCAATATTTGTTTGAACAGACTGAAATGAATCACAGCACGGTGCGCGAGTACGTTGTCCGCCTCCGCCGTCTGGATGAGATTTTATCTGCCAGCAACTATCCTCTCGATAAACTGAAAGGGGACAGCATCCACCAGCGGATCATCAGTGATGTTCCGGTGGCGGCGCACGATAACTACCGTATTGCCCTGCGCAAATACGATCAGTATCTGGCCTGGCAGAAATCCGGCTGAGTCCGTTTCGCACAGAATGACAATGAAACACCCTAAACAGGTTCCTCCGGGAGCCTGTTTTTTTGTCTCCAGTTTGTATACATTCTTTATATACTTAATCATCAATATCATTTCATATCCGAATAATTCATTTTTACGGTTTCGCTCAGCCGTCCGGCTGCGCGTCAGGGGAACACTGTGCCTGCTCAAATTTCATTGCTTAAAAACCGGCTGGATGCCTTTGATCGTCTCGATTTACTGGGTAACAGCACGCCGCTGGAAAAATTACACCGTCTTTCAGAACACGTTGGCCGCGACATTTACATCAAACGTGACGACGTCACTCCGCTGGCGATGGGCGGCAACAAGCTGAGAAAGCTGGAATATCTGGTCGCCGATGCGCTGGCAGAGGGTGCAGATACGCTGGTGACCGCCGGGGCTATCCAGTCAAACCACGTGCGCCAGACTGCCGCCGTGGCCGCCAAGCTGGGGCTCAAATGCGTCGCGCTGCTGGAAAACCCGATTGGCACCGGCGAGGCGAATTATCTGACCAACGGCAACCGTCTGCTGTTGGATCTGTTCAACGTCGAAGTGGTGATGTGCGATGCCCTGCACGATCCGATGGCGCAGCTTGCAGAGCAGGCTGAGCGTCTGGAGGCACAGGGCTTTCGTCCGTACGTGGTGCCGGTCGGCGGCTCGAATGCCTTAGGCGCGCTGGGATATGTGCAGTGTGCGCTGGAAATCGCTGAGCAATCTTCCGCCGGCTTTGTGGATTTCAGCGCCGTGGTAGTCGCTTCCGGCAGCGCCGGGACGCACGCCGGGCTCGCCGTGGCTTTACGCCATCTGATGCCGGATACCACCCTCATCGGCGTGACGGTGTCACGTAAAGCGCATGAGCAGCGTCCCAAAGTGGAGGCGATTGCCCGCGAGGTCGCCACTCATCTGCAACTGGATGAAAACATTCCGTCGATAGTTTTGTGGGATGAATACTTCGCGCCGCGTTACGGTGAGCCGAACGAAGCGGGTATGGCGGCGGTTAAACTGCTGGCTGAACAGGAAGCGATGTTGCTGGATCCGGTCTACACCGGTAAAGCGATGGCGGGTTTACTCGATGGCATCGAACGCGGTCTCTTCCCTGAGGATGGCCCGATCCTGTTTATTCACACCGGCGGGGCACCTGCGCTGTTTGCTTATCACCCGTTTGTATAGGCATCACATATCGCTGTGATGGGTGGAAATGACCGTTTTGATGGCTTAAGGTGTGCTTATTCCATTTTGAGCTAAGATTATAGAATTATATTCCTGATAAGTGATGCGACGGGTGCTACTGTGCGCAAATCCATAGGGTATATAACGTTTTATAATTAACTATAAATGAGGTGAATATGGGTTTTTCTACACTGCGTCGTCGTTTACTCCTGGGTGCTGTGGCGGTGACGTTAACTGCCGGCATGGTCAGCAACAGCTTTGCTGATGAAGGTTTACTGAAGAAAGTTAAAGAGCGCGGCACGCTGATAGTCGGGCTGGAAGGAACCTATCCTCCCTTCAGTTTCCAGGGTGAAGACGGTAAGCTGACCGGTTTTGAAGTGGAGTTTGCAGATGCGCTGGCGCAGCACATGGGCGTAAAAGCCAAGCTGCAACCGACCAAGTGGGACGGCATGCTGGCTTCGCTGGAATCTAAACGTATTGATGTGGTGATCAATCAGGTCACCATTTCACCTGAACGCCAGAAAAAATATGATTTCTCCACGCCGTACACTGTTTCCGGTATTCAGGCACTGGTGAAAAAAGGTTCCGAAGCTGAGTATTCAAAGCCTGAAGATCTTAAAGGTAAGAAAGTCGGTGTGGGTTTAGGTACTAACTATGAACAATGGCTGCGTGCAAACGTGCCGGGCGTTGATGTTCGTACGTATGATGATGACCCGACTAAATATCAGGATCTGCGCGTAGGCCGTATCAACGCGATTCTGGTTGACCGTCTGGCAGCATTGGATCTGGTGAAGAAAACCGGCGATACCTTAGCGGTTGCTGGCCCGGCGTTCTCCCGCCAGGAATCTGGCGTGGCGATCCGTAAGGACAACCCGGAACTGCTGGCCGCGATCAACACGGCGATTGCCGAAATGCAAAAAGACGGCTCACTGGCCAAGATTTCAGAAAAGTGGTTCGGGGCTGACGTCACCAAATAAATGCTCGTCCTGCCGGGAGCTGATAAAGCTTCCGGTGTTTTCAGAGCAAACATCCAAAAGGTTATTATCGGATGCAAGAAAGTATTCAACTGGTGCTGGATTCAGCACCATTTTTATTGAAGGGAACCCTGTTTACGCTCCAGCTAAGTATTGGCGGGATGATTTTCGGGTTATTACTGGGCTTTATGCTGGCGCTGATGCGCCTTTCGCGTTTCTGGCCGCTGTCATGGTTGTCACGTTTTTACGTGTCGGTATTTCGCGGTACGCCGCTTATCGCACAGCTGTTTATGATTTATTACGGCCTGCCGCAGTTTGGCATTGAGCTGGATCCTATTCCGGCTGCGATGATCGGCCTGTCGCTTAATACAGCGGCTTACACCTCTGAAACCTTGCGTGCGGCGATTTCGTCGATTGAAAAAGGGCAGTGGGAAGCCGCCTCCAGTATTGGCATGAACCACTGGCAGACGCTGCGCCGCGTGATTTTACCGCAGGCCGCCCGTACTGCGCTGCCACCGCTTGGCAACAGCTTTATTGGTCTGGTGAAAGACACTTCGCTGGCCGCGACCATTCAGGTACCTGAGCTGTTTCGTCAGGCGCAGCTGGTGACCTCGCGCACGTTGGAAGTGTTCACCATGTATCTTGCCGCCTCGATCATTTACTGGGTGCTGGCGACCGTTTTATCCTTCCTGCAAAACCGTCTGGAAGACCGCGTTAACCGTCAGGATCAGGAGCCTTCATGAGTACCATTGACGTTAAGCAACTGACTAAGAAATTCAACGGCCAAACGGTGTTACACGGTATCGATTTACAGGTGAATGCCGGAGAAGTGGTGGCAATTATCGGCCCGAGCGGTTCCGGTAAAACCACGCTGCTGCGCAGCATTAATCTGCTGGAAGAACCAGACGGTGGCACTATCAAGGTCGGTAAAATCGAAATTGACGGTAACAAGCCGATCGGAAAGCAGAAAAACAAAGTCCGTGAACTGCGTCAGCAGGTAGGTTTTGTATTCCAGAACTTTAATCTGTTCCCACACCGTTCCGTGCTGGAAAACATCATTGAAGGCCCGGTCATCGTAAAAGGTGAATCGAAAGAGAAAGCGATTGCCGCCGCGCGCAAACTGCTGGAAAAAGTCGGCCTGAGCGGTAAAGAAGACGCCTATCCGCGCCGTTTGTCAGGCGGTCAGCAGCAGCGTGTGGCGATCGCCCGCGCACTGGCAATGGAGCCTGAAGTCATTTTATTTGATGAACCGACGTCTGCGCTCGACCCGGAGCTGGTCGGGGAAGTTCTCAACACTATCCGCGCGCTGGCGCTCGAGCACCGCACAATGGTGATCGTGACGCATGAAATGAGTTTTGCGCGTGATGTGGCAGACCGGGCGATCTTTATGGATCAGGGGAAGATCGTGGAGCAGGGGCCAGCGAAGGAGTTGTTCTCGAATCCGCAGCATGCGAGGACTAAGCAGTTTCTGGAGAAGTTTCTGGCACACTGACGGGGAGAAAAGCCTTTCCCTTCTGCACTCCGGTTGATTTCAAATACGCATCATCTCACCTTTATTAAAGACTGCACTGAGCCGGTTTGCTTTGCTCCTCCCCCTGCGAAGGGGGAGGCTGGGAGGGGGTATAGCAGGCGACTTTGGAGCCGAAACCAACACCCCATCCCGTCCTTCCCCTCGTGAGAGGGGAAGGAGCAAACCCAATGCTGGCGGTTTCGGCGCAGCGAGTTAAGTGATCACTGCTATTGAGAAACCGAAACGTCCTCGGCTATTTTTTAAGCCGCCATTGGACAGCAGTCCAAAAAATTCCACAAAAAAGCCCCGAAAAAGTTTCGGGGCTTTCCAAAGTCTCACACCATCCAAGCCTTAATGCTTAGTTGATTTGAACCGGCATGCCTGCACGCATCTCAATCGCGCGCTGAACTACTGTCTGATTCACACTTGGATCCGTCGCTACGGCGTTCGAGCTACCAGTCAGGCTGATTGGAATCGGCTGTTGGGAGTCGAATTCTTCCTGGTTAGAAGACAACGGGTTATGGATCTCAACATAACGCTTGCCGTCTGGCTCAACGGTGGCCTTCACCGGCTCGTTGATGAACTGAACGCGGGTGCCTTGCGGCACGTTGTCGTACAGCCATTTGATGTCAGCATCACGCAGACGCACACAACCGTGGCTCACGCGCAGACCGATACCAAAGTTCGCATTGGTGCCGTGAACGGCATACAGGCGGCCTACATACAGCGCGTACAGACCCATCGGGTTATCCGGGCCTGCAGGGAAGACGGCGGGTAAAAACTCGCCGCGGGCTGCATATTCTTCATGCATTTTTGCCGTCGGGGTCCAGGTCGGGCCTGCTTTCTTACGCTGGATAGTGGTCACCCAGTTCAACGGAGTGTCTTTGCCCAACTCACCGATACCGATTGGCAGAACGACAACGGTATTGCTGCCTTTCGGGTAGTAGTACAAACGCATTTCTGCGCTGTTGATGACAACACCTTCGTGCGGCGTATCCGGCAGGATTAACTGCTGAGGAATCGTCAGAACGGTGCCAGGGGTTGGCAGGAACGGGTCAACGCCAGGGTTGGCTTCAAGCATGTTGCTCAAACCCATCTGGTATTGCGCTGCAAAATGCTCCAGCGGCAGGCTGCTGCCCTGTGGAACAGTGACCGTAATATTTTCACCGACCAGACGACCATTGTTCGCCGGAAGAGGATATACCACAGCAAAAGATGCCTGGCTGTACGCAGCAACTGCCAAAACCAGGGTAACTATCGCGCGAATGCTCATTTTCATATTTTCGTTGGTCGTTAATGCCACACTGGCAGTTGTTGTCAGAATGTTGATTTCCCACCGGTATGCTTTCCACCGGAGAGACACGGTACTTTCACAGAGCACTTTAATGAGACTCAGTATGTGTAACGAATCACATTTCAGGGTCGCTAATTATAAGGATTTATTGCCAACAGGCCAAAGCTTTCTCATGCTGTTCGAAAAGTTCCCTTCACCGACCGCATTTTTTGCGGAGTCCTGCACAATTCCTTCACATTTAACCGCTTTTTTACGACAAAATGGCACCATGACCCGCGCGTCGAAAAACACTCTCTGCGCCTTATCGCTATGCCACCCTCAGACATCTCATGCCCGGGGATTCAACAATCAGTGTTGAACGCCGCTGGCCGATAACGCAAAGGTGCCCACCGGCATAACTGGCAGGTATTTTTGGTAATAATCGTGATAGTTTTTCACCGGATCAATATCCTTAAATAAATCAGGATAAAGAGATTTAGCGATAAACTGTACCATTGTGAAATCGACCAGCGTACGAGATGCGCCCTGATAAACGCCGTAGAGTTTGCCATTCTGAATCGCCGGTAATGAACTCCAGCCGTCACGGTGAGTGAACCCGTTGAGTTTAGCTCTTGCTGCGGCTTCATTGACGCCGATACCCATTTCTAGTGCTGTATCAACTTTATTGTTCTCCCTGCCGGAAATAAAAATGACATCCGGTTTGGCGACCAGTAACTGCTCAGGATTAATTTCGCCCCACTGTTTAACAAAAGGCGCTGCTATATTCTCGCCGCCTGCAAGACGCAGCATCACGCCCCACATATTTTCGCCATAGGTGAAGGAATACTCCGCCGGACCTTTATTACCAAACTCAATGTAGACTTTTGGCTTGGGCAGATTTGCCTGTTTGATCCTGTCTTCAATCAGCGTGATGTTATTTTTATAAAGCCGGGCCAGCTCATTGGCGCGGTCAGTCTGGCCGGTTAATACCCCGATTATTTCCGTGGATTTTACATGGTTTTCTACCGTCTGATCATTGTAATCGAGCACGACAACGGGAATATGCAAACTCTGAAGCTGCGTGACTTCATACTTCAAGGCGGCGTACTGCCAGCTGGCTAAAATGACCACATCCGGCTTGAGGCTGATTAACTTTTCCAGCGACACGTTGTGCAGGTCGATTTCACCAATATCCGGAATGTCGGCAATGGAAGGACGGTGTTTAATATACATATCCCAGTTCGCGGGCACTTTGCCATGCCAGGCTTCACGCGAAATGCCGACAATATGATCAAACGCCTGTTCACCCCCCACCGCCATATAATCTTCAAAATAGAATCCCAATACTGCTCTTTTCACTGGCGTATCTAAGGTTATTTTATTTCCCAGTACATCAGTCAGCGTGGTGGTGGCGGCATTGGCCTGACCGGTTATCGCAACGGACAGTATAAAAAACAAACCTTGAAGTAACTTCATTTAATTCCCTTAGGTATTGTGTGATTATTATTTGAGGCCGGAATTTATTTTTATAAAAACAGATTGATTATATTTTAATTTCACTTAAGTTGCCGCAAAAAATACAAATCCCGCTCTGTTACTATCGCGGTATTCAATTATACGATTGGTTGGTTGCATTAGTACAGTCAGAATCGGGTGATGCCGATGACAGCGTGGGTGAAATAAATGGCACTGTCGAAAATTCGCGGTGAGGTAGCCTTTCTGTTATTGAAAGTCCTTAAAATTCAAGTGTTTTTCTCATCAGACGCTTCTCGCCCGGCAGATCACCATAATAAAAAAGGGAAGCCTGATCTTTGCTTAGTGCATGCATCACCTCAATACCTTCAATTGTGGCGTAAGCCGTCTTCATAGACTTAAACCCCGGTGTTACGTGTTTGTCTGCTGTGTGCCAAAAGGGGACATTTTCAAATCACGCTCTATTTATAAATGAGTGCCCGTTCGTTAACCCTCAAAGACTGTATTTTTCATTTTTATACTTGTTTTCAAAAAAACTGTTGACCATGAAGAACGATCGTTCTACCTTCGTCTCATGAACAATAAGCCAACAGATACCCGCGAAAAAATCCTGACTACCGCTGAGCAATTGATTTATAGGAATGGAATTCATGCCACGGGCATGGACCTTCTGGTCAAGACATCAGGCGTAGCAAGGAAAAGTATTTATCGCTATTTCGCTAACAAGGATGACGTGGTGGCCGCCGCGTTGAAAGAACGTGATGAACGCTGGATGCACTGGTTCAGAACTGAATCTGATAAAGGTGATACTCCTCAGAAGCGCATTTTGAATATGTTCAGTGTGCTCAGGGGATGGTTTGATTCAGAAGGCTTTCGTGGTTGTGCTTTTATAAATACAGCCGGAGAAGTTGGTGATCATAACGACCCCATTCGTCAGATAGCAAAGCAGCATAAACAAAAATTGCTGGATTACACGCTCGATCTCACGGAGCAATTAAACATTGAGCAACCTGTCGTTCTGGCCAAACAGTTGCTGATTCTGATAGAGGGCGCAATCACCCTCTCCTATGTGATGGGCGATAGCAGCGCCGCCGACAGTGCAAGGGAAGTTGCGGAACGTTTGCTGGAACAGGTCTCTCCTTAAGGCCTGAGTAACAAAACTGTTTCTATTTATATATCCAATTTTGCGGGAGGCTTTACCATGTCCGATAAACACACTCGCCAGCCACTTCCACCTTTCACTCACGAATCGGCGACTGAGAAAGTTCGGCTCGCTGAAGATGGCTGGAACAGCCGCGATGCCGAAAAAGTATCGCTGGCGTACTCACTGGAGACCAAATGGCGTAATCGAACAGAGTTTGCAAATAATCGTGAAGAAGCAAAAGAATTCCTCACGCGTAAGTGGAACAAAGAACTTGAGTATCGTCTCATTAAAGAGTTGTGGGCGTTTGGTAGCAACCGCATTGCTGTTCGATACGCTTATGAATGGCGTGACGATTCAGGTAATTGGTTCCGTTCTTACGGGAATGAAAACTGGGAATTTGAAGCAGATGGCCTGATGCACCGTCGCTTCGCCTGTATCAATGACATGCCTATCAAAGAAGGTGACCGCAAGTTTCACTGGCCCTTGGGGCGTCGCCCGGATGACCATCCGGGTCTGTCGGAGTTGGGTCTGTAAATTTGACGATTATCTCGCCAGAAGCCCAGGGCTAGTCGCCTCTAACGCGACAAATGCTACAGTTGATAGGGAAGTCACTGACTCTCAATACGGCTAAGGCAAGACGAGAATTAGGGTACGCACCGGTAAAAAGCTGGCCTGAAGGCATCCGTGAATTGAAACAAAATGGATAAATTAACCCTGTACCAATAAAAAACCAGGGCACGTCACATAATATTGCGCTTCGGTTAAAATACTAGTTAAGAGGCCAGGGAAACAACTCACTTCGGGCTGAACTGGCATAAACGCGGCGAGCTCAACGTCTCAGAAACCGTAAATCAACTACTGGGTAAAGTCCGCTTTTCGCTCACAGCGGGCCATTAACGCGCGCATGTCTGCTTTGTACTGTGAGTTCAACGGGGCGATGCAACGCTATCCTTAAAGAAGGGGGACGTTGCATCTCTTGATATGGAATGACCAAACGGCAAAATCTATTCATCGAGCAATGCTTTAATATTCGCGGACGTTATTGCCGTAAGTTTCCGTGTAATCTGTTCCACAGGCCAGTCCCACCACGCCAATTTTTCCAGAGCTAGAATAATATCATCAGTAAAACGTTTCTTAATTACTCTTGCGGGATTGCCGCCCACAACTGCATATGGAGGGACATCTGAAGTAACCACGGAACGCGTTGAAATTATAGCTCCATTGCCGATCTTAACGCCTGGCATAATCATCGCCTGATAACCTATCCATACATCATTACCAATCACCGTATCACCTTTGTATGGTAAATCGCCGGGTTGAGGCATGCTTTTTTCCCATCCGTTTCCGAAGATGTAAAACGGAAAAGTAGAGAAGCCATCAATTTTGTGATTAGCCCCATTCATAATGAACTGAACACCTTTTGCTATCGCGCAAAACTTACCGATGATCAGCTTGTCACCGATAAACGGAAAGTGATAGAGAACATTACGCTCGAAGTTTTGCGAGTCCTCTGGGTCATCATAATAAGTAAAATCACCGATAATGATGTTGGGATTTGTCACGGTGTTTTTGATGAAACAAACCTGTGGAAAACCCTGCATTGGATGTGTATCAGCGGGATCCGGTCCGTACATAATTGCTCCCAAAAAGTCGTTTTATTGCTTTAACGTGAATATAGCATGAAGCCAGTAACCTTTTACGCGCATAGCTGCCGGTTAGATACCCAGACACCGGGTGAACAGCTCAGGCATGTATTAAAAGTTCTACTTAAAGATTTTGTTGTGACGGGCGGTCGGCCTGTATTGAACAGACGGAGTGTTGTGTCCAGATAGCGCGAGAATGTAATGGCAGGCAATAAAAATGCCGCTTATGTGGCTATATTGTACATAGCTGCACAATTAACTGGATCGTAAACTCTCAATTGCACTGTTGCTAAGCGTGAGAACCGATTTAACGCTGACGCTGATCCTATCGATAATGGCCTGCCGGGGGCCAAGACGCCATTCTTCACTGTTATAAAAAAATTCCTGAGAGGATTTCAGCTGGGAGAGGCTGTCATAAGCTCTGATCAGATAGTATGCGTCGTCGTCATGGGCTGATATACCAAAAGAAATAATATCCATACCCGCTGAACGGTGAAGCGGAGCACTCTCCTCCGTCATGATTCGGTGGAAATCTTTCCCGGTGCCGGGTTTTAGGGTGTACAGCAAAAATTCGACTGTTTTCATCTTTGATATCCTTTTCATTTTTCTCATCATAGCGAATTATTGCGCCGTGGAGCAGTTTTGTTAAAAGCTGTGCTCTTTATGGTGTCTATAATTTTTATCCAGAACATCCGCTCCTGGCGGCCCCTCCCAGATTTACGATTGCAGTATTATCTTCCATTGTCGTGAGATCCCAGCCGACAGGCCCGAAATGCCGCTTCTGACGGTTCTATGAAGCTTGCAGGCTTTACCGGTTAGCCCAGTCGGCCTGCCGTAGAGCCAAAGAAGGACAGCAGAGCGGTTCAATCATCGTGTTACATCCATCGGTTGATCTCACAGCCGGAAGCGGACGGTATTCACATCATTGTGTATATCAATTGACAGCAGGTCAGATAATCAAAATTAGATGTCTTCAAGATACAGACGGTGGGTCACTTTATCGGTATCTGCTAGCGGAATAAAACCAGCACGTTCATAGAAGCTGAATGCGGACTGAGGCGCGTTTGTGTTGATAAAATTAAACCAGCGGCCTGAACCTGCCAGCATCGCCCTGAGTAGAGTGATACCCACCTGCATTCTTCTCCATTCAATTCCTACATAGAGATGACGGAGTCGTCCGGCGCCAACCGAAGGCATATAAGGATCTTGATTTAATCCACACACGCCGATGAGTAATCCGTCGGCATAAAAACCTGACAGTTTCTCACCCGGCTTATCAAAACGATTTTGCCCGCTCAGCCAGTTTTCTTCCAGTCTGCGTAGCATGTTAAATCCAGCAGCCATGCTCTCAGCTTTTAACTCTCCAAATCCTGGGTTATCCGGGGTAATGTTCGTGATGACAATATTCATGAGTAGTCCCTTTGTATTCACTATGGATAATCCAGACACTCTTAAATCTTATTTGCTGCAAAATGGACATCTGCTTTTTGGTCTCAACTGCCTGTTGACACTGCCACAGCTAAGTCTGTGCATAAAGCCGAAGGTGTTATAATCCTGGCCTCAAATTGCCCTGATATACGATAACGATGATGAATAAAATCCTGGTAAGTGCTTGCCTTATGGGGTTCAAAGTACGCTATGACGGAAGCGAGAAAGCACAAATGGTCGATCAGTTGCACCACTGGCAGAAAGAGCAACGTCTTGTGATCCACTGTCCTGAACTGGCCGCCGGGCTGCCAACGCCACGTCCACCGGCTGAGATTGTTTTTGCTGAAGGTAAAGACGTCATGCCGCAGCAGGTCAGAATACTTGAAATTACCGGGCAAGATGTCACTGAGCAATATCAGCTTGGTGCCTGGCTGGCGCTGCGTACCGCTCAGGAGTCAGGCTGTACGGCTGCGCTGTTAACCGATGGCAGTCCGACATGCGGTAGCCAATTTATCTATGACGGTTCATTTAGCGGCAAGCGTAAGTCAGGTATGGGGGTCGCAGCATCCCTGCTTACTGAACATGGCATAGCCGTGTTTTCTGAGAACAGGCTGGCCGATCTCATTGCCTGGATTGATGAGAAAGAACGCTGAACCTATCTTTTCATTGAGATACGAAGAGAAAATAGCCTCTAATCTCAGAGAAAATAGTTATGTTTTTGGGCAGCCTGTAACTTGCGGATAATTGCGGCATACCAGATTGAGTTTGTATTTGGGCTCGAAATCTTTATCCAGCATGCATTGCTGAACATCCGCAGCTTTGCGTAACGTCGGCACGTAAGGCACTGAGCCCAATGGTTGCGGATAACCACATTGATACATCACCGCCAGCGCTTGTTTGTCGTTTTCAACTTCATGAGAAAAATGCTGCGAAGCTCCCTTTTTACGCCAGGTAATCAGGGAAAACGGGCTTATGCCAGAATCTGGCTTGATAGGATGGAACCCTCTGTCTGCGACAAAAGGCAGCGCCTCCAGCTGGCGCTGACTTAAGGGATGACCCTGCCCTTGCTGGATACAGGCTGGTGTATCATGGTAAATAGGAATGCTACAAATTTTGAATCCGTCTTTACGGGTAAACCCCATATTCTCCATGCATTGATAATACAGAACTGACTCATTATCTGTTTTAGTAATATCGGGGCCAGGGAGTTGCACACCGCATTTACCCATCGCAACGCGCACGCCGTCGATGTCTGTATCAGGACGCTGCCACTGTGTGATATCCGGTGGTGGGGGACATCCTGTCAGCAGGAATACCGCCGTTGTCAGCAAAGGTAAAGTCATCAGAGTCGATTTTCGCAACATTAAAATCCCTTATTTATTATTGTGTCAGGCAGATGCCATACTGACCGTATTGATCCTTTGCGACAACATTGTTCAGGTTGGATTAATTCCCTCAAATTCTTCGAACACACTCCATTGATTCTTAATAATATCCTCCACGTTCAAAACACGCTCCTGCCTTCGGGCTCTCCTTTACCACTAAGAATAATATTATAGCTTCCAATATTTGGCGCTTCATTTTCACTTAGTCGCAGTGTCTGCATAACGCCGGTCAGCCTGGGATGGCGGCTTGGGGGAGGGGAGGTAAATCTGTATTAATTTTTGCGATGTTTACGTCTGTTAAATTTGCCGACGGTCTGAAAGCGTCTCCAGGCGATTTGCTCCAACTCCCCCTGTGCAGGGGGAGGGAAAAAACCATCAATCACTTCAGCTATCAGAAATCGTAACCCACGGTTGCAACCACGGTACGTTCCTGACCCCAGTAGCAATAGCTGGTGCCATAACAGGCTGCGACGTATTTCTTATCGAACAGGTTATTGGCGTTCAGCTGCACGTAGGCGCCTTTCAGCTGCGGGTTAAACTGCACCAGATTCATACGCAGCGAAGCATCCACCAGCGTAGCGGAAGGCATGTGCTGCGTGTTCTCATTATCCGCCCACTGTGTACCGATGTAACGCACACCTGCACCCAGATCCACACCCACTGGCGTCTTATACTGACCCCAGATAGATGCCATTTGCTTAGGCGTGACATATGGCGTGTTGCCATTATTTTGTGCCGCGTCACGAATACGCACTTTGTTATAGGTATAACCGGCCATCACGTTGAAGCGCTCGGTCACCTGTTTCTTGGCTTCCAGCTCCAGACCCTGCGAACGGATTTTACCTGCTGGCTCGTAATAGCTGCCGACTACTACGCGGTTGCCCACGTCGTCTTGCGTCAGGTCATACAGTGCCGCGGTGTACATGTCAGACGTGCCTACCGGCTGGTATTTGATCCCGGCTTCGTATTGCTCACTCTGCATCGGTTTCAGCAACGTGCCGTCTGCGCCCGGCAGGGCAGATGGCGTCATCGCCTGGCTGTAGCTGACGTAAGGAGAAATCCCGTTATCGAAGGCGTACAGCAGTGACGCGCGACTGTTGAAGTGGCTGTCTTTACGCTCGCTGTGGCTGTCGGTGCCGTAGATGCTTTCGTAGCTGCGGCTGTCGGTTTTCAGCGTGTCGTAACGGCCTGACAGGGTCAGGAACCATTTGTTCCAGCTCATTTCGTCCTGCAGATAGGTGCCCATCTGCTCGTAACGGTTTTTGCCGCGTGAGTGGCTGTAGTAATCCAGCGTGTCGATGCCGACACCAGTGTACGGGTTCAGCGTGCCGGCGGTTGCGCCATCAGATTTCAGGTCATTCACGAAGTGAGAATAGTCAAAGCCCAGCACCACTTTGTGTGCCAGTTCGCCGGTGGCGAAATCGGCTTCAAGCTGGTTATCAATCGCGAAGGTATCAAGAGAAGATTTTTCACCGGAATAGTAACGGTTCATCAGCGTACGATCCGCGTTCCAGCCTGCCTGATACACCTGATCCAGTTCGGTATTTGAATGGGTGTAGTTAGCGTTCTGGCGGAATGACCAGACGTCGTTAAACGCGTGCTGGAATTCGTAGCTGTAGATCTGCTCCCAGCGCTTGAACTGGTTGCGATCCGTTTCGCCGTCGAAGAAACCACGGCTCAGTTTCTGGCCATACAGGCTACCGTCAGCGGGCACGGCAGCGTGATAACCGCCGGACGGGTCTTTTTGCAGGTAGGCGCGTAATAACAGCGAGGTGTTTTCATCTGGCTGCCACATCAGCTGCGGGGAAATCGCATAACGCTCTTCGCGCTGGTGATCGTACTGGGTGTCGCTGCTGCGGGTCATACCGGTCAGGCGGAATGCCCACTGGTCGTTGATCGCATTGGTGTAATCGAATGCGCCGCCCTTGGTATTTTGCGTGCCGCCGGAAAGCTGGAAATGGCCCTCTTCGGCAAACTGCGGACGCTTGGTGGTTTCAACCACCACACCGCCGGGAATGCTCTGGCCATAAAGGGCAGAGGACGGGCCTTTCACCACATCAATACGTTCAAGGAACCACGGATCGACCTGAATGGAGTTATAGCTCGCACCATCGCTCAGGATACGCAGGCCATCAAGGAAGGTGTTGTTGACGTCGCCGCCGTGGAAGCCACGCAGGGAGATGGTGTCATAACGCGTTGCGCCACCGGCAAAGTTGGTGAAAACGCCCGGCGTATAGTTCAGCGCGGCGTTGACCGTTGTAGCGTTCTGATCGGTCATCTGCTGACGGGTCACGACGGAAACAGCCTGGCCGGTAGTGATTAACGGCTGGTCGGTTTTGGTCGCGCTTTTCGACGTTTTTGCACTGTAACCCTGCGTCGGAGCATCAGCGGTATCAGCCTGTGATGCCTTGATAACCACTGTATCTTCTGCGGCCAAAGAGGAAGCCGGAACGGCCACGGCCATGGCGCACAAAAGCACCGAGCGTTTGAGGGGAAAAGCCAACAACATAGTAATAATCCCTATAAATAACCCGATCAATAATCGGGTAATTAATTGATGCGTGTGTAAATAAACCCAGAAGCCAACCACGTTCCGCACGAAAGCCCGGCCAAAAAAAGGCTGGGTATTTACGAAAACGAGACGAATGTTAAACTTAATGATAATTGTTATCATTATTATTTTACAAATTCAAGTGAACTTTATTCAAAAAGTGTGAAGTGACTACATTTTATCCGCATGAAAATCATGGGTTTTGTGGTTTTTGTTTGAGCGAAACGGAGGGGATGTTCGGGGATGTGATCAGCGTAAAGGGGGATGAATGGCAGTGCAGATAATTGTCAGAAGATACGCCGCCACGACAAAAGCCGTGACGGCGCAGATTATTGAAGGAACTAGCGCGCCAGCCCAAACCCGATATCAAACAGCGGAGATTCGCTGTCGTGCGGCATATCTGATTGCTGTTTTAGCACCGCGTCCATAGAGGACGGCAGCTCGAACGGCAGTTTGCCGGTAAAGGCTTCGCCGCTGGTGAGGCGGGTAAACAGCACGGCATCGCTGACGCCAAAATTCCCCACGATGGCTTTGGCTTTATCCTTCACGTTGCTCAGAATTGCCGGGCGATCGAGATACACCGTCACAACTGTTGGCACATGTTTGCTTGCGTTTACGATGGCCTGATAATCTGCATTATCGCCGGTAAACTCCAGCGATCCTTCGTGATGACGTTTACCAAAGAACCACGCATGATGCAGTTTTTCATACGGGGTCTGCGCGCGGATAAGGGCCACGTCGGCTTTCTCCGGCGAATCAACCACGGTAAAACCGGCAGCTTCGGCGGCTTTCGGTGCGATACCGTATAGCCAGATTTTTTGGCCTTTTTTCAGCGGTAATACATCACCGGAATTTTGCAGCAGCACCAGCGAATGCCCCTGTGCGGCGTTGGCTTCTTTCTGCCAGTCAGCTCGTCCGACGGTTTGCACCGCTTTTTGCACATCGACGTAAGGATTTTCAAACAAACCGGTCTGGAATTTCTGCTCAAGAATGCGCATCACCGATTCGTTCAGGCGTACTTGCGTCAGCTGTTTTTCTTTCACCGCGCTGACCAGCAGCTGGGAGTCGGTGACGCCGCCAAACTGATCGACACCGGCCTTCACCGCTTTGACGAATCGCTGCTGCGGCGTCAGATCTTCGACTCCCCACGACATTCCGCCCGGTACCGGCTCCGTGCCTTCCGGCGCGCCGTTGATGCAGACGTCATCGCAGGTGCTGGTGATCAGCCAGTCGCTGAGGATCACGCCTTTGAAGCCATATTGTCCGCGCAAAATATCAGTCAGGAGCTGATGGCTGAAGCCTGCGCCCACCTGCTCCAGCGGTTTGCCTTCGATGGAGACATTTTTCAGAATTGAGTAGGTCGGCATGACGCTGGCAACGTTGGCTTCAAACGCGCCGGTAAACGGATAAATATGTTCTTTGAGATTGTTGCCGGGGAACACGGCGTTCTTGCCGTAAACATTGTGACTGTCGAAACCGTTTTCAGCCGCGCCGTAGCCGACCCAGTGTTTGACGACCGAAATGACGCTGCCCGGATTCAGGCCGTCTGCGCCGTTTTGCATCCCTTCGACGTAGCCGCGCACCATATTATGAACGCGGGTCGGGTCTTCGCCGAAAGTGCCGCTGATGCGTGCCCAGCGCGGTTCGGTGGCCAGATCCGCCTGCGGAGAAAGAGCTTCGCGGATGCCGACCGCCAGATATTCCTGACGGATGATATCGGCGTAGCGGCGGGTGACTTTCTCATTGCCAATCGCGGCCAGCCCCAGCGTTTCCGGCCATTGGGTGAACTTGCCGGAAGAGGTGCTGGCACCAATCAGATATTCGAACGAGTTACGCGGATCGCTGCTGATGGTGACCGGAATGCCCAGCCGCGTGGTTTCGGCGATTTGCTGGAGTTTGTTGTTTTCTTCCGCCATCACTGCCGGGTCGTCCGCTGACAGCCGGGTGATCAGGCTGTTCACTTTGGCGCCTTCGATCATCTTTCTCGCGGCGGCCATATCATAATGTGTGCCTGCGCCGATCGGGCTGTTGGCCGTCGGTGCCGAACCGTGCATCATCACGCCCGCTTTTTCTTCCAGCGTCATGCGTTTGACCAGATCTGCTGCGCGTTCTTGTGGCGTAAGCCGCCAGTCCTCGTAGGGTTCGAGTTTTCCGGAATGATTCAGATCTTTAAACTGCAGGCCATCGACGGTCAGCAGCGTCACTTCACGCTGACTGAGTTCGGGCTGAGTATTATCGGCAGAGGCAGTAGTTGAAAGCAGAAGGGCAGTAACGGCGAGGCTAAGAGGTTTAATTTTCATTATCATCCTTAATGATTGATATATATAGATACTCAATATCGGATTAATACTCTATTTGCCGGAGAGATGTTGCGATCAAGTTCGCAATTAAAAATCCACATTATTTGCGATGATTTACTTCTTTTGCCTAAATATTTCCGTAAACTCTCCGATAACCAAAATTAGCCTGCCGCTTGTGTCGTTTTTTATAAAAAGAGCGTACCGGCAGGCTGAAACGGGTTCTTAATGGCCATTTGGGTCTTCTATAAGGGATTGTCATGAAAAAAGTTATTTTTGCTGCGGCCGTTGCCGTACTGTTATCCGGCTGTGCGCAGCAAACTTTCAACATGGGTCAGGGTATTGCCACTGCGCCTAAGCAAGTGACCACGCATCACTTCTTCGTCAGCGGTATTGGTCAGAAGAAATCCATCGATGCTGCGAAAGTTTGCGGTGGTGCAGATAAAGTCGTTCGCGTTGAAACTCAACAGACTTTTGTTAACGGTCTTCTGGGTCTGGTAACGTTCGGTATCTATACCCCACGTGAAGCACGCGTGTTCTGTTCTTAAGTTATCCTGTTCGAATGATTCAGGCTGCCAAACGGCAGCCTTTTCTTTTTCCCCAACATCTACCCCAACAGCAGCCCCAGCAACGCGCCCACTGCCAGCACCCACAGCGGATGGATCCGTTTGTTCATCGCCAGCAGGGTACACACAATGATGATGCCGCCCATGAGCGCGGTGGTGGCCGACGCTTCGGCGATCAGCAACCCGCTCGATACCACCAGTCCGACGGTGACCGGCACCAGCCCGCGCTGGATAACCTGCCGCCACGGGCGGTCTTTGTAGCGTTTCCAGCCACCCATGACGATCAGCGTCACAATGGAAGACGGACCGAACTTGGCCAGAGATGACACCAGCAACCCTGACCATCCGGCCACCTGCCAGCCAATCAGCGGTACGATCATCATATTCGGGCCGGGTGCCGCCTGTGCCAGCGCAAACAGGGCGCTGAACTCCTGCGCGCTCATCCAGTGATGCACGTCCACTACGGCACGCTGCATTTCGGGCAAAATCGTGTTGCCGCCGCCGAAGGCCAGCAGGGAAAGCTCGGTAAATAACAGGGCAAGAGAGAAGAGAACTGTCATCAGAATTTCCCTTTTGCGCAGATGAAAATACTGACCGGCGCCAGCACCAGCATGACCGGCAACATCGGAATACGAAACAGGGCGATGGCGACGATGCCCGCGGCGACCACCGCCAGTTGCAGCCATTTCCCACGCAGTGGGCTGAGCATTTTGATGCCGGTCGAAAGCAGTAAACCGGCCGCCGCTGCCGCCATACCGGCGAACAAATGCTCCACCATCGGCTCATTCTGATAGCGCGCATACACCAGGCCGAGTAACACCACGCAAATCGTCGGGGCGAGGATCAGCCCGAGAATGGCGGAAAGCGCGCCGCGTAGCCCGCGAAACTCCATTCCTAAGGCGACTGACAAATTGATGATGTTGCCGCCCGGCAAAAACTGGCACAGCCCGAGTAATTCAGTGAACTGATCCGCCGTCAGCCAGCGGCGTTTATCCACCAGCATGTGGCGCGCCATCGGCAGCACGCCGCCAAACCCGGTCAGCCCGAGCACAAAAAACCCCATAAACAGTTGTCCGCAGTCAGGCTGCGGCGCAGTGTCATTACCGGTATCGAGCATTATTTTTTCCTGCGATAAATCGGCCATTTTCCCACTCTCCCAACAATAGTATCCAAACACGCCAAAGGCATAAATTTCATAAGGATGATGCGCGCGGACATGCCATGATGTCTAATGCCTATAATAGTGGTGAAAGATACCCGGAGAGTATGGCAATGATTGAACTGAAACGTCTGAACGCCTTTGTCACCGTGGTGGAAGCCGGAAGTATCACCCGCGCCGCCGAACTGTTGTTTATCCAGCAACCGCCGCTGACCCGCCTGTTGCAGGCGCTTGAGCAGGATTTCGGCGTGCCCCTGTTACAGCGTCTGCCACGCGGGGTGATCCCGACCGAAGCCGGAGAAGTGTTGCTGCACGAAGCCCGCGCAGTGCTGGCACGCGCCGAGCAACTGAGTGCGGCCATGCAGCGAGCTGTGCTCGGCGAGCAGGGGCGGATCCGCATCGGCTTCACCAGCTCCGCCGCGCTGCATACCTTTGTCCCCGCGCTTTTGCGGCGCTATCGCGAGATTTATCCTTCGGTCAGCACGCAGCTGGAAGAGAACGGCAGCGGGGAACTGCTGTCGGCGGTGGTCGCCGGGCAGCTGGATGTCGCCTTCGTGCGTATGCGGGTGAAAGACATGCCGGAGCTGGTGATGGAAAAAGTGCTGGAAGAGCCGATGTGGGTGGCGGTGCCTGCCGGACACCGGCTGGCGGCACAACCTGCTGAGCAGCCGCTTAAGCTGGAGGATCTTAGCAACGAGCCTTTCGTTTTATACCGGCGGCGGGCGGGGCAAGGGCTGTATGATGCGATCCTTGCCGCGTATGTCCGCGCCGGATTCAGCCCGCACATTGTGCAGGAAGCGCCACGGCTGACGTCGTGCCTCAGTCTGGTGGGGGCAGGGCTGGGGATTTCGATTGTGCCGGAATCTATGACCCGGCTGGGCGGCGACGGCGTAGTTTTTCTGCCGCTGGCAGCGAGCACACAACTGAGCGCGCCGCTGTATCTCGCCCGCCGGGAGGACAGTCACGCATCGTCTATAATTAATACGTTCTGCCAGTTGTTGAAATCACAGCTTAGCGGCACTTAAAGGTGCTGCCCGGAGATATGCTTCTGGGTGGATTCCAGCGTGATGCCGTCGGATTCGATGGCGTTTAGCAGGGAATCGAGCAGGCCGGGAAAGCGGGCGTCGAGGTCTTCGCGGCGCAAAGAGAGTAAGTTCGCGCGTCCGTCCGGACGTTGCCAGATCACGCCGCTCTCACGCAGCACGCGCCAGTGGTGAGTGAGCGTCGATTTCGATAAACCCTGCAACAGGGTGCCGCAAGGGTGTTCACCGCCTTTGGCCAGCGTGCGAACAACCGCCAGGCGCAGCGGATTTCCCAGCGCCGTCAGCACATTTTCGAGCCGGATCTGCTCGCGCTCAGGGTGGTTGGCTATCATTGGCTTATCCTCATTAAGGTGCATTTATCGGCGGCCGCGCAATATAGCCTATCCCTTCGCCGCTGTACAACGCGAAGGCTCCAGGCCAATTTCATCGATAGAAAAAACTAATTGTACGAATATACTCGTACAATTGTAGTATGCTCTCCGTGTTAAGAATTTTATTACTTATGATCGACAACCCAGAACTTTGTGACGGGCCGTGAAACCACTTCCCGCCAACTTAGCCATCAACCAGTAAGGACGTTATATGGCTCGCAAAACGCCAATCGAGCGCTACCGCAATATCGGTATCTCAGCACACATCGACGCAGGTAAAACCACCACCACCGAGCGTATTCTTTTTTATACCGGCATGAACCATAAGCTGGGCGAAGTGCATGACGGCGGTGCGACCACGGACTGGATGGCTCAGGAGCAGGAACGCGGCATCACCATAACGTCGGCGGCTGTGACCTGTTTCTGGCGCGGAATGGATCATTCGTTTGATGAACATCGTATCAACATTATTGACACGCCGGGGCACGTGGATTTCACCATTGAAGTGGAGCGTTCCATGCGGGTACTCGACGGCGCGGTGATGGTGTATGACGCGGTCGGCGGCGTGCAGCCGCAGTCTGAAACCGTCTGGCGTCAGGCGAATAAATACAAAGTGCCGCGTCTGGCCTTCGTCAACAAAATGGATCGTCAGGGCGCAGATTTCTTTCGTGTACGCCAGATGATGGTCGACCGCCTGAAAGCCAATCCTGTTCCGATTGTTATCCCGATCGGCAGCGAAGAGCATTTCACCGGCGTGGTCGACCTGCGCAAAATGCGCGCCATTTTGTGGGATGACGAAACCCAGGGTATGACGTTCAGCTACGCGCCGATCCCCGCTGAGTTGCAGACGCTGGCAGAAGAGTGGCGCGAGAAAATGGTCTCAGCCGCTGCCGAAGCCACGGATGCGCTGATGGATAAATATCTTGAAGAGGGTGCGCTGACCGAGGACGAGATCACCGAGGGTCTGCGTATTCGCACCCTCGCCGGTGAAATCCAGCCGATGCTGTGCGGCAGTGCCTTCAAGAACAAAGGCGTACAGCGCATGCTCGACGCCGTGGTCGAACTGATGCCTTCGCCGCTGGATATTCCACCGATTGCGGGCACTGACGAAGACGGTAACGACATTTTCCGCCATTCTGACGACAGCGAGAAGTTCTCGGCGCTGGCGTTCAAATTGATGACGGATCCGTACGTCGGTCAGCTGACGTTCGTACGCGTGTATTCCGGCGTGCTGAAAAAAGGCGACAGTGTTTATAACCCGGTTCGCGGAAAAAAAGAACGCATCGGCCGTATTGTGCAGATGCATGCCAACGACAGGATTGAGATCGACGAGATCCGCGCCGGTGATATTGCGGCGTGCGTCGGGCTGAAGGATGTCACCACCGGTGAAACGTTATGCGATCCGACCGACATCATTACTTTGGTGCGCATGGAATTTCCGGAACCGGTGATTTCGCAGGCCATCGAACCGAAGACCAAAGCCGATCAGGAACGGATGGGCATTGCGCTCTCGCGGCTGGCGTCAGAGGATCCGTCGTTCCGAATCCGGACTGACGAAGAGTCCGGTCAGACGATCATTTCCGGGATGGGCGAGTTGCATCTGGAAATTATTGTTGACCGCATGAAACGTGAGTTTGGCGTTGAAGCCAACATCGGTAAACCGCAGGTGACGTATCGCGAGACGGTGCGTAAAACGGTCAAAGATGTGGACGGTAAGTTTGTGCGTCAGTCCGGCGGTAAAGGGCAATACGGCCACGTGGTCTTTACGCTTGAACCGTTACCGGCAGGGACGGGTTTCCAGTTTGCCGATGCTACTAAGGGCGGCGTGGTACCGCGTGAGTTTATTCCGGCCGTCGAAAAAGGCGTCACGGAAGCGCTGAACAACGGCATTCTGGCCGGGTATCCGGTGGTGGATGTGAAAGTTACGCTGACGTTCGGCTCATACCATGAGGTCGATTCTTCGGAGATGGCGTTCAAAATGGCGGCCATCTTTGGATTCAAAGAAGCGGCCAGGCAGGCGGATCCGGTCATCCTCGAGCCGATGATGAAAGTGGAGGTGGAAACTCCGGAAGAGTACGCCGGTGGCGTGATGGGCGATTTATCTTCCCGTCGCGGCACGGTTCATGGCATGGACGAGATTGCGGGCGGCGGCGGTAAAATCATCAAAGCCGAAGTGCCACTCTCTGAGATGTTCGGTTATTCCACCGTTTTGCGCTCCATGTCGCAGGGGCGTGCAACCTACAGCATGGAGTTTAACCACTACGCCGAGGCACCTCGCAACGTCGCGGAAAACATCATTGCATCGCGTGGTTAATGATTCAAACGGGAGTCATCTTCCGTCAGTGACAAAACGGTCCGCATGGGCCGTTTTTTTTGGATTAATGAAAGGCTAAAGGAGAAAGGCTAAAGGAACGTGTAGTGATCCCGCTGACCCACATCGATAATGTAAAGCCGATTCGTCATCTCCATCCGCGATTGATTTACGGGTAACGGGATTTTAAGGCGCAGAACCTGCGCCTTATGGGTGCTGAAATATTAACTCACCAGTTTGCTGGTGATGGCTGCCACATGTTTACCCTGATGCACCGCAATGCGCAATTCTTCGGCGCTTGGCTGACGCGAACCGTCGCCACCGGCAATCGTTGATGCGCCGTAAGGCGTGCCGCCGCGAACCTGCGAGATATCAAACAGTTCAGGGGTGGTGTAACCGATAGGGACGATGATCATGCCGTGATGGGCGAGGGTAGTCCAGGTGGAGGTAATGGTCATTTCCTGTCCGCCACCGGTGCCGGTCGAGGTGAACACGCTGGCGACTTTACCCGCCAGTGCGCCTTTCGCCCACAGTCCGCCGGTCTGATCGAGAAAATTACGCATCTGGCCGGTCATGTTACCAAAACGGGTTGGCGTGCCGAGAATAATAGCGTCGTAATCGGCAAGTTCCCCCGGCGAGGCGATGTCCGCGGTCTGGCCGGTCTTGCCGCCTGCGGCTTTAAACGCTTCTTCAGGTATGGTTTCCGGTACGCGTTTTATCGTCACTTCAACCCCGGGGACGCTGCGTGCACCTTCTGCGACACTCTGCGCCATCGTTTCAATGTGCCCATACATGGAATGATAAAGAACCAGTACTTTTGCCATTTTTAACTCCTCATGAGGTGTCGTTCGTTGCGTATTTTCAGCGGACGTCGTCCCGAAAATGCGCGTGAAAAATTCGTTGAGAAATCCCAAACTGACTCCTGCGCGATGGTCAGCGACTTGTTGAGCAAGAGATTCCATCCTCCCCGCATGTCAGCATAGATACAAACGCAAATTTTTGAACAGACTCTTCAATTAATTAGGGCAATGGATTTAAGAAAGGTGAGTGGCTGGTTTAGCGGGATGTTTATTCAATTTTTCTGCCTTACGCCGTGCAGTGATTTCTTCAATGTACACGTAAGGATTAAGCTTCTGCTTTACCGCTTCGTTCCAATAACGGTCAAAATTCCCCTCTGTACCCGCACGTACTTTGCGAGGTTTATAGTGATAGGGTTCGGGTATTTTTTCCTCATCCTGAGCGAAGGATCCCTGCACTTTTTGTACCGCGATGAGGGGGCGATAAGCGAGAGTCCGACGGTCGGCCTCGCCCGTAAGATGAACAGCCGGTTTTCCCTGATAATTGTCTGAAGTGTCTGCGGGGATAACGACCGGATTTGATTCCCGACCTGCTTCATTCACATTCTGCTGGGCATTGAAGTGGGAGTTGGCGACAGGCGAGGTCTTTTGCGCTTTTGCCTGCGCTTTGATCTCCGCTCTGTGCTTGTCATTGGCTTTGCGTTCAGCAGGTGTCATCGCCGCCAGACGTCCACGCCTGCGCACTTTCTTCAGCTGACCTTGAGTTAAAGTCTTTGTGGTTTTCATAAGTTATCACTTGAGATAAGGAAAAGGTTTCTTAAGTGAAAACATAAAGCTTTCCACCGTGTTTGAAGATGAACGTAATAAAGCATCACAGAGACTATGGATCTATCTCAGCGCCGTCCATCAGGGCAATTGTCGTGTAGTATGACCGTCTTGCACTGAACGTCAATGCTGCCGGTGAAGCTACAAAGTCATTGCCCTGATGATGCTCTGTTGTTTTATTCGTTCTCCATGATTTCAGCCCTACACCTCACCCCCGTGGCCTGCTCGATGAAATTGAACATGGCTTCGGCGGCTTCAGACTTGTCGGTAAAAACCTTTGACGTATGCAGCCCGGTCAGCGCTGAGAAATAACGCAGATGAGTGAGGCGGATCAGGCGCATCGTTAATTCCTCGAGATCTTCTCTGTCGATGCGATACACGAAACCTTTATCTTTTAACTGGTGCAAAAACAGTACGCCGGTAGAACTTCGGGCGTGCCGTGTTAAATCTAAAACATCCATCAGTAATGGTTCATCCTTCGTCATGCATTCATTGCGTTTTTTATTTTCTGTTCAGAGCGGAAGGGGTTGTGTGAGTTGACGGTCCTTATCCCAACTCACGACCACGGAGACTTCATCCGGTTTTGCATCAAATTTGCTTAGGGTGGCCATATGACCGTTTTGCATGACGACCGAAAACGCCAGGCAATTTACACCGGCAGGCAGCTCAGTTTCTTCGAGGCGTTTTAGCATCAGCAGGCAAGCGTATTGCTGGTCAGGGGGAAGGTGACGGAACTGGTCAGAATGGTGTCTCTTCATCCTTTGGCCCGCCCGACAATCTGTCCTTTATTGAGCAACACAATTTTGTGGGCGCGTTTGTAATGGATAACATCGTATAAACCCTGCTGATAGGTGGTCGCATCATCGTTATCTTCGGTCATCGCTGCAGCTACGCCATCGACATAGCACTGCTTATCGGCAGGATAGATTTTCAACGCGACGCCGGCGATGCGGACTTTAACGACCTTTGACGTCGCCTGCGCATACTGTTTAGCGGCATTTTCCATCGCCTGTTTTTCGGCAGCGGCGGTGATAGTGGCCTGGCGATTTTGTTCAGCGATATAACAGGCATCGCGAGACACCCCCTGAGCCTGACAATCGGCCATTCTTGAGGCCTGGGATGAACAACCGGCGAGCAGAACTACGGCAGTCAGTACCAAAAATTTAGTCATATTAATTTCTCACATAAAAGGCGGCCAGCCCGAACCGAGCCCGCCGCATGAACAATTAGAAGTTCCAGCCAATGCCGGCAGATGCTCCAAAACCGTTGTTCGTATCGCCGGAAACAGCCAGTTTTGTGACCGTCTTTGCCGTCAGGTGTCCCGATACACCAACGGCGATGGCGGACTGGTTACCATAAGTTCCGGCGCCTGCGCCGACCATGAAATCAGACCCTGTTTCTACCTGCGGAATACCGGTAGCCGCCAGCGCGGAGGCGGTACCTGCATTCGCCTGATCTTTGTTGTCATCAACCTGAGATTTCAGGTCAGAGAATCTCTTATTCGTGTAGTCATTGGCCTGGCTGAGCGTCTGCGCATCGCCCACTGCGCGGCTGTGGGACTCAGACAAGATTTCACCTTGCTGTTCTTGCTGGACCTGTGTGAGAGACTGGATCTGCACACTGTAATGGGCGCTTTCAATCCTCTGCTGGTTTGCAACTTCTGCCGCTTTTTTCTCTGATGCCTGGCGGGCTTGAGTCACTTTGTTTTCAGTCATCTGAGTGGAAGCATCAATTTCCGACTGTGTTTTGGCCTGCACCATGCGCTGATACTTATCGCTCTGAACCATTTGAAGTTGTATGGCACTATTCTGTGCTTCATTTTTCGCAGCTTTTGACTCGTCAGCGGCCTGAACTGCAGTATCTTTTACAGCGTCCAGATTGGCTTTGTTTTGGTCGATCTCGTCTTGTTGAACGTGAATTGCGGCAGCGCTTGCGACGGAATTCATCCGGGAGTAATGATTCTCAGTCAGATCTTTGCCATTCTGACCGGCTGACCCCGTATCACCTTTCTCACCTTTCTCACCTTTCTCACCTTTCTCACCTTTCTCACCTTTCTCACCGTCTTTACCGTTCGCACCATTTGCGCCGTCTTTGCCGTCCAGGCCATTAGTACCGTCTTTGCCATCCACACCATTAATACCGTCTTTACCATCGCGACCATCAACCCCGTCGCGTGGTGCATCAGCGTGGGTTGCGGTCGGCGTTACCTGTGGGGTAGCTTGCGGAATGGCATCGGGCGCATGTATGGCCACATTGTCCCTAAGATCTTGTAAACGATTCTCTTCACCCGCAGCACGCAGAATTTCGCGCTCCGTTTTCTGCTGGCTTAATGTCAGGCTTTCCCATTTTTCCGTGAATTCCTGATAGCTAACGTTATTGTTAATATCATCAAGCAAACTCGCCTGAGCCAGTGGAACCAAAGACACAGCCATTGCAGCACCCGCCAGCACACGCCGAATAGTCGAAGCCGACACCCTGAAGTAACGCGCTAATTCCTGTTTGTTTGTGTTTCCCGCAGTGTAAGCCGCAATGATTTGAGTGTTGCGTTCTGTAAGCTGTGCTTTCATGAGTTTTTTCCCACAATGAAATAAGTCTCTGTTAGCGACAAATTAATGCGCTTCCAGAACGCTTTAATTGTCTCTCTGCTTAAATCATACATATTGTGAATGTGACTTGCTTCACGCATTCACCGCATGTTTGACTTATGTCAAGAAACGTAAGCTTATACCGCTACATGAAATTGTTTCACTTAGCGCGCTTATTTGTAGCTGATGGGCACTAAATTCCGTGTCTGAATGAATCCTATTCAATAATTTTAGTAGCGAATAGCGACAGGATGAAATCTCTATGAGATTCCTGTAGAATGAGTGTGGTTTTATAAAACAGGAGGTAAGGCAATGGCAGATAACGCAAATGAGTTCCTGGACTACGTTCAAAGGCTCGGCATCGATCAGCCCGCGTTATGTATTCTGCTGGGACTGCCACGGAGCACCTTAAATAAGTGGATTAACGGAACGGTGACGCAAATTCCACAGGTGGCGGTGACGGCGGTAAGAATGCTGTGGTTCATGCGTGAATGTGATGAGGCAATGTTCGAAAAGTGGGCGATGGTGCAGGATTTCGGTGTCAGTGCGGAATATGCGGCTAATGATAAAGCTCAGGAGTTTTTACACACGATTAAGCGGGAGCCAAGTACGTCGATCAAAAAATTATTAACAAAATCAAACTGATATTTTTAGTGCAAATAAAACGACACAACACATCCTCTGCGTCTCAGTGAAAAAGGCCATTATCCGTATCTGAATACGGGAATGGCTTTTTTTATTTCACAGAACTAACGAAAAATCACACAACTACATCGAAAATCATCTTAACAGGTTCGATGTTAGTGAAGTTTGCTACGTCAGCCACAAACTCTGCTGCGTGGTCTTTCATGCCTTTCTCGAAGTCTTCCATTGAGTTGCAGTAGATGTGGCACGCCGCGATAAAAGGCGTGTCCGCCGGGGCATTGTCCTGAATTTTATCGATGGCGTAGGAGTGGCAATATTCTCCCATCTTCTCTTTGATAAGCGGCAAATGCACATTGCGATAGTAATCGTGATCAAAAGTTCCGTTTTCGATATTTGGGTATAACACGCTGTATTTAATCATTTTTGAAGAACCTTTTTGCATAAGTCAGGCATCAATCTTAGCGCAGGCTAACTGCTTGTGCCGCGCCTTTTGTGCCCGGCCATGCCGGTTGGCTCCGATGTACTACGCTTGAAAGATGTTATTTTTCAGGGAGCTTACATGGGATTTTTAGGATGGACGGCGGCAGTCGGCGGACTGCTGTTAATTATGTCTTTGGCATCAGGCTGGATTTCGCGTGCGCCGGTGACCACCTTTGGACTGTATCTGGCTGCAGGGATTGTCTGCGGGCCGTGGGTGCTGAATCTGCTGCATGTAGATCTGGTGGAGTATTCGACGCTGACCGCGCGGTTCACAGAAATCGCGATGGCCGCCTCGCTCTTCATAACCGGTCTTAAACTCAGATTGCCTTTCCGCTCGCAGAGCTGGCGTGTTGGTGCCTTACTTGCGTTCCCGGCGATGTTGCTGACGGTGCTGAGCGTTACCGCGCTGGCGCATTATCTGGCGGGTATCTCCTGGCCGTTAGCACTGGCGTTGGGGGCGATCATTGCACCTACGGATCCGGTACTGGCCAGCATGATTGCGGTGAATGACGCGAATGATGACGACGGGTTGCGTGTGGCGTTGTCCAGCGAAGCAGGGATGAACGACGGCTCGGCGCTGCCGATTTTGATGCTGGCGCTGATGTTATTTACCGCGCACGACGGTCTGTCCTCGGCGGCCATTTGGGACTGGGCCTGGCGGGATGTTGTCTGGGCCTTGCTGGGCGGTCTGGCGATCGGCTATGCCATGGGGCGGCTGGTCGGGCTGAGTGCCACGCGTTTTCACAGCCGTCAGCGTTCAGTTGCCCCCAGTGACTTTCTGGCGCTGGCGCTCATCGCGTTGAGTTACGCTGCTGCGCAAAGTCTGGATGCCTCCGGCTTCCTGGCGGCGTTTGCTGCCGGCGTCGGGTTGCGCAGTGCCGAGGTGCGGGTGGTGACACTGAATCCGCCGGACGATCTCACTGAAGGCACCCGACCGCCGCCGGCGGAAGGGATGGTGAATCCGCATACGCGTCATTCGATGTCGGCGGAAAGACCGACCAACTCTATCGGGCTGATGGTCGGGGATGCGCTCTCCTTTGGTGACACCATTGAACGGCTGTTCGCCGCCGGGATTGTGATGGTGCTGGGTATCACACTGGCCGAGCACTGGGAACCGATGGGATTAGTCTTCGCCGCGTTACTGTTTATCGTGATCCGTCCACTCTCTGTGTACATCACCACCTTTGGAATGCGCGTACCACGCGGACGAAGGCTGATGATTGGTTGGTTTGGGATCCGCGGGATCGGCAGCATGAACTACATCGCCTACGCATACACCCACGGATTGCAGGGCGCCGAAGCCGGTTACATGACTAATATTGCGTTTACGGTGATTGTCGCCAGCGTGGTTGTTCACGGGCTGACGGTGTCGCCGGTAATGCACTGGCGGCAGGCGAGGCGTGAGGCTATGCAGGAACAGGATCAGGAAACGTAGAACCCTGGCAGTACCCACAAAAACGGACGCTCAGTGGCGTCCGTTTTTGTTTCTGATGTTTGCGTCAGGCGATCTGTTTTTTGCCGAGGCTCAACATAAAAAGCACCGCCGCCGAGAGCACCACAGAAGGGCCTGCTGGCGTATCGTAAAACGCTGAAAACGTCAGTCCCGCCGTGACGGCCACAACCCCAATAGCCACGGCGACCGACGCCATCTGTTCGGGCGTTTTGGCAAAGCGTCTGGCGGTGGCCGCAGGAATAATCAGCAGGGAGGTGATGATCAGCGCCCCGACAAATTTCATTGCCAGCCCGATGGTCAGCGCCGTGACCATCATCAGAATCACCCGCGAACGTTGCAGATTCACACCGTCAACGTGCGCCAGCTCAGGGCTGATGGTCATGGAGAGCAACGAACGCCATTGCCAGCACAGGACCGCAATCACGACGGCTACGCCAATGCCGATCATCCAGATATCGCTGTAAGTAACCGACAGCAGATCGCCAAACAGATACGCCATCAGGTCAACTCGCACGCCGGACATCAGGCTGACCACAACCAGACCGAGCGAAAGTGCGCTGTGCGCCATAATGCCAAGCAAGGTATCGACTGCCAGATGCGGTTTACGTTCCAGCGCCACCAGTACCACCGCCAGCAGCAGGGTCACGGCGATCACGGTATAAAACGGATTCACATTCAGCAACAGGCCAAATGCCACGCCGAGCAATGATGCATGCGCCAGCGTATCACCGAAGTAGGACATTCTGCGCCAGACCACAAAAGAGCCCAGCGGACCGGCGGCGATCGCCAGCAGAACACCGGCCAGCCAGCCTGGTAATAATAGAGCGATCATGCGTCACGACCTCCGCTGTTGCGCAAAATGACTTTTCCCTTTAAATCGTGACGATGGTTGTGATTGTGGCGGTAAATCGCCAGCTGTTCCGCGCCGCGGTTGCCAAACATAGCGATAAATTCGGGATGGGTGGAGACCACTTCCGGTGAGCCGGAACAGCAGATGTGCTGATTCAGGCACAGCACTTCGTCAGTTTTCGCCATCACCAGATGCAGGTCATGCGACACCATCAGCACGGCGCAACCCAGTTCGCAGCGCAGGCTGTCGATCAGGTTATACAGCGCCAACTGGCCGTTGACATCGACGCCCTGCGTCGGTTCATCAAGTACCAGCAACTGGGGGCTGTTCATTAATGCCCGTGCCAAAAGGACGCGCTGATTTTCACCACCGGACAATTTTTGCATTGGCTGATCCAGCAGATGCGCAGCCTGAACGCGTTTCAGCGCAGGCAAAATGTCAGATTTTTTGACACCGGGTTTCAGGCGCATAAAGCGGCTGACGGTCAGCGGCATGGTGGGATCAAGGTGAATTTTTTGCGGAACGTAGCCGATGCGTAAGCCGGGTTCGCAGGTCATCGTGCCTTCGGTTGGCGCAATCAGGCCAAGCACGACGCGCACTAATGTCGATTTCCCCGCGCCGTTCGGGCCCAGGAGGGTGAGTATTTTACCCGGTTGCAGGGCCAGCGAGATGTTGGACAACACGCGGCGGGAACCGAAAGTTACCGAAATATTTTTAAGCGTCGCTAAAGTGGGCATGTCATTGGGTCTTGCAGAACAAATCGGATGTTATAATATTGCGTTTCGCGAAAAATAACCAGTTTTCCCCCAACATGAAGATGAGTTCACCCCGCATGATACAGAAAAAAAGCGTTAAACGGTTGTTCCTGGCAGCCGGCATCCTGAGTGCCGGTGCGGCTTTCAGCGCGCAGGCCGCTGTGCTGGCGTCTGTCCGTCCACTCGGTTTTATCGCTTCAGCCATCGCGGAAGGTGTGACGCCAACGGAAGTGTTGCTGCCGGATGGCGCTTCGCCACACGATTTTGCGCTGCGTCCTTCTGACATCCAGCGCATGCGCAGTGCGGATCTGGTGGTGTGGGTCGGGCCGGAAATGGAAGCCTTCATGACCAAGTCTGCGGCGCAGCTGCCACCAAATCGTCAGGTGGAAATTGCCACGCTGGCGGCGGTGAAACCGCTGCTGCTGAAAGGCTCTGACGATGACGAGCATGACCACGATCACGGCAAAGGGCATGACGAAGATGAACACAGTCACGGCCAGTACAATATGCATGTCTGGCTGTCGCCGGAGATCGCTCGTGAGACCGCGATTGTGATCCATAACAAACTTCTCGAACTCATGCCGCAGAAAAAGCAACAATTAGATGCAAACTTGTCACGTTTTGAGGAAAGCCTGACAAAAACTGACAAAAATATTGGTAATATGCTGCAGCCTGTGCAGGGTAAGGGATATTTTGTTTTTCACGATGGTTATGCCTACTTTGAAAAACACTTCGGCCTTTCGCCACTTGGTCATTTTACGATCAATCCCGAAATACAGCCCGGCGCGCAGCGTTTACATCTCATTCGAACTCAGTTGGTTGAGCAAAAAGCGACATGCGTTTTTGCTGAGCCACAATTCAGGCCAGCCGTAATCACGGCTGTTGCCCAGGGAACAACAGTGCGTATGGGCACATTGGATCCGCTGGGGAGCGGCATTGCATTGGGCGCGGACAGCTACGTGAACTTCCTGTCACAGCTGACGAACCAATACCTGAGCTGCCTGAAGTAAGCTAAAAGGACAGAATTAAGTGCAGCTGATAGCCCGCTCTATCGCTCTGGCGTATAGCAACCTTCCACGGCCCCACCGCATCATGCTGGGGTCGCTTACCGTCGTCACACTGGCTGTGGCCGTCTGGAAACCGTTAGCCTATCACCCGGACAATGACCTCTCAGATACCCGACCGATTGTAAAAAGTATCGCCCTCGATCACGAACAGTTACGTTCGCTGCTTCCTGAAGCCAGTGAGCCTATCGATCAAACCGCGCCTGCCGACGATGATATCCCTCAAGATGATCTGGACGATAAAATCGTTAACGAAGCCGGTGTGCATGAATACGTGGTCTCCACCGGCGATACTCTCAGCAGCATCCTGAATCAGTACGGCATTGATATGTCCGAAATCGCGGCATTGTCTGACGCCAACCGTGATTTGCGTAACCTGAAAATCGGGCAGCAGATTTCATGGACGCTCAATGATGCGGGTGATTTACAACGTCTGACATGGGAGAAATCCCGTCGCGAAACCTATACCTTTGACCGTACCGGCAACACCTTTAAATCCTCATTGCAGACACTGCAAGGTGAGTGGAAAGATTCGGTGGTGAAGGGCACGCTGAATGGCAGTTTTGTCACCAGCGCCAGAGCGGCCGGGCTGAACAGTGCTGAAGTCAGCGCCGTCATTAAAGCCCTGCAGTGGCAGCTCGATTTCCGTAAATTACAGAAAGGTGATGATTTCGCTGTACTGATGTCTCATGAAGTGCTGGACGGCAAGAATGAGCAAAGCGAGCTGCAGGCGGTGCGTATGCGTACCGGCGGCAAAGATTATTATGCCGTGCGTGCCGAAGACGGTAAGTTTTATGACCGCACCGGCAGCGGGCTGGCGAAAGGCTTCCTGCGTTTCCCTACCGGAAAACAGTACCGTGTCTCCTCTAACTTCAATCCACGTCGTCTGAACCCGGTAACCGGTCGCATCGCGCCGCACCGTGGCGTCGATTTCGCCGTGCCGGTCGGTACGCCAGTGCTGGCGGTCGGTGATGGTGAAGTGGTGATCGCCAAGAATGGCGGAGCAGCGGGTAACTACGTGGCTATCCGTCATGGTCGTCAATACATGACCCGTTACATGCACCTGCGTAAGTTGCTGGTGAAACCGGGACAGAAAGTGAAACGCGGCGATCGCATTGCGCTTTCGGGCAACACCGGACGTTCTACCGGTCCGCATTTGCATTTTGAAATGTGGATCAACCAGCTGGCCGTCAACCCTCTGACCGCCAAATTGCCTCGCACCGAAGGGCTGACCGGTAAAGATCGCAGTACGTATCTGGCCACCGTTCGCCAGGTCGTTCCGCAACTGAAGCTGGACTGATTGTTCAGGAACATACATCCCGGCTAAATGCTGATGTGCAGTGATTTATTGCAAAATAAATCACTGCACTTATCATTAAGCCAGAATTTGTCATAAGAGCCTGAGCATGCAGCCAGAAAAAGAAAAACGGTCGACCGCAGAATTTATTCCGCAATTTCAGAAAGCCTTTTACCATCCGCGTTACTGGGGCGTCTGGCTGGGCGTCGGTGCGATGGCGGGGATGGCTTACGTGCCTGCCAAAGTGCGCGATCCTATTTTAGGCAGTCTTGGCCGTCTGGCCGGGAAATTTGCCAAAGGCGCGCGTCGTCGTGCGCAAATCAATCTGTTGTACTGCCTGCCCGAAACGCCGGAAGCCGAGCGCGAACACATCATTGATGAAATGTTTGCCTGTGCGCCGCAGTCGATGGTGATGATGGCCGAACTGGCGCTGCGTAATCCAAAGAAAATCATGGAACGCGTGCACTGGCACGGAAAAGAAATCATCGATCAGATGCAGGCCGACGGCAAAAATGTGATTTTTCTGGTACCACACGGCTGGGCCGTAGACATCCCGGCGATGCTGATGGCGGCCAGTGGTCAGCCGATGGCGGCGATGTTCCACAATCAGAAGAATCCGCTGACCGATTATTTATGGAATACCGTGCGCCGTCGTTTTGGCGGCCGGATGCATGCGCGCAACGACGGCATCAAGCCTTTCATCAGTTCTGTGCGTCAGGGTTACTGGGGCTACTATCTGCCGGATCAGGATCATGGCGCGGAACACAGCGAGTTTGTGGATTTCTTCGCCACCTACAAAGCTACGCTTCCGGCAGTCGGGCGTCTGATGAAAGTCTGCCGCGCGGCGATCGTGCCGTTGTTCCCTGTGTATAACGGTCATGAGCAGCGCCTTGATATCTTTGTGCGTCCGCCGATGGACGATCTGGCGACAGCCGATGATGTCACCATTGCACGCCGCATGAATGAAGAGGTGGAATTACTGGTCGGGCCAAACCCTGAGCAATACACCTGGATCCTCAAGCTGCTGAAAACCCGTAAGCCGGGTGAGACGGAACCCTACGCGCGCAAAGAGTTGTTCCCGAAGAAATAGTCGCATCGGGATTAAAGAAAAAGGCTGAGTGTAAAAACTCAGCCTTTATGTTTTTAGAAAAGCATTCGGAAAACGCGGTCAGACTTTTTGGGTTCTTTTCATAAACGTCGTAATCATCAGCGTGCCGCTCAGCCCCGAAACTAATCCCGCCAGCATAAAGATGCCGTTACCCCACGTAAAGTACAGCTGCTTCGCCGCTTCGATCCCCACGGCAAACACCACAATGGTGATAAGCCCGAGCGCCGCTGCGACGGTGCCTTTGCCTGTCGGGCTTGAGAACAGCGTCAGGCGGTAAAGTCCGGCGTTCACCAGCCCGGTGCCGAACGCATACAGGCTCAGCCCGCCGATTATCCATTCCCATGCATGAACCATAAACAGCGCCGAACCGGCGGCGATTGCCAGCCCCAACGTAATCGGAGCGATACCCAGCCAGATTGGCGTGCGGATATTCACGTTTCCGCTGAGTTTACTGAGCGCGATATTGCCGATAATCAGCCCGGTAAACACCGGCACTTGTAGCCAGCCATAACGAAGCGGTGACATGCCAGCGTCCTGAATCAACAACACCGGCGACTGCGCTACCCACGCCAGCAGCGGCAGGGTCACAAGCCCGATGGACAGTGAGCCGGTGACTACGCCCTGATTGGTCAGCACTTCGCGGTAATCCGTCGCCAATCTGCGCATCGAAAAGCGGTCATCGCGGCCTGTCGCGGTTTCCGGCATGCTGCGCCACAACCCCCAGAACGCCAGCGCAGAAATCAGTGAGAACAGCGCAAACATCGCTTTCCACGGCGCATAATGGATGAAGGCCGCACCGGCCAGCGGCCCGAGCAGCGGGGCGATCAGCGTGATGTTCGCCATCAGCGCCATCAGTTTGACGCTCAGCGTTTCATTGAACGCTTCCTGAATGGCGGCATACCCGACCGCGCCGATAAAGCACAGGCTCATCCCTTGCAGGAAGCGCATTAAAATGAATTGCTCGATACTGCGGGTGAAGACGGTCAGAAAACAGGTGAGGGTGAAAAAGGCCACGCCGGTAAGCAACACCGGACGTCGCCCGAGTCGGTCAGACAGCGGGCCGAGCAGCCATTGCAGCAGGATGCCGCCGCACAGGTAAGCGGTCAGCGAGGTGGATACCCAGTCGGCGCTGGCGCTGAAATCGCTGATCACCTGCAACATGCCCGGCTGGATCATATCGTGGGCGATGTAGGTGGCGAATTCGAATAATACCAGCGACAGCGGGAACAGCCACTGGCGATAACTTAGCCGCGGGGCCGGTTCAGAAACGGACGACATAACGAGAATTCTCCATCACTCAAAATCAGAAAAGCGCGACCCTTTCAGGCCGCGCTAAAAAAACGCACAGGAGTAAAAATCTGCTTAGTATCGGTTAGCGTAAGCAGCGATCGGGTTCTCCAGCGTCCCGGCGAATTTCAGGTTCTGCGCTGGATCCGACAGGTTGATCATCTGCTGGTTATTTGCCAGTTGCAGACGATTGAGGCAAGAGTGCGTGAACTCCGCGCCGAACATGTCATAGCGCGCAAACTTCTCCGCCAGCTCCGGGTATTGCAACTGGTAGTCGCGCACGACTTCCGCTGCCACGCCCCAGAACTGTCCGGCCGGATAGTCGCCGTGCTCTTCCAGAATACGGGCGATGAAGCGGAATACACCGGCGAAGACATCGGTGAAAATTGACAGGATCATCAGTTCTTCAGGCACATCCACTGCCAGACGTTTGGCTTTTTCCGGCAGATTAGCCTCCGGGTTCATCACCGCAATTTCCTCGGCAATATCCTTCATGAAAGCGTTCACCGGAATATTATTTTCAAAGCGCAGGATCAGGTTTTCGCCGTGCGGCATAAACACCAGATCGTACTGGTAGAAGCAGTGCAGCAGCGGGCTGAGGTAGGCGTGCATGTAACGCTTGAGCCAGTCGCCGGTCGCCAGACCGGAGGATTTGATCATCTCGACAATCAGCGCATCGCCGTGTTTATCGGTATGCAGGAGGGCGGCCATGGTCATCAGACGCTGATTGGGCTGCAACTGCGCTACCGGATTTTCACGCCACAGCGCGGCAAACATTTTCTTATAGGCGCTGTCGCCTTTGATTGCCTCTTCAAAGTAATGGTTGTGATAACCAAGTGACGCGACTTCCTGCAAAATCTTAAATCCGGTGGATTGCAGATAGGAATCGTTTTCCACCAGATCTGCCAGCCATTCGTTGATACCCGGCGTGGTGGCCATGTAATACGGTGACAGCCCGCGCATAAAGCCCATATTCAGAATCGACAGCGCGGTTTTCACGTAACGGTGCGTGGGCTGGCTGGCGTTGAAGAAAGTGCGGATTGACTGCTGCGCCAGATACTGGTCTTCGCCTTCGCCAAGGAAAATCAGGAACTGACGGGCGATGTCCGGAGCAAACACGGTCAGCAATTTATTCTGCCACTGCCATGGATGCACCGGCATGAAGTAATAGTTTTTAGGATCGACGCCGATATCCACCAGTTTCTGCGTGAAGGCACAAATCTGCGCATCACCCAGTTCTTCGGCGATCAGTTTCTCGTATGGCAAACCTTCGGTGGTGGCGAAATGCGCTTTGTCATGATGTACCGCTACCCACACTAATTTCAGCGGATTCGCCGCTTCCGGCGCGTAACGCACGTAATCTCCGGCGTCAAAACCAATGCGACCGTTGTTGGCGATAAAGCTTGGGTGGCCTTCGGTCATGCTGGTTTCCACCGTCTGGAAATCGGCCTCCGTCAGCTGTTTCGCGGTGGTGTGATTGTTCGCCAGCTTATACGCGCTGCTGTAGAGCGTGCTGCTGATTTCTTCCATATAAGTCGGCAGCATGGCCTGTGAAATGCCAATTTGTTCCGCGAATTCAATAATGAATTTCAGCGCATCGAGCGGCTGCCCGGTAAAATTGTCCAGACGCTGAATGCTGTCCAGATCGATCATCCAGTCGTTAAGCGGAAGCTGGCGCGCACGGAAACGGTATTCGACTTCTGATGCCGGAACTGCCAGCTGATAGTCAGTCCAGGTGCCGCTGGACTGTAACGCTTTGGGTTCGAGCAGGCGTTCATGAGTCAGTTCGGACAGGCATTTACGCAGTAACAGGGCGTTGGCTTTCGCCCAGATTTCAGGCTGTAAGTGCTGGCCGGATTGCAATGTTGAGGTCGTCATGGTGGCGTGTTCCTTCTGGCTGGCCTGCAAAAAATCTTCATGCTGGCAGAACGCCAGCCATGCAGTTTTGTGTGTCAGTTGCACCTGTTTCTGATAGCGGAAACCGGCGCGTTTATTGAGTTTGTGGATCTTCTCGTTGCGGACATCCGGTTCGACGACCACACGTTTCACGTCGGGCAGACTGAACAGGTATTCCATCACGGCGGAAAACACTTGCCAGCTGAAACCGGCGACCGGCGGGTTTGCCGGTGCGAGCAGAATGTGCATGCCGATATCGCCCGGCTGCACGTCGTAATGTTCATGCAGCGGATCGTCTTGCACCGGATAGCATTCGATGAGGAAACGCGGCTGACCGTCGATTTCTCCCATCAGCGCCGCCTGCGGTTTACCGGCGGTAAGGTCGCGATAAAACGCATCCACTTCGCCGACGCTGCTGTTCTGCATGCCCCAGAAACTGGCGTAGGGCTGAGTCATCCAGCCGTGCAGCACGGCGGCATCTTTCGCCAGATTGAGCGGGCGCAGCGTCAGTAATCCGGCCTCGCGCGGGCATGAAAAAACGGATAAGGAAGTCATATCAGACATGGGTGATTTCTCCGTTATTGGTCGGCCAGGCTGCGGGCGCAGAACGTCTGAAATGCGATAGATTTCTCCACCGTGTAAACTTCTTTGCCGAGCATTTCGCGGATGATCGAGCTGTTGCGATAGCACGCCATCCCCAGATCCGGCGTGACGAAGCCGTGGGTATGCAGCTCTGCGTTTTGTACGAAGATCTGATTGTGGGCATCAATGCTGTAGTTGCGGTTAACGGCGTAGCGGCCTGCGTCGTCCCATTGGATACGGTTGTAAATCCCTTCGATAAACTGCGGGGGCTGGTAGCTGTAGCCGGTAGCAAGGATCACCGATTCGGTTTTGTGGCGATATTCCTGCTGTTGTTCGTGATGCAACAGGTTCATCTCAAGCTGACCGCTGCGGTTGCGTGTCAGGGCGGTCAGTTCCGAATGGGTATACATATCGACCTTGAGCGGCCCGTCGAGGCGCTTGGTGTACATCAGATCGTAGATATCGTTGATCAGGCTGGCGTTAATACCTTTGTATAAACCTTTCTGCTCGCGGTTCAGCTGGTCGCGCTTGCTCATCGGCAGGTCGTGGAAGTAGTCGATGTATTCCGGTGAGGTCATTTCCAGCGTCAGTTTGCTGTATTCCAGCGGGTAGAAGCGCGGCGCGCGCGTCACCCACGTCAGCTGATAACCGTACTTGTCGATATCAGAAAGCAGGTCGTAGTAAATCTCCGCCGCGCTCTGGCCGCTACCGACCACGGTGATTGATGTGGAATTTTGCATCTGTTCTTTGTTTGGCAGATAAGCCGAGGAGTGATGCACGTTGTTTCCGGCGTCACGCGCGCAGGCGGGCATCCACGGCGAAGGGCCGGTGCCGAGCACCAGACGTTTAGCGCGAAAGATTTGTTTATCGCCGCTTTTGGTCGAACACGCCTGCACCAGATAGCATTCCTGTTCCGCATCCCAGGTCACCAGCTCCACGCGGGTGGAAAATTGCAGACAGGTCAGCTGTTCGCACGCCCACTGGCAGTACTGGTTGAACTCTTTGCGCATCATGAAGAAGTTTTCACGAATGTAGAAAGAGTAGAGTTTGCCTTGCTGCTTGAGGTAATTCAGGAAGCTATAAGGGCTGGTTGGATCGGCCAGCGTCACTAAATCGGCCATGAACGGCGTCTGCAAATGGGCGCTTTCCAGCATCATGCCGGTATGCCAGTCGAAGCCGTCATTCTGATCTAAAAACAGGCCGTTCAGCTCTTTAACCGGCTCGGTCAGACAGGCCAGACCGAGGTTAAACGGGCCGATGCCGATGGCGATAAAATCGTAAGTCTGTTGGGTCGGGTTGATGTTCATGGTGCAACTCCTGTTACCGGTTTTTAGCGGCGCTCAGCGCGGCGGCAGTCAGTTCTTTGCCGTAATGCGTAATGAGACCGAGCACGTCGGCGATGTCTTCCGTGGTGGTCATCGGGTTCAGTAAGGTAAATTTCAGGTACTGGCGCTGATGGACTTTAGTACCGGCAATCACGGCGCTGCCGTCGCGGAAAATCGCTTTGCGGATATCGGCATTGATGGCGTCAATCTGCTCATGGCTCATCGACATGCGCGGCACAAAGCGGAACACCAGCGTGCTCAGTTCAGGCTTATGCAGGACTTCAATGTTCGGGTTGTTTTCCATCATCTGATGGGTTTCGGTGGCGCGTTCCAGCAGTACGTCAAACGACTCACCCAGCGCCTGCTGGCCCATTACGCGCAGCGTCAGCCACATCTTCAGGGCATCAAAACGTTTGGTGGTCTGAATGCTTTTATTGACCAGATTAGGCGTACCTTCGAGCTTGGCACTGAGCGGATTAAGGTATTCCGCGTGATGCGTTACGTGCTCCAGATGGCTGTGGTCGTTAACCAGAAACGCGCTGCAACTCACCGGCTGGAAGAAGGATTTGTGATAATCGACGGTGACAGAATCCGCCAGATGAATGCCTTCGATGCGCTGGCGGTGCTGAGGGGAGACCAGCAAACCACAGCCGTAAGCAGCATCGGCGTGCATCCAGATTTTCTCCTTGCGGCAGATTTCAGCGATCTCATTGAGTGGATCGATACTGCCGAAATCGGTGGTGCCGGCGGTGGCGACAACCGCAATCGGGATCAGGCCTTCTGCGTGGCAAAGGTCGATTTCAGCTTTAAGCGCGCTGATGTCCATGCGAAATGCGCTGTCGCAGGCAACCGGTACCACGGCGTCATAGCCCAGGCCGAGCAGGGCGGCGGATTTCTGAATGCTGAAATGGCTGACCTGTGAACTGAAAATACGCCAGCGATTGGCTTCCGGCGGCAGGCCATGATATTTGATGCTGTGCTGCGGGCGGGTACGTTTGCAGTGGCTGTCGCGTGCCAGCAGCATTGCCATCAGGTTAGACTGGGTGCCACCGCTGGTGAAAATGCCGTCTGATTGCGCGCCAAATCCGATGCGCGCCAGTGTCCAGTCAATCACCTTTTGCTCAATCAGCGTGCCGCCTGCGCTCTGATCCCAGGTATCTACCGAGGAGTTAATCGCGCTGATAAACAGCTCTGCCAGCTGTGAGGGCACCACGGTCGGGCAGTTGAGGTGAGCGAGGTATTTCGGGTGATGGAAATAGACCGCATGCTGAAGATATAAATCATCCAGTTCTTCCAACGCCAGCCGTGTTCCGGCTAAAGGTTTGGTCAAATCTATATGGCGAAATTGCTCGGCTAATTCAGCCGGGGAAACGCCAGAAAAAGGTTTTTCCGTGTGGTTAATGTGAGATTTAATTAACTCAATGCCTTGCTCAATCTGCGCCTGCCATTCCGGCGTGCTGTTTTGATTGAAAATATAACCCTGATTTTTACTTATTTCCTTCGCAGAAGCGGCCGGAATTTGCATCAATTCCCAATTATTTATCTGGCTCATTTTGGCACCTTATTATGTGGCAGTTATTCCGCTGCGGGCGTGGGGCGTCCGCCCGGATTTTCCAGGGATCATGTTTTGGACGTATGCGTTATCGGGCAGGGCTTATGGCCATGCCTGTCAGTTTTTAATTTTTAAAATCTTCATAAACTGGAATTTATAGTGGTTTCTCTTGTGTGATTTCCTTAATGCGGATTTATACAAGGATTTAACGAATGCGAATCATTATAAATGCAAATCATTATCATTCAATGTTGGCATTGAACATTTATCATCTCCACGCGGATTTCATGATTTTATGTGATGCATATCACATAAACAGGCGGGGAAACCTTAAATGATTCATAATCACACCAGAGTAATCTGTATTTTTTATTCATTTTATTGCGTTTAAACATCTCTCTGAGAAGGTAAAAAGTTATATTTAGGCGCAGAAAGGGAAGGGGTATTTTAGGAAATTAAAGTGAGCGGGTAACAAAACGTCAAAAATATGACAGCAGAGTGGCAAAATAATGATCAACATGACGTTGTCTATGACCTTACAAATAACAGGGCGAGAGAATGATTTTCAGTATAAATAAAAAAGCCCACATCGCTGTGGGCTTAAAATAAATATCTTATTACACTTTCATTTATTCAATGCGTACTCTTGTTGAATACGTACTCTTACTCAACGCGTAAGACGCGGCTGGTATTTGTCGTACCGATGGTGCTCATGACATCACCCTGAGTGATAATCACCAGATCGCCGGAAAGCAGATAACCTTTATCACGCAGCAGATTCACCGCGTCCTGCGCTGCCGCCACGCCGTCGTTATGGCTGTCGAAGAACACCGGCGTTACGCCACGGTAAATAGCGGTCAGGTTCAGTGTATGTTCATGACGGGACATGGCGAAGATAGGCAGACCGGAGCTGATGCGGGAAAGCATCAGTGCGGTGCGTCCGGATTCGGTCATGGAAATGATCGCTGTCACGCCTTTCAGGTGGTTGGCCGCATACATGGCGGACATGGCAATGGCTTCTTCGGTGTTATCGAATTCAACGTCCAGACGGTGTTTGGAAACATTGATGCTTGGGATTTTTTCCGCACCCAGACAGACGCGCGCCATCGCGGCAACAGTTTCTGAAGGATACTGGCCAGCGGCGGTTTCGGCAGAGAGCATCACCGCATCCGTGCCGTCGAGCACGGCGTTCGCCACGTCCATAACTTCGGCACGGGTTGGCATCGGGTTGGTTATCATCGATTCCATCATCTGCGTGGCGGTTATCACCGCACGGTTCAGCTGACGGGCACGGCGGATCAGTTTTTTCTGAATACCCACCAGTTCCGGGTCACCGATTTCTACCCCTAAATCTCCGCGGGCGACCATCACAACGTCAGAGGCCAGAATGATGTCATCCATCGCCGCATCGCTGGCCACGGCTTCCGCACGTTCTACTTTCGAGACAATCTGCGCGTTACAGCCTGCCGCACGCGCCAGACGGCGTGCATAGTTAAGATCTTCGCCGGTGCGTGGGAAAGAAACTGCCAGGAAATCTACGTCCATTTTGGCCGCAGTAATAATGTCTGCTTTGTCTTTCTCAGTCAGGGCTTCAGCGGAAAGACCGCCGCCCAGCTTGTTGATGCCTTTGTTGTTGGACAGCGGGCCGCCAACGGTGACTTCTGTGAAAACTTTCATGCCCTGAACTTCAAGCACTTTCAGCTGTACGCGACCATCGTCGAGCAGCAGGATGTCGCCCGGCACAACGTCAGCAGGCAGACCTTTATAGTCGATACCGACTTTCTCTTTGTCGCCTTCGCCTTTGCTCATATTGGCATCGAGCAGGAATTTGTCACCGATATTAAGGAAGACTTTGCCTTCCTTGAAGGTGGATACGCGGATTTTCGGGCCCTGCAAATCGCCAAGAATTGCCACGTGGCGGCCAAGGCGGGCGGCGATTTCACGCACTTTGTTAGCGCGCAAAATGTGGTCTTCAGCGGTACCGTGTGAGAAGTTCATGCGTACGACGTTAGCGCCGGCAGCAATGATCTTTTCAAGGTTATTATCGCGGTCTGTAGCGGGACCGAGTGTGGTAACGATCTTCGTTCTTCTGAGTCTTCTGGACATGCTTACTCCGTTCGTTAACTGGTGCCTTTACTGCAAAAAACAGCGAGTCCACATTGGGTTGAGGTGTAATTGTAATACAAAAGGGTTTCACCTGTGTGACCCGCTGACCTCGTGTCTGACGTTTAACCTGCGCACATTGCGCGAAGATTTCCGGCCAGACTCCCTATTAAATCTGCAACTTGTTAGTGTGAAAATGGCTTATTCAGGCTGCACAAGGACGACTGTCCCTTTATCAAAGCGCGATTCTTTCAACGCTTCTTTGACGCGCTTCAGGTTATCTCTGAATTTTGTGCCCCGGCGCAGCGTAAAACCGGTGGCCAGTACGTCGATGAGCGTGAGCTGGGCGATACGCGAGACCATTGGCATATAAACGTCGGTATCTTCCGGAACATCCAGTAACAGCGCCAGCGTTGCTTCGTGCGCCAGCGGTGTATTAAAAGAGGTGATGGCGATGACTGTGGCGTCGTTTTCACGAGCCAGCTGCGCCAGTTCGACCAGATTCTTGGTGCGCCCGGTGTGTGAAATCAGCACCACGACGTCGCCCTCACTGGAGTTCATGCAGCTCATGCGTTGCATGACGATATCGTCGAAATACACCACCGGAATGTTGAAGCGGAAGAATTTGTTCATGGCATCATGCGCCACTGCGGCGGATGCGCCCAGTCCAAAGAAAGAAATCTTTTTGGCCTGAGTGAGTAAATCAACGGCGCGGTTGATGGCCGCAATATCGAGGGTGTTTTTCACCTGATCGAGGCTGGCCATGGCCGATTCGAAGATTTTACTGGTATAGGCGCTGACACTGTCACCCTCGTCGACGTTACGGTTCACGTAAGGCGTGCCGTTTGCCAGACTTTGTGCCAGATGCAATTTAAAATCTGGAAACCCTTTTGTGTCGAGGCGACGGCAAAAACGGTTTACAGTAGGTTCGCTGACATCGGCCATGCGGGCGAGAGTGGCGATACTGGAGTGGATAGCTATGTTTGGTGATGCCAGGATAACTTCGGCCACTTTTCGTTCTGATTTACTCAGAATGTCGAGATGGGTCTGGATTTTTTCCAACGTATTCATAAGCATGCCACTCATAGGTTTCGACGATTTCTTTGAAAAGAGGAAATCATGTCTGTTTGATGAAAATATACTACGCGCATTATCCCGTTGGCAGCGTCAGTCAGGCGAAATAACGGCTTTTTTTGTCAGAGTTTGACCGAGATCTAACTTTCAGTATGGTAAATTCCGTTCGGTTTTGTCATAAAATTACAGGATGCAGGGGGTTTTGACGGTATCCCAGAGACTTATGATAAAAAGAAGGTTTTCCGAAGAGTTATCACGCACTCAGATCAAGGTTTACGGCTTACAGGCAATCAGAGTACATTGTTGCTGAAATAAAATTACAATATGTACCCGCGATATTCGGCTTGCAGCTTAAGCATTGGCAGCCCGAACTATGAAAGGTATTCCTGCATTAAGGAGAAGAACATGGCGGTAACCCAGACAGCCCAGGCGTGTGACCTGGTTATTTTCGGTGCAAAAGGCGATCTTGCGCGCCGTAAACTGTTGCCTTCCCTGTATCAGTTAGAGAAAGCAGGTCACATTCACCCTGACACCAAAATCATCGGCGTCGGACGTGCGGAATGGGACAAAGCGGCCTATACCGAAGTGGTCAAAGAAGCGCTGACCACCTTCATGAAAGAAAAAATTGATCCGGAACTGTGGGGAAAACTCAGTGCCCGTCTTGATTTCTGTAACCTTGATGTCAACGATCTGAAGCATTTCAAAGTGTTGGGCAAGATGCTCGACCAGAAGAACCGCGCCACCATTAACTACTTTGCGATTGCGCCAAGCCACTTCGGGGCTATCTGCCGGGGTCTGGGTGAAGCAGGGCTGAATAAAGAACCTGCGCGCGTCGTGATGGAAAAACCGCTGGGCCATTCCCTCGAGTCTTCTCAGGTCATCAACGATCAGGTTGCGGAATACTTTGCCGAGTCTCAGGTTTACCGTATCGACCACTATCTGGGTAAAGAAACGGTTCTGAACCTGCTGGCGCTGCGTTTCGCCAACAACCTGTTCGCCAGTAACTGGGACAACCGTACCATCGATCATGTGCAAATCACCGTGGCGGAAGAAGTGGGTATCGAAGGCCGTTGGGGTTACTTCGATGAAGCGGGTCAGATGCGCGATATGATCCAGAACCACTTACTGCAAATCCTGACCATGATTGCCATGTCTCCACCGGCCGATCTGAGCACGGACCGCATCCGTGACGAAAAGGTCAAAGTGTTACGCTCGCTGCGCCGCATCGATCAGTCCAACGTGCGTGAAAATACTGTGCGTGGCCAGTACACTGCCGGTTTTGTGCAGGGCAAAAAAGTCCCCGGCTATCTGGAAGAAGAGGGTGCGAAAAAATCCAGCACCACGGAAACCTTCGTTTCTATCCGTGTGGATATCGACAACTGGCAGTGGGCGGGCGTGCCGTTCTATCTGCGTACCGGTAAACGTCTGCCGAGCAAATGTTCAGAAGTCGTGGTGTATTTCAAAAACCCTGCGCTGAACCTGTTCCGTGATTCTTACCAGCAGTTGCCGCAGAACAAGCTGACCATTCGTCTGCAACCGGATGAAGGTATCGAGATCGAAGTGCTGAACAAAGTACCGGGTCTGGAGCACAAACACCGTCTGCAAACCACTAAGCTGGATTTGAGCTTCACCGAAACTTTCAACGAGCAGCACATCGCCGATGCTTACGAGCGTCTGCTGCTGGAAACCATGCGTGGGATCCAGGCGCTGTTCGTGCGTCGTGACGAAGTAGAAGAAGCCTGGAAGTGGGTCGACTCCATCATGAACGCGTGGGCGGCGGAAAGCGAAGCACCAAAACCTTACCAGTCCGGGACATGGGGTCCGGTGGCGTCTGTGGCGATGATCACCCGCGACGGCCGTTCATGGAACGAGTTCGAGTAACGAGGCTTCATTAGAAAAACGCTGCTTATGCAGCGTTTTTTTATGTCACATCAAGGCTTTTAGCAGTTAGGAATAGTAGTATTGTCCAATCGGGTGTGGTCGGTATCCGGCAAAGTTTCATTTGCAGGACCCTGTGGCAGGGGCGCGCCATCAATCACAACGATGCCTGCGGGCATGAATGGAGAACAAGATGAAAAACTGGAAAACAAGCGCGGAACAAATTCTGACCTCAGGGCCGGTTGTTCCTGTGATTGTGATCAATAAACTGGAACACGCGGTTCCGTTGGCGAAGGCACTGGTTGCCGGCGGCGTGCGTGTACTGGAAGTCACCTTGCGTACTGCGTGTGCGATGGACGCTATCCGTGCCATTGCGAAAGAAGTGCCGGAAGCGATCATTGGCGCGGGTACCGTGCTTAATCCGCAGCAGCTGGCAGAAGTCACCGAAGCCGGTGCGCAGTTCGCCATCAGCCCCGGTCTGACTGACGCGCTGTTGAAAGCGGCTAATGCCGGTTCAATTCCATTGATCCCGGGGATCTGCACCGTGTCTGAACTGATGATGGGTCTGGATGCCGGTCTGCGTGAATTCAAATTCTTCCCGGCGGAAGCCAACGGTGGCGTTAAAGCGTTGCAGGCGATCGCAGGGCCGTTCCCGCAAGTGCGTTTCTGCCCGACAGGCGGGATCACCCCGAAAAACTACCGTGACTATCTGGCACTGAAAAGCGTGCTCTGTATCGGCGGTTCATGGCTGGTGCCTGCGGACGCGCTGGAAAGCGGCGATTACGCACGCATCACTGAGCTGGCCAAAGAAGCCGTATCCGGTGCGGCGAACTGATTTGCTATCGTGAAACAAAAACCTCCCGCGGGAGGTTTTTTTATGTCTGTTGTCAGCCCTTAACGTGCGGCGATGATTTTGATTTCAATCTTATATTTCGGGTTCATCAGATTGGCCTGCACCGTGCAGCGCACCGGCGCATTGCCTGGCGAAACCCACGCGTCCCACGCCTCATTCATCGCCGGAAAATCTTCTTTGTGTACCAGGAACAGCGTGGCATCGAGGATTTTACTTTTGTCTGAACCGGCTTCGGTCAGCACTGCATCGATGATGGCCAGCGTTTCAGCCGTCTGATCTTTCGCGTTCGCGTCCAGATTTTCCGGCACGGCGGTGTAATAAATCGTGTCGTTGTGGATGACCACATCGGACATGCGTGGCTCAGGTCGGATCCGTTCGATAGTCATAAATTGTGTGCTCCTGTTAGTCACTTTTTATTGATGGCCGTAAGGGTATCACAAAGGCTGAATGCGTTGGATTGGCAGATGGCGGTGGTAGTGAAGGCAAGGGATTGGCATAATCACTGCTGATCCGTACAGGTAGAGAGACAGCGTGACAGACGATTTTGCAACAGACGGCGCTTTAGCGCAGAAAATTGAAGGTTTTAAACCCCGTGAACCTCAGCGTCTGATGGCGCAGGCTGTCAGCAAAGCCATCAGCGAAAAGCAGGGGCTGGTGGTGGAAGCCGGTACCGGCACCGGCAAAACCTACGCTTATCTCGCCCCGGCATTGCGCTCGGGCAAAAAAGTCATTATCTCCACTGGCTCTAAAAACTTACAGGATCAGCTCTATTCCCGCGATCTGCCGAAAGTCGCCGCCGCGCTGAAATTCAAAGGGCGTCTGGCGCTGCTTAAAGGGCGCTCAAACTATCTGTGTCTGGAACGTCTCGAACAGCAATCGTTGTCCGGTGGCGATCTTGCCAGTCAGGCGCTGAGCGAACTGGCGCATCTTCGTCACTGGTCGAGCAACACGGAAGAAGGCGATATCAGTACCTGTAACGTGGTGCCGGAAGACAGTTTTGTCTGGCCGCTGGTCACCAGCACGAATGACAATTGCCTCGGCAGCGACTGCCCACTGTACAAAGAGTGCTTCGTGGTTAAAGCCCGTCGTAAGGCGATGGACGCTGACGTCGTGGTGGTCAATCATCACCTGTTTATGGCCGATATGGTGGTCAAGGAGAGCGGCTTCGGTGAACTGATCCCGCAGGCCGACGTGATGATTTTCGATGAAGCCCATCAGATCCCCGATATCGCCAGCCAGTACTTTGGCCAGCAGCTGACCAGCCGCCAGCTGCTGGACATGGCAAAAGATATAAACATCGCTTATCGCACTGAAGTGCGCGATTCCGTGCAGTTGCAGAAAAGTGCCGACCGCCTCAGCCAGAGCACGATGGATTTTCGTCTGGCGCTCGGCGAGCCCGGTTTTCGCGGTAACCTGCGCGACGTGCTCAGCCAGACCGCTATCCAGCGCGCGCTGTTACTGCTCGATGACGCACTGGAGCTTTGCTACGACGTGGTCAAACTGTCGCTCGGCCGTTCAGCTTTGCTGGATGCCGCCTTCGAGCGCGCCACGCTGTACCGTAACCGTCTTAAACGCCTGAAAGACGTCTCCATTCCCGGCTACAGCTACTGGTATGAATGCAACTCGCGTAACTTCGTGCTGGCCCTGACGCCGTTGTCCGTGACTGATAAATTTAGTGACATGATGAAAGAAAAACCGGGCGCATGGATTTTTACCTCAGCGACGCTTTCGGTGAACGATCAGCTGCATCATTTTACCGACCGTCTGGGGCTGGATGACGCCGAAACACTGCTGCTCCCCAGCCCGTTTGATTACGCCACACAGGCGATGCTCTGCGTGCCGCGCTTTCTGCCGGAGACCAACGTTCGCGGTATCTCGAAACAGCTGGCCCGGATGTTGCGCCCGCTGATCGAAGCCAATAAAGGCCGCTGTTTCTTCCTGTGTACGTCGAACCAGATGATGCGTGAGCTGGCAGAAGAGTTCCGCGCGACGCTCACCTTGCCGGTGCTGTTGCAGGGTGAAACCAGTAAAGGCCAGCTCCTGGCGCAATTTGTTGAAGCCGGCAATGCGTTGCTGGTTGCCACCAGCAGCTTCTGGGAAGGTGTCGATGTTCGCGGTGATGCGCTGTCGTGCGTCATCATTGATAAACTGCCGTTCACCTCACCGGACGACCCGCTATTGAAAGCGCGTATTGAAGATTGTCGACTGCGCGGCGGCGATCCGTTCAATGAAGTACAATTACCCGATGCGGTGATCACGCTTAAGCAGGGCGTCGGGCGGTTGATCCGTGATACCGACGATCGCGGCGTGATGGTGATTTGCGATAACCGTCTGGTAATGCGTCCGTATGGCGAAGTTTTCCTCAACAGCCTGCCACCCGCACCGCGCACGCGTGATTTAGCGCAAGCGATCCGCTTTTTACAACACGCTGAAGAGCAGAAATAGCCCGTTGTTTATGCTAGGATCCGCCCCGCAAAAAAGGGTTTAACTCATTCAATCCCCCGCCTGAGGTTTGGCATGTCCACACGAATTTTAGCAATTGATACGGCGACAGAAGCCTGTTCGGTTGCGATTTATAATCAGGGCGAAACGCTCGCTCATTTTGAACTTTGCGCCCGCGAGCATACGCAGCGCATTTTGCCGCTGGTGCAGCAGATCCTCGCCGAAGCCGGGCTGACGCTCAGTCAGCTGGACGCGCTGGCCTTTGGCCGTGGGCCGGGCAGTTTTACCGGCGTGCGTATCGGCATTGGCGTGGCTCAGGGGCTGGCGTTTGGCGCAGAGTTGCCGTTGCTCCCCGTCTCGACCTTACAAACCATGGCGCAGGGCGCGTATCGCCAGACTGGCGCACAACAGGTGCTGGCCGCTATTGATGCCCGTATGGGCGAAGTGTATTGGGGCGAATTTACCCGCGATGCGCTGGGAGTCTGGCATGGCGAAGATACCGAAAAAGTGATCAAGCCGGAACAGCTTCAGGCGCATGCAGCAGAGTTATCGGGGCGTTTTGCCACCGTCGGTACCGGCTGGGAAACCTATCCGCATTTGTTGGGCGAATCTTCTGTTGCAGAATTATTTGATGGCAAAATGTTACTGCCGCAGGCGGAAGACATGCTGCCGCTGGCGCTTCAGCTCTGGGAAAACGGTGTTCGCGTGGATCCGCAAGACGCTGAACCGACCTATCTGCGTAATGAAGTGACGTGGAAAAAGCTGCCAGGCCGGTAATGATGGCAACTTGTCCCTAAAAAAGTGGTCAGAGTTGAGAGTATGCACAGGAGTCATTGCAATGCGTAAGTGGTCCACAGTTCAGCAGTTCTCAGCTACACAAGGTAAAAAACTGGCGTTGAGTGCAGTCGCGCTGAGCGTACTGGTTGTATCAGGTTGTGTCACCGTACCCGATGAAATTCGTGGTACGACGGCCACGCCGCAGATGAATTTACAGGCGGTGCAGGGCGCGCCGAATCTGTACGTCGGGCAGGAGTCACGTTTTGGCGGCAAAGTGGTTTCCATCACCAATTTGCAAAACAAAACCCGTCTCGAAATTGCTACCGTTCCGTTGGATGACGGTGCGCGACCGATTTTAGGCGCAGCATCACGTGGGCGCATTCTGGCCTACATCAACGGGTTTGTGGATCCGGTGGATTACCGCAACCAGCTGGTCACCGTTGTCGGGCCGATTACCGGTGTCGAGAAGGGTAAGATTGGCGAGACGTCGTATGAATTCGTGACGGTCAATGTCAACAGCTATAAACGCTGGCGGATCCAGCAGCAGGTGGTCATGCCGCCGCAACCGATGGGGCCTTGGGGCTGGGGTTACGGAGGCCCCTACGATTCCTGGGGGCGAGGGTTTGGGCCGGGGTTCGGGCCCGGCTGGTATGACATGGGGCCCGCACGGGTGGAGAGCGTCGTCACCGAATAAACCTCCTCACGGAGCGCCACCGCCGCACGTCGGGCAAGCCCCACATGGCGGACAGCCGCCTCATGGAGCGCCACCACCTGCTCGCGGTGCACCACCGGTTGTGCCGCCACCGAAGAAGTAACAGACAGATGAGATCGTTGTTAAGGCGGCTTAATTGCCGCCTTTTTCTTTTTTTGCCACGGATGGCAGGTAAATAGTGACCCGCCTCTCAACCTCGACATTGTTTAAAACGCAACTGGTAAGCTGAGTTAAAATATTGTTAAAGACGTGATAAAACTCGTCGCATATCGAATTGAGACGGTAACAAATTCAGGAGTAATACCTTGGAAAAGGTTTGGCTAAAACGTTATCCGGCAGATGTTCCTGAGAACATCGATCCCGACCGCTACAGCTCGCTGGTCGAAATGTTTGAGAACGCCACATTGCGTTATGCCGACAGCCCGGCATTCATCAACATGGGCGAGGTGATGACTTTTCGGAAACTCGAAGAGCGCAGCCGTGCCTTTGCCGCCTATCTGCAAAACGAACTGGGTTTACAGAAAGGTGACCGCGTAGCTCTGATGATGCCTAACCTGCTGCAATATCCGATTGCGCTGTTTGGTGTTCTGCGCGCCGGCATGGTTGTGGTTAACGTGAATCCGTTGTATACGCCGCGCGAGCTGGAACATCAGCTTAACGACAGCGGTGCAAGCGCCATTGTGATTGTCTCCAACTTTGCCCATACGCTGGAAAAAGTGGCGTACAAAACGCAGATAAAGCATGTGATCCTGACCCGTATGGGCGACCAGCTCTCTGCGGCCAAAGGCACGCTGGTGAATTTTGTCGTCAAATATGTCAAACGGCTGGTGCCGAAATACCATCTGCCTAACGCAATTTCTTTCCGCACCGCCCTGCAGCGTGGACGACGTCTGCAATACATCAAGCCTGATGTGATTAATGACGATCTGGCGTTCCTGCAATACACCGGCGGCACGACCGGCGTGGCGAAAGGCGCGATGCTGACTCACCGTAATATGCAGGCGAATCTGGAGCAGGCGAAAGCTGCCTACGCGCCGCTGCTGCGACCGGGGCATGAACTGGTGGTGACGGCGTTACCGCTGTATCACATTTTCGCGCTGACCGTGAATTGTCTGCTGTTCCTCGAAATGGGGGGACGCAGTTTGCTTATCACCAATCCACGCGATGTGCCGGGGATGGTGAAAGAGCTGGCGAAGTATCCGTTTACTGCCATCAGCGGCGTGAATACCTTATTCAACGCACTGCTTAATAATGAAGATTTCCGCGAACTGGATTTCTCCACTCTGCGTCTCTCGGTCGGTGGTGGAATGTCGGTGCAGAAATCGGTGGCGGATAAATGGGAAAAACTCACCGGCAAACACTTGCTGGAAGGTTACGGTCTGACCGAGTGTTCACCGCTGGTGGCCGGTAACCCTTACGATCTCAAGCATTACAGCGGCAGCATTGGATTACCGGTGCCATCTACGGAAATACGGCTGGTGGACGATAACGGTCAGGATGTCGCCGCGGGCGAGCCGGGCGAGCTGCTGGTACGTGGCCCGCAGGTGATGCTGGGCTACTGGCAACGGCCGTCGGCCACCGATGAGGTGCTAAAAGATGGCTGGTTATCGACGGGCGATATCGTTACAGTGGACGAGCAGGGTTTCATACGGATTGTTGACCGTAAAAAAGACATGATTCTGGTTTCCGGTTTCAACGTCTACCCTAACGAAATTGAAGAGGTGGTTTCACAGCATGACAAGGTTCTTGAGGTCGCTGCTATTGGCGTTCCGAATGACGCGTCGGGTGAAATCGTCAAAATTTGCGTGGTGAAGAAAGACCCGTCACTGACCAGCGAAGAACTCCTGGCACATTGCCGCCGGTTATTAACCGGCTACAAAGTTCCGAAGATAGTCGAGTTCCGCGACGAGTTACCGAAGTCTAACGTCGGTAAAATCCTCCGGCGCGAACTTCGCGATGAGCAGGCAAAACCGAAAGCCGATCCCAAACAGGACGCTGCATAACGGTGAGCGCGCTGTTCAGTCGTGGTCAGACTCCCAACGCCGGCATTGTCCGGAATTGTCACGTTATAACGCAGTTATGATTAAGAGAATTAAGATTTGAATTATCAGTTGATTACTACCAATGATGCACTGGAGCAGGTTTGCCTTCAGGCCAAAGCGCACAGCAAAATTGCGCTGGATACCGAGTTTGTCCGCACTCGCACTTATTACCCGCAGCTGGGCCTGATCCAGTTATTTGACGGCGAAAAACTGACGCTGATTGACCCTTTGCCGATCACCGCCTGGCAACCCTTTATTGATCTGCTGACCAATCCTGATGTGGTGAAATTCCTGCACGCAGGCAGCGAAGATCTGGAAGTTTTTCTCAACGCGTTTGGTGTGATGCCCACGCCGCTGATTGATACGCAGATTCTGGCCGCGTTCAGCGGTCGTCCGCTGTCTTGTGGTTTTGCGCGTCTGGTCGCGGAAACGACCGGCGTGGAACTGGATAAAAGTGAATCGCGTACCGACTGGATTGCCCGTCCTCTGAGTGAAAAGCAGTGCGTGTACGCTGCCGCCGACGTCTGGTATCTGTTGCCGCTCGCCGATCAGCTGATGAAAGAAACCGAAGAAGCAGGGTGGATGGACGCTGCGCTGGATGAGTGTCTGGCTTTGTGCCGCCGCCGCAAAGAAGTGCTGCAACCGGAACTGGCTTATCTCGAAATTCCCAATGCTTTCCAGCTGCGTCCGCGTCAGCTAGGTTGCCTGAAGCTGCTGGCTGCGTGGCGCCTCAATCAGGCGCGTCAGCGTGACCTGGCGGTGAATTTTGTCGTGCGTGAAGAAAACCTCTGGCAGGTTGCACGTTATCAGCCAGGATCGCTTGGCGAGCTCGAATCCCTTGGCCTGAGCGGCCCGGAAATTCGTTATCACGGACGCACGCTGCTGGCGTTGGTAGAAGAATCCAATGCGCTGGATGAGTCTGAACTGCCGGCGCCTATCCTCAATCTGATCGACCAGGCGGGTTATCGCAAAGTATTTAAAGACATTAAAGCGCTGATTCAGACGGTGAGCGAAGAGAGTGGACTAAGCGTCGAACTGCTGGCTTCACGACGCCAGATTAATCAATTGCTCAGTAGCCACTGGAAGTTAAAAAACAAGGAATCTCAGCCAGAATTAATCAGCGGCTGGCGCGGCAAACTGTTAGCGGAAAGGCTGGCAGAAATACTGAAAGATTACTGATTCGACATCCCCAAAGGGATATTAAATTCAGTCAATGAATACTAAGGGCGGAATTATTTCCGCTCTTTTTTTATGGCTGGATTTTATTCCAGCCGTCGTCTTAATAATCTGCAACAACGTGCCGATCGAAAAAAAGGCGAGGCTACACATTAAAGCGAGTAAAGATGAGGCTAAATGGGAGGAGTCTTAATCAGAGTTTTGCGAAAAAAGAAAAAGAGGAATAGATATCAGGGCTGGTTATTTAAACAGTGTGCAGTTATACAGTATAAAATTAAACGAGTTGTTTTTAAGTAGCCCCCCTGAAAAACAGGGGGACACTATTTTGGCAGAAAAACCATCAAAACAGGCAAATCAACTGCTGTCATTTAGGCGTTTCTTCCGATTCCGGCAGGGTGACGTTAAGCTCCAGTACGGAGATATCGTCACCTTTTTGCTCGAACTGAACCTGCAACATTTCAGGGTCAATCTTAATATACTTACAGATCACCGCTAAAATGTCGCGCTTCAGGTCAGGCAAGTAGGAGGGCTCGCTGTCCCCCCGACGTCGCTCTGCTACGATGATCTGTAGCCGTTCCTTGGCTATATTGGCTGTCGGCTTTTTACGGGACAGAAAGAAATCTAACAAGGCCATGGTTTATCCCCCAAAAAGGCGTTTCAGGAAACTCTTCTTCTCTTCCTCAATAAAACGGAACGCACGTTCTTCACCAAGCAAACGGCTGACGGTGTCATCGTACGCTTTACCCGCATCGGATTCCTGATCCAGGATCACCGGCTCGCCCTGGTTGGACGCACGCAGGACTGACTGGTCTTCAGGGATCACGCCCAGCAGTGGAATACGCAGGATTTCCAGCACGTCTTCCATGCTCAGCATATCGCCACGGCTTACGCGGCCCGGGTTATAGCGAGTGAGAAGCAGATGTTCTTTGATAGGCTCTAAGCCTTTTTCCGCACGACGAGATTTTGAAGACAAAATGCCCAAAATGCGGTCGGAGTCACGAACTGAAGAGACTTCCGGGTTAGTGGTGATAATCGCCTCATCGGCAAAATACAGGGCCATCAGCGCGCCGGTTTCGATGCCCGCAGGAGAATCGCACACCACGAAGTCGAACTGCATTTCGTTTAAATCATTAAGAATTTTTTCTACGCCTTCGTGGGTCAGCGCGTCTTTGTCACGCGTTTGCGAAGCCGGCAGAATGAACAGGTTATCGGTGCGCTTATCTTTGATAAGTGCCTGATTCAGCGTGGCGTCACCCTGGATCACGTTAACGAAATCGTAGACCACGCGGCGTTCACAGCCCATGATCAGGTCGAGGTTACGTAAACCAATATCGAAATCGATAACAACAGTTTTCTTGCCTTTTTGAGCTAAACCGGTAGCGATGGCCGCGCTTGAAGTGGTCTTGCCAACGCCCCCTTTACCCGATGTAACAACTATGATGCGTGCCATGAATGGATTCCTTGTCAAAAGGGCTTAGTTTAAAGGTTGTATGGTTAACACGTTATTTATCAGGCTGAGGCGCGCGGCCTGACCGAGATAATCGGCCGGGATTTGGTCACTCAACCAGTATTGCCCTGCGATAGAGACTAACTCTGCGCCGAGGTGTGTGCAAAAAATCTGACAGTTTGCATCACCGGCGGCACCGGCCAGCGCTCTTCCTCGCATCATGCCGTAGATGTGGATGTTGCCATCGGCAATCAGTTCCGCACCTGCGCTGACGCTGCTCGTCACAATGAGGTCGCTGTTACGGGCATAAATTTGTTGTCCGGATCTGACCGGAGTACTGACAATGCGGGTTTTGGCCGGGGCATTGTCGGGCACGACAGGAACAGGCGGCTCGGCGGCGATACGCTGTGCACGGCCTTCACTCAGCAACGGGAGACCGGTGCGGGAAAGTGCGCGTTTTTGCTTTTCGTCTTTGCAACCACTGATGCCAACAACGCGAAAGCCTGCAGAAGCGACAGCCTGTTGAATGTCTTTCCAGTTTGCTTCACCACTCAGTGAGGCAACGTTGATAACAACAGGGGCATTTTTCAAAAAGGCGGGCGCTTGCTCCACTTTTTCCTGTAATGCCTGATAAATAACCTCAGGTTGTGAACTGTGTAAATGAACAACCGATAAGGTAAAACTGCTGCCTTTTAGTTCTATTGGCGATTGTGACATCTATCCTGACTCAGTCTTTGCAACTCTAAATCCCCGGAATACCACTCGGGGGGCGATATTCCGATGTACGTTAAGCATGGTATAGTTACAGTTATATCTAGGCAAGCCACCGTTTCAATTTAATAGAGTTAAAAAAATGTATTGTGTGATCTATCGAAGTACTAAACGTGACCAGACATATCTTTATGTAGAAAAAAAAGACGATTTCTCTCGCGTGCCTGAAGAATTACTCAAAGGTTTTGGCGTGCCACAGTTTTCAATGATGCTAAATCTGGCGACCCGCGAAAAATTAGCTACTGCCGATATTGCCAAAGTACGACAGGCACTCGAAGAACAAGGTTATTATCTGCAAGTGCCACCGCCGGTTGAAAGTTTATTGAACACTCACCTGAGTGACAGCAATAAATAACGCGTTCCTGACATTTGTTACGCCATTTCCCGAACTTTCCGACGTCTTAACTTGCATTCATCGTTGTAGTATCTAAGGTTACAGCGATGAATCATTTTTTGAATGTCAAAAGGAAGAGTTTGATGAAATTGTCGGCACTGGCAGTCTTAACGCCCCTGATTATCCTCAGCGGTTGCGCAGCACAGAAAGCAACCTCCGGGCAACCCGCAACACCGCCAGCCGCTGCTGCCCAGGCACCTGCTACTGCACCCACTGCTGCGCCCGCTAAAACCTCTCTGGCTGAACAGGGTAGGGATCCGGCAGAGTTTCCGGCATACGTAGAACAGCTTAAGGCTCAGGCGCGTGCGCAGGGCATCAGCCAGCAAACCATTGACAGTACCTTCGCTACTATTCATTTCGTCGATCGCGTCATCAGTTCCGACCGCAATCAGCTCGAAAAGAAAATCACCCTTGATGATTACCTGACCCGCGTTCTGCCTGAGTGGAAAATTAAAGCCGGTCAGGAACAGTACCGCAACAATCTGCCTGCGTTGCAACAGGCGAGCGATCGCTATGGTGTGCAGCCGCAGTACATCGTCGCCCTGTGGGGGATGGAAAGCAGCTTCGGTAAAATTCAGGGTAAAGAGGATGTGTTCTCAGCGCTGGCGACGCTGGCCTTCGAAGGCCGCCGCGAAGCTTTCTTCACCAAAGAATTTATGTCCGCGCTTAAAATCGTCGATTCCGGCCATGCCTCCGGCGATATGATGAAAGGCTCGTGGGCGGGTGCGATGGGACAATCGCAGTTCATGCCGAGCTCGTATCTTAACTACGGCGCTGACGGCAACGGCGACGGCAAAATCGATATCTGGAAAAACACTGACGACGTGTTTGCCTCCACGGCAAATTACTTATCTAAAGAAGGCTGGAAGGGCAATCAGGGCTGGGGTCAGGAAGTTAAACTTCCCGCTAACTTTGATGCCGCCCAGGCAGGCCTGAAAAATAACCAGATGCACCCCGCCAGTTACTGGCAGCAACAGGGTGTTACTCAGGCAGATGGCAGCCCGCTGGCCTCGACGGCAACCCGTGCGTGGATCATCACGCCAGATGATGTGCAGGGGCGCGCGTTCCTGGTTTACGACAATTTCCGCACGATCATGCACTGGAATCGTTCAACGTATTTCGCACTGAGCATCGGTATGATGGCTGACGGCATTATGGCCGCGCAGGGACAGGCTCCGGCGCCGACTGGCGAACTTACACCAGCAACACCATCACCATCGCCTGCAACGCCGTCCGCACCGCTGGCACCTGCGCCGCATAATCCGTTCAGCGGCTAACGACTTTTCACTAAGGAGTGACGTTATGTACCAACACCGGGACTGGCAGGGCGCGTTACTGGATTTTCCAGTGAATAAAGTGGTGTGTGTCGGCAATAACTACGCCGATCACATTAAAGAGATGGGCAGCCAGGTATCTGCCGAACCGGTGATATTTATCAAACCGGAAACGGCGCTGTGCGATATCCGCCAGCCTATCGCATTGCCCACGGGTCTCGGCACGGTACATCACGAAGTGGAACTGGCGGTGCTTATCGGCACGCCATTGAAACAGGCGACGGAAGACCGCGTCGCCAATGCCATTGCCGGATACGGTCTGGCGCTGGATTTGACGCTGCGCGATTTGCAGACGCAGTTCAAAGCTGCCGGTCAGCCGTGGGAAAAGGCCAAGGGTTTCGATGGATCCTGTCCTGTCAGCGGTTTTATCCCGGTGAGTGAATTTGGTGATGCGCAGCAGACCGGGCTGTGCTTACTGATCAACGGCGAAACCCGTCAGGAAGGTAATACCCGCGACATGCTGACGCCCATTCTGCCGCTCATTGCTTACATGAGCCGCTTTTTTACACTGCGCGCCGGTGACATCATTCTTACCGGCACACCGCACGGCGTTGGCCCGCTAAAGGCGGGAGATGAAATCTTAGCTACACTTAATGGTAAGCAAGTTACTACGCGAGTGATCTGAGACGCGCCACTGAGTGATTTAAAACAAAGTACCTCTTCGCCGGAGCTGGTTTCCGGCGGCTTTGCTTGCATCTGCCGGCCAAAGCGTCTATATAAGCACCCTCATTTTACTTCTACCGGATGCACACTATGACTGAACCCGCTTTTTGGCAGGAAAAGACGCTGCCTGAAATGACCAACGAAGAATGGGAAGCATTGTGCGACGGTTGCGGACAATGTTGCCTGCACAAACTGATTGATGAAGATACCGAAGAAATCTACTTCACCAACGTTGCCTGCAATCAGCTCAATATCAAATCCTGTCAGTGCCGCAACTACGAGCGCCGTTTTACGCTCGAAGAGGACTGCATCAAACTGACCCGTGAAAATCTGACCACCTTCGACTGGCTGCCGCCGACCTGCGCCTATCGTCTGATTGGTGAAGGCAAACCGCTGTTCCCGTGGCATCCGCTGCTGAACAAAGCCTCGAAATCTGCGATGCATACCGCGCAAATTTCCGTACGTTACATCGCTGTGCGCGAAGATGACGTGGAAGACTGGCAGGATCACATCCTCAACAAGCCGAGCTGGGCGAAGTAATTCCCTCTCAGTCAGTCAAAAAATCCCAAAAAAAATCCGGAACCATAAGTTCCGGATTTTTTGTTTCTAAGAACCGGTCACCCAATCCTCAAAAGGTGTGTTACTTACGGCCGAGCAACAAGCCCAGCACAACACCAATGGCACCTGCGGCAATCAGGCCTGACAGCGGGTTATCTTTCACCTTGTCAGCCACGCCCGAGAGGGCTTCGCTTGCCTGTCCGGAGAGCTTACGTGCTGCGCCTTCAATCTGGTGCTTCGGAGAATCAACGAAGTTACCAAACTGCTTCTGGGCTTCACCGGCGAACTCATTGGCTTTGTTTTCAACTTTATCAGCCAGGCGGTTTGCGTCTTTGTTCAGGTCTTTATCATAATCTTGTGATGACATCGTATTCTCCTTTGTTTGCAGACTTAAAGCGTAGTCGGGAATTTCCGTCATTGCACTTTTCAGACAGCATTACAGGACTTTTCCGAAGGCAGAGCCCAAACGCGTCCGGCATTTGTTATCCCGCTGTTATGATTCTGCTACAGCGTCCGGGCCTTTACCGTTGATTGCGTTCAGGGTATCGGCATTCAACTCCGGGTCAGCCTGATCGATTAAGCGCGTGGTTGAAATAATGGCCTGAAATTGCTCGAATAAAAGTGTCGCATCCGATTTCATGGAATCATCGTCCGAATCGAGCACTGAGTTGATGGCTTTATTGACGCTCTCGATAATTTCCTGCGGACCGCCGTTTTTCCCAACGGTTAAAAACAGTGCACTAAGAAGAAGGGACTGAGCCTCCACCTGCGCGGTGAGTTGCTTGGCGTCTGCTTCCATCCGGGAGATCTTCGCGATCATGCTTAAAATAATGTTTTTCATTTGTGTGGCTCCTACAGATAGAGAAGTATTACCCGCTCGTTAATTCTTCGCCCGGTTCAACGACTGTCTGTGATATTCAGATAATCTGATAGTTAATCAATTGGTTAAATAAAACTTTGAAGAGTCTGCGTGCCAGCCTGCTGAATGTCTTCGCCCGCGACGGCAGATTTCCCCCAGCAGGCTAGCACAGACTAAAACAGAATATCCACGAGATGGATGAGGGCAAGGCCTCACAACGCGCGAAATGTGAGTTTTTCAGCATTTTCTTTGTTATTTTATCGTTATTCGCTAACCTTGCAAAACTGCCTGCGGCAGGCACAAAGATTTATCTTTTTTAACAGTTTCCCGGCTGAATTAAATAAAATTAACGGCTTTTATACCTGTAATAGCGCATTGATACTGAAGAACCTGAAAATGCGATGAAAAGGTATAAGAATTTTATTAAGAAAATTTTCTGATTTTAAGAGTGTAACCATGCTGACCAATCTAAGTAACAATGAAGCAAAAAGGCATGCGGCGATCGATGCTCTTAAAGCAGATGACAGAGGCCGCGATGATACGCTGAGAAAATACACTTTTCTCGCCTGCCGCTTACTCAACGTGCCGATGTGTTTTGTCTCCGTCCTTGATGACGAAAAACAGTTTGTTAAATCCGCCCAAAACGTGCCCTTTACTGAAACCAGCCTCACCGATGCCTTTTGTGCGCATACCGTGCGCAGCGAACAGACCCTAATCTGCAACGATACCTTGCAGGATGATATGTTCAGTCACTACCGGCTGGTGCATGAAGCGCCGTTTATCCGTTTCTACGGAGGTTGCCCGCTCAGAACCCGTGAAGGGGTGATCGTCGGAACGCTGTGCCTTCTGGACAATCAGGCGCGCGAATTCTCTGCGGAAGATATCGAAACGTTCGAGAAAATCGCCGATCTGGTCTCGGTGTTTTTGGAAACGTGGCACGCCGTCGGGTATGTCGATATCGTGACGCTGCTGCCCAACCGTCAGAGACTACTGCGCGATATGTCCTACCTGAACGGTGCTGACAACACGCTGGTGATTATCGACTGCATTGATATCGCTTTTGCCTACGAGGTTGCCCGGTCTCTTGGCATGGGTGCGGTGGAAAGCCTGTTGCAGGATATGGCGCTCAAGCTGAAAGCCAAACTTAATCTGGATGGATTGTTATATGCGGTGGCGGTCGGACGTTTCGCCTTCCTGCTTAAAGACAGCGAGTCCAGGACGCTTGAGGCCATCGCCGACGCGCTTAAAGGCACGCAGGCCAGTCTCAACAGCCAGATCCCCCTTAATCTGGATATTCACATTGGCGATTCCGGAGAGTATTCGCATGAGCTGATCCCTGCTGAAATTCTGCGCCGCGCGGTGAGTGCCTTGCACGAGGCGATCAGCCAGAAAAAACGCTTTATGACGTACGACGCCGAAATCGACAACAAAAAGAGAAATGACTTTCAGCTGCTGTCCGAGTTGCGCAAGGCGCTTCACGAGGGCAACGGCCTGTATCTGGTCTATCAGCCGAAAATCTCCCTGACGACCGGCAGCGTGACCGGTGCAGAGGCGCTGATCCGCTGGAAGCATCCGTTGCTGGGCGAAATCATGCCCGGCCAGTTTATTCCGCTGGTTCAAAAAACCAGCCTGATGAGCGAACTGACCGACTGGGTTATCGACCATGCCATCCGACAGATAAGCCTGTGGTGCGATAAAAACTTTCAGGTTCCGGTCTCGATAAATCTGGCGGCCAGTGATTTTTCCCGTCCCGGTTTTGCCGACGCGCTGGAAGAGAAAATGCTCAGCCATACGCTGTCGCCTTCTTTACTCAGCGTGGAGTGTCTCGAAACCGAGAAAATGCTCGAAAGCCCCGACGCGCTGGAAGGGCTTGAACTGCTCAAGCTGCGCGGATTCCGTATTTCTCTGGATGATTTCGGCTCGGGTTACAGCAACATAAACGTACTGCGTAAAATTCCCATGGATACCATTAAACTCGACCGTTCGATTGTCGGTACGATTTCGACCGATCACGGCAGTCTGGTGATCGTCAGAAACGTCATCCGTTTACTCAAACAGCTGGATTATGAAGTGCTGGCGGAGGGGGTCGAAAACGAAGAAACGGTGGATATTTTGCGCGGCCTGGGATGCGATGAAGTGCAGGGGTATTTCTACTCCCGACCGCTGAACCCGGAACTCTTCGAACTGTGGTGTGAGGAGCGCGCGGCAGTCTAGGCTTGCTACAGGCAAAAAAAATGAGCGGGGATTAAGCCGCTCATTGTGAAATCACCACCGGGGGCTATCAGGCGCCCGGATGATTTTTCCCTTCTTCGATAAAGTCTTCGTCAATTTCATCAATATTATCGCGGTGATCGCGCCCGGAAAGAATATTCCAGCAGGCGATAAACAGCGCCGCAATCAGCGGACCGATGACAAATCCGTTAATGCCGTAGACTTCCATCCCGCCCAGTGTACTGATAAGAATCAGATAATCTGGCATTTTGGTATCTTTTCCGACCAGCAGCGGTCGCAGAATGTTGTCCACCAGGCCGATAATCACCACGAAGAACACCACGATGAAGATGCCTTTCCACAGCATGCCGGAGGCGAAGAAGTAGATCGCCGCCGGTACCCAGATAATGGCTGAACCCACTGCCGGAATGATCGACAGAAACGCCATCAGCGCGCCCCAAAGTAAACTGCCTTCGAGACCGGCGATATAAAACGCAAGACCGCCGAGCGCACCCTGAACGATCGCTACCACCACCGTACCTTTGACCGTCGCACGCGCTACGGCGGCAAACTTCATAAACAGGTGATGCTTCACGTAGCTCGACAGCGGCAGAGCGGCCAGGATCAGGTTCACCAGATACGCGCCGTCTTTGATCAGGAAGAACAAAATGTACAACATGATGACGAAACCGAGAGCAAAACCGAAGGTGCTCTTACCGATGACGAACACGCTGCCCGCCAGATACTGGCTACCCTGAAGTGCCACGTCTGACAGTTTTTTCTGGATTTCAGTGGTGCTGTCCAGATCATGGTCGGAAAGGAAGTGACGCGCCCAGCGAGGAAGATGATGAATCACATCCGCCAGAATCATCGGCAGCTGCGTTTCATTTCCCTGCAACTTGGTGTAGACCGCGTTGAACTCAATCGCCAGCGAGGAAACAATGATCGCCAGAGGTGTGAAGACAATCAGACAGATGATCAGCACCGTCAGCAACGACACCAGGCCGTTACGATCGCCCACATACTGTTTCAGCCGGTTTTTCATTGGATTGAAAATCACGGCCAGAATAATTGCCCACAAAACGGATGAATAGTAAGGCTGTAAAACATCAAAAAAAGCCAATGTTACGATCAGTAAAATCGTAAGAAAAAACCCCTTGGAAAGACCTTTAACTACCATATTAATTCCTTTGAATGTACCTGTTGCTCACGAAGCATAGAGTGCATCTTCGTTTTTGCAAAAATTCCTTCCTGCCTGACCGCATTCTTCCGGTTCACCCCCGGTCATGGACATGAGAAACGCCCGCCAAAATGCTATTCTCCCTGCCAGCACCTTTTCCACTAAGAGAACCTGATGGGCCTGAAAGCATTCGATTCCCTGCAAAAGGGTGACTGGGTAAACCTGTTGATCGCTATTCCCGCCGGGATTGTCGCTGCACTGGTGACGATCGCCTTTCGCGGCGCGATTTCCGGTATTAACGGCCTGATGTTCACCGACGGCAGCGACATCACCAAAGCCTTTAATGAATATCCGAGAGTGGTCTGGCCGCTCATCACCACGGCGGGCGGCATTATTGCCGGTTTCATTTTGCTGTGGGCGCTGCGCCACGAAGATAAGCACGGTAAAATGCCTGATTACCTTGATGTGATCGATCAGCGGCTGCCGGGCATTCCGGTAGTCAGCACAGTGCTGCGCGGTTTGTCGTCGCTCGCCAGCATCGCCAGCGGCGGGTCGATCGGGCGTGAAGGCGCGATGGTGCAGCTCTCGGCGCTGAGCGGAAGCCTGCTCGGGCGCTTTTCGCGTTTTAAGGACGTCCATCAGTCCGATATTATCGCTATGGCCGCGGCGGGTGGTCTGGCGGCGGTCTATCACGCGCCGTTTGCCGGTGCGCTATTTGTGGCGGAAATCGCTTTTGGCGTGACCGCCGTCCAGCGGCTGATCCCGCTGTTTATCTCGGCGTCAGTTGCCGTGCTCACCGTCCGCTCGCTGACGGGTTATGCACCGTTGTACCTCTATTCTTGGGCAATCTTTAGTCCGTCATTTGGCGCGATCATCACCGTACTGATCATCGGCGCAGCGACCGGGATCCTCGGGCCGCTGTTTATCTCCTCGATTGATAAAGTCCGCCAGTGGATGAAACCCATTTCGCATCCGGCTCTGCGGTTAGGATTGGGCGGGCTGGGTGTCGGGCTGGTGGCGATGATTTCGCCTCTGGTGCTGGGCAACGGTTTTGAAGTCATCGATCTCATTTTGAATAACGGCGATTTGCAGACGTCACTGCTGGTCTTGCTGATTTTAAAAATTGTCGCCACGGCGATAACCATCGGCTCGGGCGCAGTTGGCGGGCTGTTTACGCCGTCGCTGCTGATTGGCGCAGCGGGCGGGGCGCTGGTGTGTACCTGCCTGCAATGGCTGGGATTCGATCCCGGACCGGTCGGATTGTACGCAGCCATCGGCATGAGCGCACTGCTGGCGGCGACCAGCCACGCACCGCTGATGTCGATCATGATGGCGTTCGAAATGACGCTCAACAGCTCCCTGTTGTTCCCGCTGATGCTGGCGACCGCGATTTCTTACGTTGTCGCCTCGCGCCTGAAAGAGGGCGGCACTTATCCGGTGCTGACGCGCCATAACGCCCGTTTCCTCGCGAAGAATGAATTCGAATACAGTACCGTCGCTTCGCTGGTGACGCCTTGCTCGAAAATGTACGTCGACGCCTCGCTCTCCGAGGTGGTCAGCGAAGGGCTGAAACAGCGTACGCGCTATGTTTATGTGGTGGACCGGGAAGAACGATTCCTCGGCGTGGTGCCGACCAACGTGCTGGCCAGCGGTATTATTGACGGCAGCCTGAAGTCTGATGACCCGATTGATGCATTTATCGAACAGGAGTTTACCACGCTGTTCCAGCAGGCCAGCTACGAGCAGGCGTGGGCGATGTTCAGCAACTCACCGCTTGAGCGCCTGCCGGTGCTGGAAAATGCACAATCCCGCCGTCTGCTGGGCGTGATCACCAAAGCCGCATTGCTCAATAAAGCCAAAGACTTCCTCTGATCTCCTCATAATCCCAGCCGGTTTCTGTGACGCAGACCGGCTGGCGATTGTAATACCCCTCATTTTCCACTCTGTGCCTCTCTGGCGATAAAAACCCCGGATAACGCAATTTATTCAAACTAAATCAGTACGTTATGTGTATTTTCTTAAATACCTCTTTGGAGGTAACTGCCGTTATGTGAATTTTTATACGACGGCGCTGACTTGATCGCAATCAAAGGGACTCATCACGCGCGTGAATACCCTGAGGCTAACGTGAGCAATGTAATTGAATTCCCCGACATTCACATAACGACAAAGCGCCACAGGCCTTTGCACAGGAGATTCCCGGATGAGCAAGTTTCTTGACCGGTTTCGCTATTTCAAACAGCTAGCTGAACCCTTCGCTGATGGCCACGGCCAGACGCTGAATACCAACCGTGACTGGGAAGACGGCTACCGTAGCCGCTGGCAGCACGATAAAGTGGTCCGTTCCACGCACGGTGTGAACTGCACCGGTTCATGCAGCTGGAAGATTTACGTCAAAAACGGTCTGGTCACCTGGGAAACCCAGCAGACTGACTATCCGCGCACCCGTCCGGATCTGCCAAACCATGAACCACGCGGCTGCCCGCGTGGTGCCAGCTACTCCTGGTATCTCTACAGCGCCAACCGTCTGAAATATCCGCTGATGCGCAAAAAGCTCATCCAGCTGTGGCGCGAAGCCAAACTGACCTACAGCGATCCGGTCGATGCCTGGGGTTCAATCGTCAGTCAGCCAGAAAAAGCCAAAGAATATAAAGCCGCACGCGGACGTGGCGGTTTTGTACGTTCCAGCTGGCAGGAAGTGAACGAGCTTATCGCGGCCTCCAACGTTTATACCGCCAAAACCTTCGGCCCGGATCGCATTATCGGCTTCTCGCCAATACCTGCGATGTCGATGGTGTCTTATGCCTCCGGCGCGCGCTATCTGTCGCTGATCGGTGGCGTGTGTCTGAGCTTCTATGACTGGTATTGCGATCTGCCACCGGCCTCTCCGCAGACCTGGGGCGAGCAGACTGACGTACCTGAATCCGCTGACTGGTACAACTCTTCTTATATTATCGCCTGGGGTTCCAACGTTCCGCAGACCCGTACCCCGGACGCCCACTTCTTCACTGAAGTACGTTACAAAGGCACCAAAACAGTAGCGATCACCCCGGACTATGCAGAAATCGCCAAGATTTGCGATCAGTGGCTGGCACCGAAACAGGGTACTGACAGCGCGCTGGCGCTGGCCATGGGCCATGTGATCCTTAAAAACTTCCATATCGACAATCCAAGCCAGTACTTCACTGACTACGTGCGTCGTTATACCGACATGCCGATGCTGGTCATGCTCGAACCGCGCGAAGATGGCTCCTACGCCGCAGGCCGTATGCTGCGCGCGTCCGATCTGGTGGATAAACTGGGTCAGGAAAATAATCCGCAGTGGAAAACCATCGCCTTTGATGAAAACACCGGTGAACTGGTGTCGCCGTTAGGTTCGATCGGTTACCGCTGGGGCGAGAAAGGTCAGTGGAATCTCGAATCCCGCGAAGGCAAAGAGCACAAAGAGGTCAGCCTGCAGCTGAGCCTGCTGGGTAATCACGATGATGTAGTGAACGTCGGGTATCCATACTTCGGCGGCGCGGTCAGCGAGCATTTTAACAGCGTGGCACTGGAAGAAATTCTGATGCACAAACTGCCGGTGAAACGCCTGCAGCTGGCTGACGGCAGCACCGGTCTGGTGGCGAGCGTTTACGATCTGACGCTGGCGAACTACGGGATTGAACGCGGCCTGAACGATGAAAACTGCGCGCAACGCTTTGACGAAATCAAAGCCTACACGCCAGCCTGGGCTGAGAAAATCACCGGCGTATCGCAGCAAAATATCGAGCGCATTGCTCACGAGTTTGCCGATAACGCCAACAAAACCCACGGTCGTTCGATGATCATCGTGGGTGCCGGGATGAACCACTGGTATCACCTCGACATGAACTACCGTGGCCTGATCAACATGCTGGTGTTCTGCGGCTGCGTCGGTCAGAGCGGCGGCGGCTGGGCTCATTACGTTGGTCAGGAAAAACTGCGTCCGCAAACCGGCTGGCAACCTCTGGCTTTCGGTCTCGACTGGCAGCGTCCGCCGCGTCAGATGAACAGCACCTCGTTCTTCTATAACCATTCCAGTCAGTGGCGTTACGAAACCGTCGCGCCGCAGGAACTGCTGTCGCCGCTGGCGGATAAATCCCAATTCACTGGCAGCATGATCGACTACAACGTCCGCGCCGAGCGCATGGGCTGGTTGCCGTCTGCGCCGCAGCTTAACGTTAACCCGCTACATATCGCAGAGCAGGCGAAAGCCGCCGGGCAGTCTCCGGCTGATTTCACCGTCGCGGCACTCAAAGATGGCAGCGTGCGCTTCGCCGCCGAACAACCGGATAATCCGCAGAACTTCCCGCGCAACCTGTTCGTCTGGCGCTCTAATCTGCTGGGCTCGTCCGGTAAAGGCCACGAATACATGCTCAAGTATCTGCTGGGTACCGAACACGGTATTCAGGGAGAAGATTTGGGCGTGCAGGGCGGCGTGATGCCGGAGGAAGTCGAATGGCAGGCGCAGGGCGGCGAAGGCAAACTGGATCTGGTGGTAACACTTGATTTCCGTATGTCCAGCACCTGTCTCTATTCCGACATCGTTCTGCCGACTGCAACCTGGTACGAAAAAGACGATATGAATACCTCGGATATGCATCCGTTTATTCATCCGCTGTCCGCCGCCGTTGACCCGGCGTGGGATTCCAAAAGCGACTGGGAAATCTACAAGGGTATCGCCAAAGAGTTCTCCCGCGTCTGCGTCGGTCATCTCGGCGTGGAAACTGACCTTGTCACGCTGCCAATCCAGCACGATTCCGCTGCCGAACTGGCGCAACCATTTGGTGTGGAAGACTGGAAAAAAGGCGAGTGTGATCTGATCCCTGGCCGTACCGCACCGCATCTGATGGTTGTCGAACGCGATTATCCGAACACCTACGAGCGCTTCACCTCCGTAGGACCGTTGCTCGAAAAACTGGGTAACGGTGGTAAAGGGATCAACTGGAACACTGACAGCGAAGTCGATCTGCTCAAAAAGCTGAACTACACCAAGCTGGAAGGCGCGGCCATCGGGCGACCTTGTATTGAAACGGCGATTGATGCTGCCGAAGTTATTCTGACGCTGGCACCGGAAACCAACGGTCAGGTCGCTGTTAAAGCCTGGGCAGCGCTGAGCGCTAACACGGGCCGCGACCACACACATCTGGCACTGAATAAAGAAGACGAGAAAATTCGCTTCCGCGATATTCAGGCTCAGCCGCGTAAAATTATCTCCAGCCCGACCTGGTCAGGTCTGGAAGATGAGCATGTTTCCTACAACGCCTGTTACACCAACGTTCATGAGCTAATCCCATGGCGCACACTGTCTGGCCGTCAGCAGCTGTATCAGGACCATGCGTGGATGCGTGCCTTCGGCGAAAGCCTGCTGGTTTACCGTCCGCCAATCGACACCCGAGCCGCGCAGCCACTGCTGAACGCCAAACCAAACGGTAACCCGGAAATGGCGCTGAACTTCCTGACGCCACACCAGAAATGGGGCATTCACTCCACTTACAGCGACAACCTGCTGATGCTGACCTTAGGTCGCGGCGGTCCGATTGTCTGGCTGAGTGAAGACGATGCGACAAAACTGGGCATCGAAGACAATGACTGGATCGAAGCCTTCAACGCCAACGGTTCGCTGAGTGCCCGTGCGGTCGTCAGCCAGCGCGTACCGGCGGGGATGACCATGATGTACCACGCGCAGGAACGCATTGTGAACATTCCGGGTTCTGAAATCACCCAACAGCGCGGCGGTATTCATAACTCCGTGACCCGCGTGTGCCCGAAACCGACCCATATGATCGGCGGCTACGCGCAGCTGTCTTACGGCTTCAACTACTACGGCACCGTCGGCTCAAACCGCGACGAGTTCGTGATTGTGCGCAAAATGAACCGTATCGACTGGTTAGATGATGAAGGCAACGACTTCGTGCAGGCCGCAGTCCTCCCTGACGAAGCACAGGAGAAAGCCAAATGAAAATTCGCTCACAAGTCGGCATGGTGCTGAATCTCGACAAATGCATTGGCTGCCACACCTGTTCTGTGACCTGTAAAAACGTCTGGACCAGCCGCGAAGGGATGGAGTACGCGTGGTTCAACAACGTCGAAACTAAACCGGGTCTGGGTTATCCGCACGACTGGGAAAACCAGGAGAAATGGAAGGGCGGCTGGATCCGTAAAATCAACGGCAAGCTGCAGCCGCGTATGGGTAATAAAGCCAATCTGCTGCACAAAATCTTCGCCAACCCGCATATGCCGGAAATCGATGATTATTATGAGCCGTTTGATTTTGACTATCAGCATCTGCATACCGCCAAAGACGGTAAGCATCAGCCTGTGGCACGTCCGCGCTCGCTGCTGACCGGCAAACGCATGAAGAAAATTGTCGGCGGCCCGAACTGGGAAGACGATCTGGGTACTGAGTTCAGCAAGCGCTCTGCCGATCAGAACTTCGCCAACATGCAAAAAGAGATGTACGGCGAGTTCGAAAACACCTTCATGGCGTATCTGCCGCGTCTGTGTGAACACTGCCTGAATCCGGCATGCGTGGCGACCTGTCCAAGCGGCGCTATCTATAAACGCGGCGAAGACGGCATCGTGCTGATCGATCAGGATAAATGCCGCGGCTGGCGCATGTGCCTGACCGGGTGTCCGTACAAAAAAATCTATTTCAACTGGAAAAGCGGCAAATCAGAAAAATGTATTTTCTGCTATCCGCGCATCGAAGCCGGTCAGCCAACGGTCTGTTCCGAAACCTGTGTCGGCCGTATCCGCTACCTCGGCGTGGTGCTGTATGACGCCGACCGTATCGCTGAAGCCGCTTCTGTCGAAAACGACAAAGATCTGTATGAAAGCCAGATGAGCATCTTCCTCGATCCGAACGATCCGGACGTTATCGCGCAGGCTGAAATTGACGGCATTCCGCTGTCAGTGATGGACGCCGCCCGTCAGTCACCGGTTTATAAAATGGCGATTGAATGGAAACTGGCGCTGCCGCTGCATCCGGAATACCGCACGTTGCCGATGGTCTGGTACGTACCGCCGCTGTCTCCAATTCAGTCCGCGGCCGACGCGGGCGCATTGCCGCACAGCGGCGTGCTGCCGGACGTCGAAAGCCTGCGTATTCCGGTGGAATATCTGGCGAACCTGCTGACCGCAGGCGACACCGCACCGGTGCTGCGCGCGCTGAAACGGATGCTGGCCATGCGTCACTTCAAACGTGCCGAAACGGTCGATGGCGTTGTGGATACCAGCGCGCTGGAGCAGGTCGGATTGTCACAGGCACAGGCGCAGGAAATGTACCGTTATCTGGCGATTGCTAACTACGAAGACCGTTTCGTGGTGCCTTCCAGCCACCGCGAACAGGCTCGCGAAGCCTTCCCGGAAGCCAAAGGCTGTGGTTTCAGCTTCGGCGACGGTTGCCACGGCAGCGACACTAAATTCAACCTGTTTAACAGCAAACGCATTGATGCCATCGACATCGGCGCGAAAACCGAAAGGAAAGGCTAATGAACAGCTTACGACTCATCGGATTACTGCTGGATTACCCGTCTGAAGACCTTTGGGAGCACCAGATCGAGTTGCTCGAAGCGGTAACCCAAGCTTCGGAACTGAACGCCGGACAGCGCCTTGATCTGGCGCTGTACATTACGGCGTTCTGCCAGAAAGATCTGCTGGATGCCCAGTCAGCGTACACCGCGATGTTCGATCGCGGCCGTGCCACCTCGCTGCTGCTGTTTGAACATGTTCACGGCGAATCCCGCGACCGCGGACAGGCGATGGTGGATTTGATGGAACAGTACCGCGAAGCCGGTTTGGAAATCGACAGCCGCGAGCTGCCGGATTACCTGCCGCTTTATCTGGAGTATCTGACCACCCGTGACGAGCAGCAGGCGCGTGAAGGCCTGCGTGATATCGCGCCGATCCTTGCGCTGCTCAGTGCCCGTTTACAGGAGCGCGACAGCCATTACGCCGAATTGTTTGATTTGCTGCTCGCGTTGTCTGGAAGTGACATTGTCACTGAATCAGTGCGTGAAGGCATCAAACAGGAAGCACGCGATGACACGCCCGCCGCGCTGGATGCGGTGTGGGAAGAGGAACAAATCAAGTTCCTCGGCGAACAAAGTTGTGCGAGTGGTGAAGAAGCTGCGCGCCAGAAACACTTCGCCGGTGCGGTTGCGCCACAGTATCTGAACCTTGACGACACACCTGCGGGGGAACCACGCAAATGACTGACTTCCTCAACAACTTTTTCTTCAATATTTATCCGTACCTGTGCGGCACGGTCTTTCTGGTCGGCAGCTGGCTGCGTTATGACTACGGCCAGTACAGCTGGCGCGCCGGTTCCAGCCAGATCCTCGAGAAAAAGATCCTGCGCATCGCTTCACCGCTGTTCCACGTCGGTATACTCGGCATTATTGCCGGTCACGCTTTCGGGATGCTGACCCCGCACTGGATGTACGAATCCTTCCTGCCGGTACCGGTTAAGCAGCAAATGGCGATGTGGGCGGGCGGCGCGTGCGGCGTGATGACGCTGATTGGCGGTGGTTTACTGCTGTGGCGTCGTCTGAGCAACGAACGTGTGCGTTCGACCTCAAGCTTCGGTGACATCATGATTATCGCGCTGCTGGTCATCCAGTGCGCGCTGGGGCTCGGCACCATTCCGTTCTCCGCGCAGCATATGGACGGCAGCGAAATGATGAAACTGGTTGGCTGGGCGCAGTCTGTTGTTACCTTCCACGGCGGTGCAGCCGAACATCTCGATGGCGTGGCGTTTATTTTCCGCGTCCATCTGGTGCTGGGCATGACATTATTCCTGCTGTTCCCGTTCTGCCGCTTAGTGCATATCTGGAGCGCACCGGTAGAATATCTCACCCGCCGCTATCAGCTGGTGCGTAATCGTCGCTGATTGACATCGCGGATTGTGAACTGTCTGTTTTGACATAAAAAAGAAGGGCGCTATGATGCGCCCTTATCTTTATTTTATTGCTCAAGGACGCACTGATGGCCACTCCAAGACAACCAATGACCGTAGCCCGTCGTTTATTACGCAACAGCATGATTTTGCTGGTAATCGGCGTCGTTGCCACACTCCATGGCCTGATCGTCGGCAGCCCTGACACGCCGGCGGGCGAAATGGCACCGCAGCTGTTGCTGGGTATCTGGTTTATATTTATGGGTGCGGTAATGGGGCTGATCAGCTGGCTGGTCATCCGCAACAAAAAGAAGAAAGGCCTGCTCTGAGCCTGAAAACGCACAATGAAAACGCTCTCCGGAGCGTTTTTTTATGCCCGGCGTGCGGGAAACCTGCGTTGAGTCAACATCCGTGGTTCAGTATTCACGCAATTTATCCTCTGTTATAAAGATATCTGCTAATAAAAATCCTATTCCACTTTTGCCAGGAAAATGACATGACCAGAACGGTATACCTCAACGGGGAGTTTGTTGCCGAGCAGGATGCGAAGGTGTCGGTATTTGATCGCGGTTTCTTATTTGCGGATGCGGTGTATGAAGTCAGCGCCGTGCTCAATGGTCGCCTGCTGGATAACGCCGCGCATCTGGCGCGCTTATCACGTTCCTGTCAGGCGCTGAACCTGCGACTGCCTTGCGAGTTGGAAGACATCGAAGCGCTGCAAAACCGACTCATCGCCGAGAACAGCCTTCAGGAAGGCGCGATTTACCTGCAAATCAGCCGGGGCAACAGCGGCGATCGCGATTTTGATTTTCCGGGTGAGAGTGTTAAACCGACATTTCTGATGTTTACACAGGCACGACCGCTGATTGATCACCCGAAATCGAAAACCGGCATCCGCATGGTCTCCGTGGAAGATATCCGCTGGCAGCGTCGCGATATCAAAACCGTCGGCCTGCTGGCGCCTTGTCTGGCCAAAGAGTACGCCCACCGCCACGACGCCGATGACGCCTTGCTGGTCGAAAACGGACTTATCACCGAAGCCAGTTCGAGCAATGCCTGGATTGTTGATGCTGATGGTAGGCTCATCACCCGCCCGCTGAGCACGCATATCCTGCATGGGATCACGCGTCAGGCGCTGCTGGCGCTGGCGAAGCAGCACGACATCCGGCTTGAGGAACGTCCGTTCACGCTGGAGGAAGCGATGAATGCACAGGAAGTGTTTATCAGCTCGGCGACGACGTTTATATGGCCGGTGATTTCCCTGAACGGGAAAGTCATTGGGGGCGGGGTGCCGGGGCCAGTGACGGGAAAATTACGGGAGATCTATGTGGCGGAGGCGAGGCGGGCGACCGCGGGGTAGGTTCAGTTGTAGCTACAACTTCAGGGTCAAGACCTTGGGTTGCCACCCAAACTGGCCTTAAGGGGGGCTTATCTCCGCCCCCTTAAGAATCCCGGGCTCTTTAAAACACGTGCCATGCAGACGGGCTATGTTTCAGAAGCCGTAGCTATTACCGCAAAATCTCGCCGCTGCGCGGTGCCCTCCGGTCGGGTTACAACCCGCGCAAAAGCCGCGCGGTTTTCCACCTCTCCCTCTGGCGCGATTTTTGAACGCGGCCACAGCTTTTTAGGTCACAACTTAACCGGCTCAGAAAAGGAAAAGAAAACCACCAACTGAAAACTTAAAAATGGTGAGATAGCGCCTTCCTCCCTCTTTGGCGGTTTCGGCGCGGTGTGTTAAGTGATCACTGCACATGAGAAACCGAAATATTCTCGATCATTACTCAAGCTACCATGCAGCAGCATCTGCAACGAGAAACCGAAATATTCTCGGTCATTTTTTCAGACCCGAAATTTGCCATTCAAAAACCATTCCTGGTTTAATTTAAATGAGATTATTCCTAGTTAATGTGCTATTAACACTTTGTTTAAGTTCTGTTTTGTCAGGATCCTGGTAGAATTTTATTCTAAAATAATACAAATACCTGACATTAATTGAAACATTCATCCCTCTCGCTGGTTTTTTCGTAATTATTGACCTAATCTTAAAATCTATTTCTAAATCAAAAATTCGAATTCGAGTTGATAAAATATAACGAGGATTTCATCAATGTAAGGAATAAAGAATGGCGTGGAAGAGAAGAGAAAAAGTGGCAATTATGGAGCCTCTTTCGCTGGTCAGTGATGTGATGACCCAGATCTTAAGAGAAGAGGGCGATATAATTATTGAAGGTGCACTTTATAATTTTGTTTCTCTTAAATCTTTGCTCGAATTAAGAAAGCTTGATGTGGTTTTCAGTGAAGTCTATGACGCCAGCACCTCAATAATCGAAGGTCTGGATTTCTTAAGAAAACTTAAAGCGCAATTCCCCGCTATTGATATTATCCTTCACACTGAAATTGAAATTCCAGCCTTGCTCATTCAAAGCAATGCCGATGCTATCTATATGAAACAACTCGATGTTAATGGCTGCCGTGCTTCGGCTGCCCAGATACTGAATGCGGAAAGTATGGTCAGCGTACTCTTTTACGAGGACAGAAAACTCAATTATAATTTTGACATGCTGAGTGACTATGAATGGGAGGTGCTTATTATGTTTAGCCAGCAGATGAGCATTACCAATATTGCGGATAAAATGAAAACTGATTACCGTCGCATTAGCCGGATGAAACATACTATTATGGATAAGCTGAAAATCACTAATAATGTGGCATTCAGTCAGTTGATGGCGCTGGCAGGGTGTAAATTTAGCGAGTATCCGCCAGTCACTTTACAATAATACGGCATCAACACTTTCATTTCAGGTACCCCATGAAGCCCGCAAATCCTTTTGGCCGACCACTGTTTTTCCTGCTGAGCACCTTGCTGCTGACTGCCGTGACGCTGGGCGGCACGCATCTGGTGGTGGCCGCTTATGACCGGGACGATTTGGCATTGTATGCCCGGCACATTATGGCGCGCGGGCTGGAAGTCGCCGATGAATCGCATAATATGGTTAATAATGTCAATGCGATACGTTTCGAATCCTGTAGTGACCGGTTTCTTGATGAGATCCGCTACCTCGCGTTTACCTCAGTGTTTATCTCAGATATCGGCTATACGAAAGACCGTCAGCTAAAATGTACCGCTATGCGCGGACGATTGCCGGAGCCGGTAACCCTGTCAATTCCCGATGCGGTTACCCGTTATGGCCAGCGCATCTGGACGTCGTTTAGCGGCATGGTTGATCCGCGCATTACTGCCGACATGATGGAATCTAAGAACGTCCTGCTGTTTCCTACACCCGCTGCATTTCGCGATATCTATGTACCCTATGACGGGTTTGGCGCAGTGTTGATAAACCACCAGCGCGATCATGTGTTCAGGCTGTTTGGGGAAACCGCGGGTCTGGATAAAGAAGTGAGCGGGTCGGGGCGTTTATCCTGGTGGCATCAGGCCAGTTTCTCTGAATGCAGCAAAAAATATGATATCTGCGTAATGGCCAGAAATACTCAGATTGGACTTTTCTCGCTGTCTGCCACTGCCGTCGTATTTATTACGCTTACCGGGCTACTGGCCGGCGCTATTTTCACCTTTGCCATTCTGCAATATCTTATAAATAACCGTTCCTTACAGAATAAACTTAAAACGGCCATCAGCTGTGATGATATCTATATCAACTATCAGCCATTTGTGGAAATTAAAACGGGTAAGGTAATAGGCTACGAAGCCTTAGCCCGCTGGAAAGATATTAATGGCGATAATATTCCGCCAGACGTGTTCATCAAACTCGCAGAATCTACTAATCAGATCAAAGGATTAACCCGTTCCGTCGTCGCCCGTACGTTGCGGGAAATGTCACCGCTGCTGCGCGAAAATAAATCACTCTTCGTGAGTATTAATATCACCACCGCCGATGTAACGGATTCAGAATTCAAAGTCTTTCTGGAAGAAGAGATCGACAAAGGCGGATTTGATCGCAGGCAGATTGTATTAGAGATAACCGAGCGTTCAACGGCGGATCATCGGCTTCTTAAAGATGCGCTGGTGCGACTCAGAGAGTACGGCTATCGCATCGCGCTGGATGATTTCGGTACCGGGTATTCTAATTTGGATTATCTGAGCAAGCTCTCTTTCGACATTATCAAGATCGACAAAATATTCACCGATGCAATTGGCATCGAGTCGGTCAGTTTCCGCATGCTCAAAATGATACTGGAGATGCTCGCCCAGACTGGTTCAAAGATCATTGTCGAGGGCATAGAAGAACAGCATCAGGCAGATTTCTTACTGGCGCATTACCCGAAGATTATCGCGCAAGGTTGGTTATACGGTAAGCCAGTGGGGATCGAAAAAGTTCTGCCCTGACATGGATAAACGGGGCATATGTGCCCCTGTTCCCCCTTACTCGCCCAGCGCCAGCTGATTTTTCTTCATCCCTTCAATCTTCATCAGCATGTGATACAGCGGCGAGATGCGATGAAAATCTTTGCTTAAAATCCCCACCAGCTCGCCCGAGAACAGCGGATCCATATCCATATGGGCACTGATCAGCGCAAAAGACTTCTTGTTGTACCAGGCCGCCAGCGCCGGATCCTGCTCTTTCACCAGAGGGCGTTTATAGCTGTCACCTTCAATGGTGAAATTCGGTTCGATGCATTTCGCCATCTGCAAAAATTCCTCCGGCTTATGCAGCAGCTGCTGGCGAAACAAATCCATTGTGGTCCTTGATGCGCTGTAATAGCCCAGACCGTAACGCCACCAGTCCTGCCCGAACTCGAAGAAATAGGTCGGCGCATCGGTCCAGTTCTTACGCGAACGCTTGAACGTCAGCCAGAGGTTACAGCGGTAAATCGACTTGTCGTTCGAAAAGCGCGTATCCCGGTGCATTCTGGATATCGTCTTACCAATCGCCGGGCGCACTTCAAACAGGTCATCAATCACCACCATATCCTGACTCAGGTCTTCCACCAGCTTGCGCATCGGCTCCAGCAGATGCTGCTGATAGATATCGCGGTGCTCTTCAAACCACTCTTTGTCGTTGTTCTGCCGCAGCTCCTGCAAAAAGGTCAGTCCAGCCTGCGTAAAACCTGTAAATGCTCCCATGATGTTCCCTTTTATCTGTCACAAAGCCAATGAGCTGTGTATTTAAACAGTATCGCTGAAGGCGGAAAGGAGATCAAAGGGGGATTCAGCTTTTAGGGCTGAAAAATAAAGGTATGCAAAAACGGTAGATTACGAAGAAAGCAGATTATTGCTCTATATCAATATTTACAGAATCATGACGCTAATATCAGCCTGGAAACGTTTTATCGTTTAACTATTAAAATGCTTTGAATAAATAATCCGCAGAATGTTTATTAGCTAACCGGTTATAGATATAAATGTCAGAGTTTATCTTTGCATGTTTAATTAATCTGAGAATATTCCTAGTTAAGAAAGTGTAAGTTTGAAATATGTTTTCAGGATGTTAATGAGAATTGCAGATTATTTCACTGTGATAAAAGCGGTTTTACATCAATTCTTTTATGAAATAGATGGGTGGCACATATTTTTTAGAATTAAAAACTGACTTATGTGTTTTGAGTGGATTTGTTTGCTGAATCTTGTCGTGACTTTATGATTATCACCTCTGGCAAGCAGTTCAAAGTGGGTTGCGTCAGAAGGAAATTAATCTAATGGAGAAACAACGCATGAATAAGAAAATTTTGGTGGCTTGTGGTTTGCTGGTAGCGGGATATTCAATGACGGCTTCTGCTGTATCTGATAACACCATTTCATTTCAGGGTGAAGTGACTGATGAAACGTGTTCTTTGACCGTCAACGGTAATGAAACTGCGCCAATTATTCTATTACCCACTGTATCTACCTCTGATTTAGCTGCTTCAGGTGATGTTATTGGTGCGACGACATTTGAAATGGGTGTGACGGGTTGTACTGGCACCAGTGGGTCAGATGCTACTGAAACAACCATCAAAACCGTATTTGCCGGAAATTTAGTTGATACCACCAATGGTACTTTGGGAAATACAGGTACTGCTAAGAATGTAACGGTCCAGATTGTCGATACTGAAGGTGAAGACATCGATCTGAATACAACATATACCTCTGATGGCGACCTTTCATTGCAAGCCGGAGAAACCGACGCTACAGCAACGTACACCGCTCGGTACTATGCCACTGGCGCTGCTACAGCCGGTACGGTTGCGGCTTCTATGCAGTACGCAATTTCTTACCAGTAATTGTAAATAAACAGTGAGATGGCAGGTTTCTGCCATCTTATTTTTATCGGGGGCAGGTTGTCACTGGTATCTAACAAATTTATAAGTTTACTATTTAAATGTTTAATAATTATTCTTTAATTACCAAAATATCGGGTATGTTTATTTTGTTGATGTCATGCTTGTTTCCCGTAATGGCATTTTCAAGTGTTACAATGATTGGCAACAGAATCATTTATCCCTCCGACAGCGCTTCAGTAGACGTTGAATTCCGTAATAAGGATATAATCCCTTATGCGGTACAGACATGGCTGGATGATGGTGATGACGAATCAACGCCTGCGACGGGTAAAGCCCCGTTCATTGTTTCTCCTGCGCTGTTTCGTATTTCGGGTAACGGTGGCCAGGTGCTTCGTATTGCATTCAATGGAGCACGTAATTTACCCCAGGATCGGGAATCTATTTTTTACTTTAATTTCCTGCAAATACCGCCAATAAATGCGGGTGATGAAAGTGCTCAGAAAAAAAATAAAATGCTGATCATGCTAAAGAATCGCGTAAAAGTTTTTTACAGACCCTCGTCGATTTCTTTAGACAGTAAACTTTTATTTGAAAAAATTAACGTGACATCATCAAAGGGGAGTAATGGCACATCTATTAATATAGAAAATAACTCCCCATTTTATGCATCACTGATTGATGTACAAGTAAAACAAGGTGGACAGCTCTTTAAGCAGAAAGCAGATATGATTGCACCGTTTTCAAAAGGGAGCATCGTATTCAAAAAAATCCAGGATCTGAAAAGTACGACAGTTATTGTTGATTATCTCAATGATCAGGGCGCAAGGATGAGCCACGAGTATGAAATCAATCACTAATAAAACAAAACTGACACCTTCGCTTTTAGCCGTCTGTATTATGGCCAGTTGTAGTCAGTCTGCTATTGCCGAAGATTTCTATTTCGATCCTACTTTGTTGCAAGGATCTGGCGTATCGGTGAATCTGGAAAAACTTAACGAAAAGGTTGTTAGCGCGGAGGTAGGAACTTATCGCGTAGATCTCTATGTAAATAATAAATTGATTAAAGAAAATACAGAGATCACGTTTAGCCGTAAATCTGAGGGCGATAATGACACTGTTCAGCCTTGCTTAAATGCTGAAGATATAAAATTGATTCAGCTGAAACCAGATACGGTCAGCCTGATTCCAGTCGGTGATAAATGTGTCTGGTTTTCCGATCTGTCAAAAGCGTCATCATGGGAACTTGAACAGTCAACGCAAAAACTGAAACTGCTGATCCCGCAAAGTCTGCTCTATCGTCAGCCACGCGGTTATATTCCGGTATCTCAGTGGGACAGCGGCGGTCTGGGTTTATTTGTTAAGCACAACACCAACTATTATGAGACCAGTAACACCGGTGGATATAAAACGAAGAACTTGTGGAGCGGGCTAAACAGCGGCACCAATATAGGTCTTTGGCAATTAAGAAATCAGTCAAATCTGCGCTATACCGATAACAACGGGCGGATCAGTCATAAATGGACCAGCGTGCGTACCAATGCCCAGCGACCGTTACCCTTTATTAATTCATTGGTGACTATCGGTGATAGTTATACCAACAGCAGCCTGTTTGGCAGCCTGTCTTTCAATGGGGTAAAACTTGCCAGCGATACCCGAATGATGCCCCAGGGCAAACGCGGTTATGCGCCTGAAGTGCGTGGCGTTGCCAGTACCACCGCCCGCGTGGTGGTCAGCCAGCTCGGTAAGACTATTTATGAAACCGTGGTTTCGCCCGGTCCCTTTGTTATTGATGATTTATCTAATACAAAAGGTCAGGGTGATCTTCTGGTTACGGTCATTGAAGCTAACGGACAAAAGTCATCCTTTACCGTTCCCTATTCAGCTGTACCTGATTCGATTCGTCCGGGATCATGGAACTATGAACTGGCGCTGGGCAAGGTGCGCAAATATTACAACGTTGACAACGAGTTCGTTGAAGGTGTGCTGCAACGCGGGATCAGCAACCGCTTTACAGGTAACGCCGGTGTGCGCCTGGCAAAAGATTACGAAGCCTATTTGCTCGGTGGTGTCATGGCCACGCAATTTGGTGCTATCGGGCTTAACACGACCTATTCACATGCCGTGGCTGAAAATAATAAAACCCAGTCAGGGTGGCGCGCCGAGGCCAGTTATAGCAAAACTTTTACAACAGGAACGAACCTGACGCTGGCTGCATACCGTTATTCTACGAAGGGTTTCCGCGATCTGCAGGATGTGCTGGGCGTAAGACGTGCAGCAGAAAATACGACAACTTACTATTCGGATACGTTAAGTCAAAAGAATCAGTTCAACGCCACTATTGCGCAAAGTTTTGATACTTATGGCTCATTGTCACTTAATGCCAGTACTTCTGATTATTACAGCAATAATTCCCGTATTACCCAATTGCAGTTGGGGTATAGCAACACCTATAAAAAAATTAGCTATAACATTAACGTAGGCAGACAACGGACCAGCTACAGTACCCGCAGCAATTATTACAGCGACGCTGATTACAGCGATAATCGTCAGAAATATACCGAGAATACTGTATCAATTGGTTTCTCAATGCCACTGGACTGGAAAGACTCACGATCAAATGTTTCGTTCAATCTTGCGAAAAACAAAACATCAGAATCAGCAACGACCAGTCTCTCAGGTACCGTGGGGGAGAGGAGTAATTTATCGTATTCCTTATACAGCGGCGTAGAGAACTATCAAAGCAGCGGTAATCAAATGACATGGGGCGGCTCTTTGCAACAGAACACCTCCAAAGGTGCATTCCGCGGTTCTTATTCGCAAGGCACAGGTTATAAACAATTTGGTATGGGAACATCAGGCACCTTACTTATTCATCCGGGCGGCGTGACCTATGGGCCATACGTCAGCGATACCTTTGCACTCGTAAAAGCCAAAGGTGCCAAAGGGGCAGAGATTAAGAACGGGCAGGGTGCGAAAATAGACAGTTTTGGCTACGCCATTATGCCGTCTTTATCGCCTTATCGTTATAACACCGTGAGTTTAGATCCAAAGGGATTAAACTCAAAAGTGGATATTCAAGGCGGCAGTCAGCAGGTGGTGCCTTATTCCGGTGCTATCGTTCAGGTCAATTTTGAAACAATATCAGGCCAGCAGGTATTGATAAACACTACACTCAGCGATAAACAAATGATCCCGATGGGCGCAGATGTGACCGATAAAGACGGCAAGAGTTTAGGTATGGTCGGGCAGGCCGGGCAGATATATGCACGAATTAATGATCGTTCCGGTGTGTTATTTGTTTCATGGGGTAAGGAAAAGTCAGAGCAGTGCCGGATTAATTATCAGTTATCTGCCACTGCGGATAATGAATTTGTTCAAATGACGTTGCCTTGTCAAATTTAAAAGTTGAATCATAAATAATGCTTAAATTGAAACATATTATCACTTGTCTGGTGCTGGCGTTGCCCATTACATCTCATGCAACTTGCACTAGAGTTACAAGTACATCATCTTTATCTAGTGAGATTATTGCTGCAGGATATACTGCCACCTCCTGGAGAGGTGCATCGCATTCGTATGGTGGAAACATTGGTTTACCATCCTTGATTTCATTAAGTAGTAGTGATAGCTTCATGCCAGCCGGTACCTTGTTAGCCAGTTCACTAGCTACTTTTCTAACTTCTTCATCTGCAACAGCCTATACTGCAAATCAGATATTATTTCGTTGCGCTCTAGCAGATGCGGGATCAATTTCAGAAATGTATGCGACTCAATCTTATTATGCTTATTCTGGGAAAAACGAAACGAGCGATATAGAGAGTGCATATCATACACGTTTTAATGGAGTGGCTATTAGGTTAACTAATATAAAAACTGGATTGTATTATGAGGATGTATGGCAATCTAGGCTGCTAACAACTGATGATTGGGTAGAAGATGATACTTATATTTATATACCTGCGAGTGCATTTTCGGATACTTATGTTGAAATATTCAAGACTAACTCGACAGTATACACCGGCGGATATTCCACATCATATTATAAATACTCTGATAATAAGGCCGCTGGATTTGTAGCGTTTCGTGGTCCAGGTTTAAATACGGCTTCTTTAACCGATGGTGCAACGGAAAGTTCGCAAATCTATGGATGGTATGCAAACTGGCCAGGCCAGTTTGCTCTGTATCAGGATGTAACTTTTGTAAGGGGATCAATGTGTGTTGTCAAAGATTACCCATCCGTTGTTCTATTACCCACAATAAGTACTTCATCACTCAACAATGGTGAAACGAGCCAAAGTACTTTTGACATAAGTCTGAGTTGTGAAGATTCGGCAGTATCCAGCGTAAGTCAATCAACAAGTTCATCAGCAAATGTCGCTATGGGTTTCTTAGTTAATCAGTCAACCGCGAGGACAGCCGCGACAACACTGGGTCTAACCTCAACCAGTGGTTTAACGCATTTACTGGACACCAATTACGGCAGCTCCGGTGTTGCGTCCGGCGTAGGGATTCGTATTTATGACGAAAGTGGTAACGCATTAAATCTGCTATCTAGTAAGACGACTGCCACCGGGAATGCAGGCGGCTGGTACGCCTATAAAGATCTGACCACTAGCCAAGATGATTCAACGGACGGTGTTACAACCTACACCGGAAATTTCACGGCCTCTCTGGAGGCCATCAGTGGCGAAACAGTTACAGCGGGAGCGGTTAATGCACAGTTACAAGTGGTGGTCAGTTTTCAATAAAGTCGCCGCTGCGGCGGGGATTATGCTCTGTTGCACGGCGTTTCACGCCAGCGCGGTGGTTAATGCGGAAAAGACCCGCGTAGTGTTCAGCTCAGGCAGCATCGCGGAATCACTGTCATTAGTGAATTCAGAGAAAGAACCGGTCGTGGTACAGGTCTGGACGGATAACGGTGACCCGACGGTGAATCCGGATAAGGTCCACACGCCGATTGTGATCAACCCGCCGGTGTTCAAAATGAAACCGGCGGAGATCCGCAACATTCGCCTGTTATTGGTTTCTGCCGGAAGCCTGCCGCAGGATCGCGAAAGCGTATTTTGGCTGAATATCTACCAAATTCCTCCAAATACCGAAACGCGGAATAAAGGCGAGAAAAAGGTCGTGCTGCCGTTAAAAATCCGCATGAAAGTGTTTGTCAGGCCGGAAAAAATCGGCGAACTCAAGGAAAGTGATGCGCAGAAATTACAGTTCAGCATCAGGAAGGAGGCAACCGGCAATAAGCTGTTGATCCAAAATCCGACGCCGTGGCATATGACGATTTCATCGTTGAAGTCAGGGGCGACGGAGTTAGCGGGTGTCATGGTGGAACCGCTTTCCAGTTTGCGGCTGGATATCCCTGCGGATAAAAACCTGTCAGGAATGATGGATTATGAGGTGATTAATGATAACGGCACACGCTGGCAGAATAGCCAGCAGATAAATTAAATATCATTTCAACTTTCACTCTCAATAATAAAAATGACCACACCTGTGAGATAAAATGATTAACCGGCCGGTTGCGCCGGTCATCTCTTATGGCTAGTTTTGATGGCACGGGCAATAGAATAATTCCCGCCACCGGAATGGGTCACAGGAGAGGCATTTTGAAATCACTGTTTAAGCTTAACCTCACGATATTTATCGTCGTGGTGATAATAAGCGGATGTTCAACGCATAAATATGATCAGACGCTCGATAATCAAATCACAGCCTTTCAGATAAAAGCCGATCAACAGTTTGTGACATGGTATGCGAAGGCTATGGCGGAAGACGTCAAAACTGTCTCGCCGGTCGCAGCCTGCAACGCTGCGCCTGCGATGGCGGGGCAGTCGCTTTCGCTCATTTCCCCACCTTCAGTAACCGACAGTCAGTTTTTTAATTCGGCAGAAACGGATTTATCGCTGATTGAATCCCGCACCAAATTGCTTAATAACAATCCGGCGATAGACCAGCAAATGTTTGGCCTGAGAAATATCTTCTATCAGATTAAATACAAACGTCAGCATTGCTCCGGGCAGGACTCCCCGGCGTATATCAGTATTCAGCGAAAACAAGTCTCGGTGATTTTACAGGCAATGCTGACTTATCAGCTGGTATTAAAAAATGGCTCAGGCACTTCGAAAAACTAATCAGGGGTAAATGTGATGAGTGATATTTTTGATTTACGAGACAGCGCCATTAATGCGGCGAAAAACGCTCTGGGCGCGAACTGGAATACGGTTGCCAACGGCGCAGTGCCGCAGATAGAAGCGCTGCTGCAACTGACGTGGGAGATAGAAAAGGGCAAAGGTAGTTTTCGTAGCGGAGAATATGAATCTCTGCTGGCGTCGCAAAAATCCACCTTCGTGGCGGTACTGACCACCTATGAGGCGATAACCGAAGAAATTGCATGGCAGGCACTGAATGCGGCGCTTGGTGTCATTTTAAGCGGAGTCCGCAAGCTTCTTTGAATGATGCATAGGAAACGGTATCCGGCGGGCAGGTCTAAAATTATCTTTATCGATAACCATTTTCATTTAGACTGACGGACTTGCCCGCCTCCGGGCTGTTTCTATGAGGATGCCTGATGCTCCGCCGTTTCTTCTCTTATTACGCTCCCTATAAAAAATTGTTCTTCCTCGATTTTGGCTGCGCCATTCTGGCCGGTTTACTGGAACTGGGCTTCCCGATGGCGATCAAAACCTTCATCGATAAGCTGCTTCCCGCCCATGACTGGGTGCTGATCATCGGTGCGACCGTCGGATTGCTGCTGATTTATGTCATCAATACCTTACTGATGGCGATTGTGAACTACTGGGGGCACGCACTGGGCGTCGGGATTGAAACCGATATGCGGCGTCAGGCGTTCACTCATTTACAGAAACTGTCTTTCCGCTATTACGACAACACTAAAACCGGTCACATCATTACTCACGTCACTAAAGATCTGGAGGAGGTGGGGGAGATTGCACACCACGGCCCGGAAGATGTGTTTATTGCGGTGATGACGTTTATTGGTGCCTTTATCCTGATGGCCACCGTCCATGTGCAGCTGGCGCTGATGACCATCATTATTGTTCCGGCGATGACCTGGATGGTCAGCCGCTATGGTGCACAGATGACCGACACCTGGCGCCGCCTGTTCGGAATGGTCGGTAATTTCAACGCACGTATAGAAGAAAGCATCGGCGGTATTCGCGTGGTCAAAGCGTTTGCCAACGAGGAACATGAGCAAAAACTGTTTGCATCTGATAACGACAACTACCGCGTCACCAAGCTGAAGGCCTATAAAATCATGACCGCCAGCCTGACGCTGAGTTATCTCAGTACCCGGCTGGTGCAGATTATCGTGATGATCGCCGGGACCTGGTATGTGATAAATGACCAGCTGACCTACGGCGGATTTGTCGGATTCCTGCTGCTGGTGGAAGTGTTCTTCCGCCCGGTGGCAAAAATTAGCTCGGTGCTGGAAAGTTATCCGAAAGGGATTGCCGGTTTTAAACGCTTTACACAACTGATCGACACCGCACCGGATATCGTGGATCGTCCGGGCGCGCAGGTCGTCAGCCATCTGCAGGGCGACATTCACTATGACAACGTGGTGTTTGGCTACACGCCTGCCGGCAAAATCCTCAACGGGATCACGCTTTCTATTAATGCGGGTGAAACGCTGGCGTTTGTCGGGCCGTCCGGCGCGGGTAAAACCACGTTGTGCTCGCTGCTGCCGCGCTTCTACGAGATCGACAGCGGCAGTATCACCATCGACGGTATTGATATCCGCGATATGACGCAAACCTCGCTGCGCCATAACATCGGGATTGTGCAGCAGGACGTGTTCCTGTTTGGTGGCACCATTCGTGAAAACATTGCTTATGGCAAGCTGGGAGCCAGCGAAGCGGAAATCCGCCTCGCCGCCAGCCGCGCCCGATTAGATGATGTGATCGACGGTTTACCGCTGGGGATGGACACGGTGATTGGCGAGCGGGGCGTGAAACTCTCCGGTGGTCAGAAACAACGGCTGTCGATCGCACGAATCTTTCTGAAGAACCCGCCGATCCTGATCCTCGATGAAGCGACGTCTGCGCTCGATACCGCCACAGAGCAGGCCATCCAGCAATCGCTGGCGGAGCTCTCAGAAGGGCGAACCACGCTGGTGATTGCCCACCGTCTGGCAACGATCCAGAACGCTGACCGCATTGTTGTGGTCGATAAGGAAGGAATTGTCGAGCAGGGTACGCATGAAACCTTGCTCTCCCTTCAGGGCCGATACGCAGAGCTTCACGCCGCGCAGTTCCGTTAAATCCGTGATCCCTCCCCTGCAAAGGGGAGGGGTGGGTATCAATAGCCACTCAGAAGGTCAAAAAGTTCTTAAAATCTCTCAGTCGCCCTTAAAAGATTATCTCTCTTTTAATCCTTCGTATTTAATCAAAGCCCGTATCGAATAAAAAACATTCGAAGCGGGCAATTGAAATTATGATTCTTCGTTCAATTTAATCACCTGCGTAATTATATTTTCTTTTAATCTGTCTTTATTTTAATCAGCAGCATTATTAAAAATCCTAAACGCAATGAAATTGCGTAGTACAAAAATCTTATGGCTGCTTTTTCTATTTATTAGATAAGGAAGTTCACAGGAAAATAATTACCCTGCTATGCACTATTAAAAGGCAATAGGGGGTATTTTTCAGATAATTCCTTAACGATTGTTAACGGAAATAATCCCTGGAGAATGGTGATCTGGCTTGCAACTACTTTACAAATCGCAATGCAATTTGCACCAATATAATGCATTGCATCATATTGGTGCAAAACGTTATGCGGAAACCGCATATAATCAGTGGGTTAGCGGCTTATGGTAGAAATATTATGTTACATATCTTTACGTAAAAAAGACTCAGAACGCCGAACTTTTCCATTTTAACTTTTTGTGCGCAGTGTTAAGGTTCAAGTCGTTTTACAGACAGACGCATTTAAAAACATGTACAAATACTCATAGTCCTATATTCCCGTCATATAAAAGAAAGCGGACATGAGAAATCCTTTATAAAAAAATCAAGGAAATTTAAATAATGATGAAGCGCAGTGTGCTGGCCTTAGCGGTCTCTTTAATTGCAGTGGGTTCTACCGCGAATGCAGCCGAGATTTATAATAAAGACGGTAATAAACTGGACCTCTACGGTCGCGTTACTGCTAAGCATTATTTCTCCGATGACACCGGTTCTGACGGCGATATGACCTATGCACGTCTGGGCTTCAAAGGCGAAACTCAAATTAACGACACACTGACCGGTTATGGCCAGTGGGAATATAACATTCAGGCTAACCACGCTGAATCTCAGGGCGACCTGGGCAATAAAACCCGTCTGGGCTTTGCGGGTCTGAAAGTGAAAGATTTCGGTTCTATCGATTACGGCCGCAACTACGGTGTTGTCTATGACGCACTGGGCTTCACCGATATGCTGCCTGAGTTTGGTGGTGATACCGCTAACTCCGATAACTTCATGGTAGGTCGTTCTAACGGTCTGGCCACTTACCGTAACCAGGACTTCTTCGGTCTGGTCACTGGTCTGAACCTTGCCTTGCAGTATCAGGGTAAAAACGAAAACGACGGTCGCGCTTCCAACAAAGCGAACGGCGACGGTTACGGCGCATCCATCGATTATGAAGATATCGCAGGTTCCGGCATCGGCGCGGTTATCGCAGGCTCTTCTTCTGACCGTACTAACGCACAAGCCAACTCCGCTATTGGCGGCGGCGATAAAGCGTCAGCATGGGCAACCGCTCTGAAATATGATGCAAACCAGATCTATCTCTCTGCAATGTATAACGAAACCCGCAACCTGGCGTCAATCCCGGGCGGCTTCGCTAACAAAACTCAGGGTTATGAATTAGTTGCACAGTACCAGTTCGAAAATGGTCTGCGTCCGTCAATCGGTTACGTGCAGTCCAAAGCGAAAGACGTTGAAAACGGCGTGGGCGATGCTGACCTGGTTAAATACTTCGAAATCGGTGCGACTTACTACTTCAACAAAAACATGTACACCTATGTTGACTACATGATCAACCAGATCGACGACAACAACAAACTGGGCGTGAGCTCTGACGACGTTGTTGCTGTAGCGCTGACTTACCGCTTCTAAGTTAGTGTACGAAATTATTACCCCATTCTGTGTCTGAAAAAGGTAATCGCAAAGGCAGAGTTCATTGGCTCTGCCTTTTTTTATGCCTGCTGTTGCGCTGCTCGTCTGATTTACCCTGCCACATTGTCTCTTCAAATAACCACAATAAATTCAATGCGCTAAACCTATAGCTTCAGGTTATACCCCCTCGTTAAACAAGTATTCGTCAGCCGGAACTTCGCATGGAATAGTCTGCGTACGCATTACAACAACGCATTCTAAAAAACCTTTACGGAGAAACTGACATGCAGCAAATACCGATGCCGTACCTGTTATTCCTGGGCGATGTGATGGATCCGCTCGCAGCCAAAACGGCGCGTGGTATTCACGTCTGGCGTCCTGAATCTTGTGTCGGACAGATTCGTCTGGCGACGGATTCCGTTTCGCTCGGTTTACCGGATCTTGATATCGCCACCGCCAAAACGCAGGGCGCGAAAACTATGGTGCTGGGCACCGCAAACTCCGGCGGCAAACTGCCGAAGCACTGGATCGATTCCATCAAAACCGCCATTCGCGCCGGACTGAACGTCGCCAACGGGTTGCATCAGGGGCTCAATGATATCCCTGAGCTGGTCGAACTGGCCGCAGAACACAACGTTCAGTTGTTCGATGTGCGTCATATGCGCCCGGAGCTGGACACCGGTACCGGTATTAAGCGCAGCGGCAAACGTATTCTGACCGTCGGCACCGACTGCTCGGTCGGCAAAATGTATACCTCGCTGGCGCTGGAAGCGGCGATGAGGGATCTGGATCTCAAGGCTGATTTTCGCGCTACCGGCCAGACCGGCGTACTGGTTGCCGGTGCGGGTATCGCGATTGATGCGGTGATTGCCGACTTTATCTCCGGCGCGGTGGAGCTGCTCGCGCCCGCCAATGACGACGATCACTGGGACATCATTGAAGGACAGGGCTCGCTTTACCATCCGTCTTTCGCCGGTGTCAGCATGGGGCTGATCCACGGTGCACAGGCGCATTTACTGGTGATGTGTCATGAGCTTGGCCGCCCGCATATGCGCCATCTCCCGCATCAGTTTATGCCGACGCTGCGCCAGTGCCTCGATACCAACCTGGCCGCGGCCAGCCTGACCAGCCCTGACGTTAAAATCGCCGGTTTCTCCCTTAATACCTCCGGCGTGAGTGAAGAAGAAGCCAAAGCGGCGCTGGCTCAAATTAGCGAAGAGTTTGGCGTGCCTGCCACCGATCCGGTGCGTTTTGGCATTAAAAACATTGCGCAATGGATCAAGGACAACGGCTGATGATGCACATGAGTTTCGGCGCCGTCGAATTGCCGCTGGCGAAGCCTTTTGTAATTTCACGCGGAACGCGCACTGCCGTAACGGTGGTGCGGGTGACCCTGACCGACGGCGAGTTTACGGCGACCGGCGAATGTACGCCCACCGCGCATTATCAGGAATCGCCGGAAAGTGTGTGCGAACAGCTCGAACTGATCCGCCCGCAGGTGGAAGCCGGTCTGAACCGCGACGCGCTGCAACAGGCCTTGCCGATAGGTTCTGCGCGCAATGCCCTCGATTGTGCAATGTGGCATCTCGATGCGGCAAAACAGGGCAAGACGGTGTGGCAACTGCTTGATATGGCAGCGCCGGTGTCCGTCATTACCGCAGAAACGCTCAGTCTTGATTCGCTGGAAAACATGGCGAAGGCAGCTGAAGTGGCGGTAGCGGGCGGGGCAAAACTGCTGAAAATCAAACTTAACCGTGAGCAGATTATTGAGAAAGTGGCGGCTATCCGCGCAGCCGCGCCGGGCGCAACGCTGGTGGTCGATGCCAACGAATCCTGGCTGGGTTTGGATCTCGAAAGCCTGTTCCACGCGCTGCACGAATTCAACGTGGCGATGATCGAACAACCGCTTCCCGCCGGCAATGACCAGGATCTGGTGCGTTGTTTGCATCCTGTTCCTGTCTGCGCCGACGAAAGCTGTCATGAACGCGCCGATATCGCCGGGCTGACTGACCGCTACGAGATGATCAACATCAAGCTCGACAAGTGCGGCGGGCTGACCGAAGCGCTGGCAATGACCGCCGAGGCGAGACGGCTCGGTCTGCGGATTATGGTCGGCTGCATGCTCGGTTCGTCGATTGCGATGGAAGCGGCATTGCCGGTGGCGGTGCAGGCGGAACGTGTCGACCTCGATGGCCCAATCTGGCTGGCGCAGGACGCTGAACCCGCGTTGCGCTATGAGCACGGCGAAGTCTGGCTGTAATTGCCCAAATCACACATTACTGACCTCAATAAAGGAGACGCTTTTTGATGAATGAGCCCGTAACCATCTTACAGATTAACGATTTATCGGTGACGTTCTCCGGGCGGCAGGGCAAAACTCAGGCGCTGAAAGGCGTTTCCTTCTCTATTAATAAAGGTGAAGTGGTGGCGGTGGTTGGTGAAAGCGGCTCCGGCAAGTCCGTCACTTCACTGAGCGTGATGGGATTACTGCCCGATTCCGCGCACATTGATGCGGGCAGCATTGATTTCTTCGGGCGCAACGGCACGCGGCATACGCTGAATTCACTGTCGGCAGAGGCGCGTCGTAAGCTGCGCGGCCAGGAAATGTCGATGATTTTTCAGGAGCCGATGACCTCGCTTAACCCGGTGCTGCGCGTCGGTGACCAGCTCACCGAAGGGCTGCTCGATCACGGCATGGCGACCAAAGCTAACGCGTTGATCAAAGCCCGAGAACTGCTGACACAGGTTCGCATCCCGGACGTTGAACGAATTCTTAAATGTTATCCGCATGAACTTTCTGGCGGGATGCGTCAGCGCGTGATGATAGCGCAGGCGCTGGCCTGCGACCCGGCGCTGTTAATCGCCGACGAGCCGACCACGGCGCTGGACGTCACGGTGCAGGCGCGCATTCTGCAAATCCTGCGCGATCTGCAAAAAGGCACCGACATGTCAGTGTTGTTTATCACGCACGACATGGGCGTGGTGGCGGAAATCGCCGATCGCGTGGTGGTGATGTATCAGGGCAAGGTGGTCGAACAGGGCAGCGTGACCGATATTTTTGCCAACGCGCAGCATCCTTATACCCGCGCATTGCTTGCTGCCGTGCCGAAACTGGGCGATATGCAGGGGCTGAAGTGGCCGCGCCGTTTCCCGCTGCTGAGCACTCAGGCCGGTGCCGCCATGAGCCCAAAAAATGGCGCACAAAAGCAATCGGTTGCAGGTGATGAGGCTCACATTTTGTTGCCTGATGACGATCAAAAGACCGCGAATTACGATGCACCTCCGCTGCTCGACGTACACGGGTTGCGGGTCTGTTATCCAATCCGCTCCGGCGTGCTTTCCCGTATCACCAAAGAAGTTCATGCCGTTGAGCAGATCGATTTTTCCATCTGGCCGGGGGAAACGCTGGCGCTGGTCGGCGAGAGCGGCTGTGGCAAATCCACCACTGGCCGGGCGATTTTGCGGCTGGTCGGCAGCGAATCCGAAAGCATTCACCTTAAAGGCAAAGAGATTACGCTGATGCGCGACACGCCGTTTCAGGCCGTGCGTCGTCAGATCCAGATGGTGTTTCAGGATCCGTATGCGTCGCTGAATCCGCGACTGACCGTCGGTTTTTCCATTGCCGAACCGTTATTACTTCACGGCCTGAAAAAGTCGCTGGCCGACGCCACGCCGACCGTTAACCAGCTGCTGAAAAGTGTCGGATTGGATCCGTCCTTCGCCCGCCGTTACCCCCACGAATTTTCCGGCGGTCAGCGTCAGCGCATCGCGATTGCGCGTGCGATGGCATTACAGCCGCAAGTCATTATCGCCGACGAAGCAGTCTCCGCGCTGGATGTATCAGTTCAGGCGCAGGTGGTGAATCTGATGATGGATTTACAGCGGGATACCGGCGTCGCGTGGCTGTTTATCTCGCACGACATGGCGGTGGTGGAACGTATAGCCAACCGCGTGGCGGTGATGTACAGCGGACAGATCGTGGAAATTGGCCCACGAGATTCGGTGTTCAGCAATCCGCAGCACCCTTATACCCGACGGCTGCTCAGCTCCGTGCCGGTCGCGGATCCTGCACGGCGTGCGTTACGCAATTTTGACGAGGCGGAAGTGAAATCGCCGGTGCATCCGGCCGGCGTTCAGATAGAAAAAATTAAATACAGTCAGGTCGCTCCGCACCACTGGGTGTCTGTCTAAGTTATTCATCACTATGTTAATTATTTGAATACACAGGGGAATACTATGCACTCGACGTTTCTACGTAAAAGCCTTATCGCGGCCGGTCTGGCGCTCTGTTTCGCCGCTTCAGCACAGGCCAAAGACCTGCGGATTTCCATGTATGCCGACGTGACCGGTTTCGACCCGCACGACACCACGGATACACTGAGCTATTCCATTCAGAGCGGCATCTTTGAACGCTTATTCCAGTTCGACAGCAAAATGGCTGTGATACCGGTGCTGGCCACCGATTACTCCAGCAACGCCGATGCGACTGAATTCACCCTCAATCTGCGCCACGACGTGACGTTCCAGGACGGCACGCCGTTCAACGCCGAGGCAGTAAAAATCAACCTCGATCGTCTTGCCAATCCGGCCAATAAACTCAAGCGTAATTCGCTGTTTAGCATGATCAAATCCGTGGACGTGCTGACGCCGTATCAGGTCAAAATCACCCTGAACAAACCGTTCGGCGCGATGATCAACACGCTGGCACACCCTTCAGCGGTCATGCACAGCCCGGCCTCGTTAAAACAGTACCCGAACGAGCAGGATCTGAGCGTGCATCCGGTCGGTACCGGTCCGTTCAAATTTGTCGAATGGCAGCAGGGCAAAGACGTCAAGCTGGTGAAGTTCGACAACTACTGGCAGAAAGGCTGGCCGAAAGTCGATTCCGTGACGCTGTACCCGACGCCGGAAGACTCCACGCAGGTGGCGAAACTGAAATCCGGCGGCGTGGAAGCGGTCTATCCGCTGCCGTCTGACCTGGTAGATACCGTGAAAAGCGATCCGAAGCTGGATATTTCGCAAAATCCGGGCATCTATTTGTACTACATCGCGTTTAACACCCAGAAAAAAGAGTTTTCAGACGTGCGCGTCCGACAGGCGATCAACTACGCCGTGGATCGCAATCTGTGGCTGAAAGTCGGTTTCGCCGGGATGGGTTCACCTTCAACGTCGCCGCTGCCGAAAAACGTTCAGTTCTATCAGAAGCAATCCACGCCGGATTACAGCTACAACATCGCCAAAGCTAAAGAGCTGATGAAAGAAGCCGGATACGAGAAGGGCTTCGACGTGGAAATGTGGAGCTCGAACAAAACCGATCGCATCCGCAGCGCGCAGTTCCTCAAACAGCAGCTGTCGCTTATCGGCGTGCGCGTCAAACTGGTGCCGATGGATTCCGGTACGCTCAACCAGCGTCTGTGGAGCACGCCGAAACCGGCTGATGCCAAAGTCGAAATGTACTATGGCGCATGGTCGGCCTCTACCGGTGACGCCGACTGGGCGCTGCGTCCGCTGTTTGCCACTGAATCCTGGATCCCGTCTGCCTACAACGTCTCTTACTACAGCAACAAACAGGTCGATGCGGCCATTACCGCCGGGCTGCAAACGGCCGATATCGAAAAACGTAAAGCCGCTTATGCCGATGCGCAGAAACTGCTGTGGGCCGATGCCCCGGTTGCCTTCCTCGGCGTGCCGGACAATCTTGTCGGCAAAAGTAAGGATCTGACCGGCGTCTACATGCTGGCGGACGGTTCGCTTGTCTTCAATCAGGCACAGTTTAAGTGATTTTTTTGCTCCTCCCACTGCGAAGGGGGAGGTTGGGAGAGGGTTTAGCAGAAAACTTCAGATTCAGAGTTGCCATTAATACCCCACCCCAACACTCCCCTTCGCAGAGGAGGGAGTTAACTGAATTCAGGGAAACCAGGGAAACACATCTATGCTGACCTATTTTATTCGCCGGATACTGGAGATGATCCCGGTTTTACTGGTGGTCTCCTTGCTGGTCTTTGGTTTTATTAAGCTGCTGCCGGGTGACCCTGCGCGTATTTACGCCGGACAGGATGCGCCGATTGAGGCGGTTGAGTCCGCGCGGGAACTGCTTGGCCTCAACGATCCGCTGCCTGCGCAGTACTGGCACTGGCTTAATGGCATGGTGCATGGCGATCTGGGGACGACCTATCGCACGCGTCAGCCGGTATCAGGTGTGATCGAAAGCGGATTTATGCCGACGCTTTTGTTAGCGCTGGCGGGTTTCGCATGGTCGGTGGTGCTGGGGCTGGTGATTGGTGTCGTGTCGGCGCTCAAACGCGGAAAATGGCAGGACTGGACGCTGATGAGCATGGCGGTCGGCGGAATTTCCATGCCGCCGTTCTGGCTCGGACTGCTGCTGATTCAGTTTGTCGCGATGCCGTTCGGGTTGTTTGCGGTCAGTGGATTTAATCAGCCCACCGACATCATTTTGCCGGCGATCACCCTCGGTTCCTCGGTAGCGGCCGTCATGGCGCGCTTTACCCGCTCGGCATTTCTCGACGTCGCGCAGGAAGACTATGTGCGCACCGCCAGAGCCAAAGGATTACGCGCCCGGCTGGTGACCTGGAAACACATCATGCGCAACGCACTGATCCCCATCATCACCATGCTGGGCCTGCAGTTTGGTTTCCTCCTCGGCGGGTCGATTATTGTCGAAAGCGTGTTCAGCTGGCCGGGACTGGGCTGGTTGCTGATCGAGTCGATCAAGACGCAGGATCAGCCGGTAATTCAGGCGCTGGTGATGCTGTTCGTGTTCGAATTTATTCTGATTAATCTGCTGGTTGATATGCTGTACGCCGTTGTCAATCCTGCTATCCGCCTGCGCTAGGAGCTGCACATGACCGATCCCGTCTCTCCGCTGGGAGAAACCCAACCGGCTGCGGTTGCCGCGCACAACGACGATATTCGTTCGCCGTGGTATGACTTTTTCCACACGTTTTTACGCCATCCGATGGCGCTGGTTTCCGGCGGATTTATTTTGCTGCTGGTTCTGGTGGCGGTGTTCGCACCCTGGCTGGCACCCTATGACCCGATGACGCCTGACTGGATGGCGCTCGGCGTCGGTCCGACGGCAGAACACTGGTTTGGCACCGATGATTTAGGCCGTGACGTGCTCAGCCGCATTATCTTTGGCGCCAGGATTTCTCTGTATGTCGGCATTTTTTCTGTGACGCTCGGTATGATTGCCGGTGTGCTGCTCGGCCTGCTGGCGGGCTATTACGGCAAATGGCTGGATATGCTGATCATGCGCGGCTCCGACGTGCTGTTCGCATTTCCCGGCATGTTGCTGGCGATTGCGGTGGTGGCGATCCTCGGCCCTGGCCTGAACAACGTGATTATTGCCGTCGCCGTGTTCAGCGTGCCGGTCTTCGCCCGCATCGTGCGCGCCGCGACGCTTTCCATTAAACAAAGTGCCTATGTGGAAGCAGTGCGCTGCGTCGGTGCGCCGGACCGCGTAGTGATTTTGCGCCACATCCTGCCGGGCACGTTGTCGAACGTGATTGTCTATTTCACCATGCGCATCGGCACCAGTATTCTGACCGCCGCCAGCCTGAGCTTTATCGGCCTCGGCCCGGAACCGGACGTCCCGGAGTGGGGCAATATTCTGGCGATGAGCCGTAATATGATGATGGCGGGCAAATGGAACGTCAGCGTTTTTCCGGGGCTGGCGATATTTCTCACGGTTTTGGCATTTAATTTACTTGGCGACGCGCTGCGCGACACGTTGGATCCTAAACTGAAGAAATAGCCTGATGACTAACCCGCTGAAATGGAAGAGAGATGCATCCGCAATACCCAGAACCCGATGAATTCACGCAGCAGGCACTGGCCGCGCTGCTGCAACGCTGGCGCTCGACGCGTCAGATCTTTCGCCCACGCTTTCCGTGCGGGGCGACTAACTCGATAACGGACGTCGCCGGTGTCACCGTCGGCCACAGCACGCTGGCGGCGGGGGACGTACAGACTGGCGTTACGGCAATCGTGCCGCCCGGCGACAATCTCTATCAGCAGCCTTTACCGTGCGGCGTGGCAGTGCTTAACGGCTTTGCCAAACCAATGGGGCTGATTCAGGTGATGGAGCTGGGGCAGCTGCAAACGCCGGTTCTGCTCAGTAATACCTTTGCTACCGGCGCGTTGTTTAATGCCATGATAAAACGCAGTTGCCATCAGTTTCCGCAGATTGGCCGCCCAGATGCGACTATCAACCCGGTGATCCTCGAATGTAACGACTTCTGGCTCAACGATATTCAGGCCATGGCGGTGAGCGAAGATGATGCGCTCACCGCACTCGACGGCGCGACAAATACCTTCGCCCGTGGCAGCGTGGGAGCAGGGCGCGGCATGAGCAGCTTCGGCCTGAAAGGCGGCATCGGCACAGCGTCGCGCTGGTGCGAAGAGCTCAATGCCACGCTTGGCGTACTGGTACTGGCCAACTTCGGTACACTCTCTGAACTGACGCTCGACGGCGTGCGTGCCGGTGATGCTATCGCCGATGTCTTGTCAAAGATCGCGCCAGTGATTTCGCTGCAAACCGCGCCGTCGATTGATGCCGGTTCAGTCATCATCATTATGGCCTGCGATCGTCATCTCAACAGTCGCCAGCTCGGCCGCATCGCCAAACGCGCCGGTGCCGGGCTCGGGCGTCTGGGCAGCTACTGGGGGCATGGTTCAGGTGATATCGCGCTGGCATTTTCCACGCAGCGTGACGGTGTCACGCTCACCGATGATAAGCTCGAGCCTTTACTGGCGCTGGCCGCCGACGCCACCGAGCATGCAGTTATTGACGCCATGCTCAGCGCCGAAACCGTCTGCGGCTTCGACGGACATTTTCGGCTGGGGCTGAGTAAAGTCCTCGACAGCCTGGCCAATTTAAAAGGGAACCTATCATGAAAATTTTTATCTCTGCTGACATCGAAGGTATTGCGGGCGTGATGCGCCCTGAACAATGCAGCCCCGGCAATGCCGATTACGACGCAGCGCGGGCGCTGATGGAACAGGAAGTGAACGCGGCGATTGACGGCGCGTTTGCCGGTGGCGCGACGGAAGTCACGGTAGCCGACAGCCATGCGATGATGCAAAACCTGCGCGCTGACAAAATCGACCCGCGCGCCCGTCTGGTGCAGGGCAAACCGCGCGGTCTCTCGATGGTGGAAGGGTTGCAGCAACAGCAGTACGACGGCCTGATGTTCGTCGGTTTTCATACTGCCGCGGGTGAAAATGGCGTGCTGGCGCATACCATTAATGGCCGCGCTTTTTACCGCGTCAAACTCAACGGTAACGTGGTCGGCGAAAGCGATTTGTACGCTGCCGCAGGTGCTGAACTGAACGTCCCGCTGTGGCTGGTGACCGGCGATGATCATCTCGAAACCTGGATCCGTCGCCATTATCCTGAATCGCAATATGTCTGCGTTAAACGCGCGATTTCCGCCAACGCTGCCGAATCCGACAGCCCGGCAATCGCACGTGCGAAAATCCGCAAACACGCCACGCTGGCGGTCAGTAAGCCCGCGCCGCTCACCGCCGGAAGATTCAGCCCGCCGTATCATCTCGAACTGATGACCGCCCGACCGGTGCTGGCCGATTTGTTCTGCCTGATCCCCGGGGTTGAGCGTCTGGATGCGGTCACCGTCGGCTATCACAGCCCGAACGTGGCGAACATCATCAGCTTGCTGAGTGCGTTTTCGTATCTGGCGACGACTCAGAAATAAGGCAACACATGCGCTTACGTCACATTGAAGTGTTTCAGGCGGTTTTGCAGGCGGGCAGCGTCAGCGGCGCGGCGCGCTTGCTGAATGTGTCGCAACCGAACGTCAGCCGTGTTCTCAATCACGCCGAGCAGCAGCTGGGTTTCACGCTGTTTGACCGCACGCCGCAGGGGTTAATCGTGACGCCGGAAGGGCGCAGGCTGATGCCGGAAGTCGAGGCGTTGTTCAGCCATATTCAGGCGATCGGTGCGCTTGCGGAGCAGCTGCGGCAGGGCGAAGGCCAGCATGTGCGCATCGGTTCCGCTCACGCGCTGGGTCACAGCGTGATGGCGCCGGTACTGGTCGATTTCCGCCGTCAGACCCCCGGCGGCAGCGTGGAACTGGTGACCGGACACTTCAACACGCTGAGTCAGGATTTACTGCAATACAAAATGGATTTCGCACTGGCCTTCGGTGAGCCCGCCACGCAGGAGCTGGTTTCGGAGTCCATCTATCAGGGCAATATGGTCGCACTGTTACCGAAGGATTGCCCGGTCGAAGGCCCGGTGTCGCTGGCGTGGCTCTGTGAAAACGACCTGATGATGCTACAGCAGCAGGATCCGCTCGGACTGGTGCTCAACCGCGTCCTGCGGGAAAACGGCCTGACCCCGCAGTCTTCGTTGCATATCAAAACCTATTCTGTCATCGCCGATATGGTGCTGGCCGGAGGTGGCGTTGGCGTAGTCGACACGTTTACTGCCCAGCGGTATGTCGGTCAGCTTAAAATTTGTGAGGTGACAGAGCCGTTACCCTTTGAGGTGATTTTGCTGAACAGGCGTGACCAGCCGGTATCCCAGGCGGCGCTCAAGCTTAAGCAACTGATAAGGCGGAAATTATGGGCGCTGGGGGAGGGGCAAAAGAGGGGCGTTTAATAACCACTGCAACGTCAAGGTCAAGGTCGTGGGTTGCCACCCACGCAAAAACGCGCGGTTTTCCACCTCTCCCTACGGCGTGATTTTTGAACGCGGCCAGAGCTATTAGGTCACAACTTCACCGGCTCAGGATGAGAAAAGAAAAGGGACAACTAAAAAATTAAAGACGACTCGTTTCTGTTTTTAAAAATGGTGAAATGGCGCGATTAAAAAATCCTGCCGAACGGAGCGGCCTGAAGACCTAAGGCTTCAGGACCGAGAGAGGGCACCGCGAAGCGGCAGGGTTTTGCGCCACACGCTGGAGTACCAGAACACGTCCATCGTTCCAGCGAAAGCGCATGTTTTAAAAAGCGGGGAGGAATCCAAAGGAGGGAAAGCACTTCCCTCCTTTGGGCGGTTTCGGCACAGTGAGTTAAGAGATCGCTGCAATTGAGAAACCGAAACTTACTCGATCCGTCTTAAACCCAACCTAATGCAATTGAGAAACCGAAACTTACTCGATCCGTCTTAAACCCAACCTAATGCAATTGAGAAACCGAAACTTTCACGGTCCGATATAAACGCCGCCATTGCAATGGGTCCTCCCTGCATTAAAAACTATTCGATCCCCATTGCCCCTTTCATCGTAAAGAAGAGATCAGTCTGATCTGTCAGACCCACCACATTCCCCGCGTGTGGCCCAAATGCCGCAATGCGCAGCTGGGTTCCGGTGTGCCCCTGTGAATCGTCCTCGGAGTTACCATAGCTGATGGTCATTGGCGCGCCGTCTTTGGTGGTCAGCGTCTGCGTCAGGCCGGGAGCTTTGGCGTCGGCTTCGATGATTTGGCTGGAATGTGCGTGGTCGGCGGTCACGATCACCAGCGTGTTGCCGTCCTTGCGGGCGAACTCCAGCGCTTTCTGCACAGCTTCATCCAGGTCGACCGTTTCACCGAACTGTCCGCATGGATTGGCGGCATGATCCTGCTTATCAATTGACGCACCTTCTACCTGCAGGAAGAAGCCTTTTTCATTGGTTTTCAGCAGGTCGATGGCTTTTTCAGTCATAGCGGCAAGGGTCGGAATGTCCGCCGTGCGCTGTGGATTGGCTTCGCAGGTAACAGCGGGTTTGTCAATGTTGCCGTGATAAGAGGCTTTCGGCCCCTGCCAGCGCACCGGCATATTGCCTTCTGAGAACAGGCCCAAAACGGGTTTTTGCTGACCGGCCTGGGTAATGGCAGCGAGCTGGTCGGCGTTTTCAATCCACTGATAGCCCTGTGCCAGCGCCTGATCTTTCAGAGATTTGCCTGAGAACTCGCCGCTTTTCGCCAGCTGGCTGAACGATTTTCTGCCGCCGCCGAGCGTGACATCGGCGCGGGCGTGCAGCAACTGTTCGGTGATCGAGCCGCGTCCGCCATTTTCCAGCGCATTGGTGGCGCATTTTTCAGAGGTTTCTTCCGGGCCGTAGCATTTACGGGACGTAACGTGCGCGATTTGTGCCGCGGGCGTTGCATCCTGTAATTCAGCCGTCGAGACGTTGCCGGTGGCTTTGCCCGCGGCTTTGGCGATTTCGAGGATCGTCTGATGGTCTTTCCCGTTCACATCCACGCCGATTGCGCCGTTATAGCTTTTCACACCGGTGCTCCAGGCGGTGGCAGAGGCGGCAGAATCGGTGACGTAGTTAGGTTTTTGCGTTTTCTTATCGAGAGAATAGTGTGTGTACTGGCCGGTCAGCGGCAGGGCATCGATGCCTTTGAAATAGCCGCCCGCGCCTTCGGCATAATTTCGCGCGGAGGTGATTTCGGAATCACCCATACCGTCGCCGATAAGCAGGATCACGTTCTTCACCGTTTTGTCAGAGAGCGATGCCTTAAGCGCGGCTGTCTGGTCACCGCTCAGACGGCGAGCGCCACCTTGTTCGGTCAGGACACCTTTTGCTGCGCGGTCAGACAACGCATTTTCTTCAGCGGCGTAGGAACCGGCAGAGGCGGAAAGCAGCAAAGCGGCAGCGATGGCGCGAGCGAGCAGAGATACAGGTTGTTGCATTGTCAAAACTCCTTTTTATAAAGCGTCAGAAATAAAAACACACAGTTTGAGTTATTTTGTTACTGGGAGGGTAAATCAGGAGGATGACGGATTTATGACAAAGGGATTTGGGGACGGAGTACAAATGGGGGCTTTAAAAATCAACATCAACATCAACATCAACATCAACTTCAAGGTCGTGGGTTGCCACCCACACTGGCCTTAAGGGCGGCTTATCGCCGCCGCCCTTAAGAATCCCTGGCTCTTTAAAACACGTGCCGTGCAGACGGGCTATGTTTCAGCAACTACCGCTATTGCCGCAAAATCCCTCCGCTGCGCGGTGCCCTCCGGTCGGGTTACAACCCGCGCAAAAAGCCGCGCGGTTTTCCACCTCTCCCTACGGCGTGATTTTTGAACGCGGCCAGAGCTATTAGGTCACAACTTCACCGGCTCAGGATGAGAAAAGAAAAGGGACAACTAAAAAATTAAAGACGACTCGTTTCTGTTTTTAAAAATGGTGAAATGGCGCGATTAAAAAATCCTGCCGAACGGAGCGGCCTGAAGACCTAAGGCTTCAGGACCGAGAGAGGGCACCGCGAAGCGCATGTTTTAAAAAGCGGGGAGGAATCCAAAGGAGGGAAAGTACTTCCCTCCTTTGGGCGGCTTCGGCACAGTGAGTTAAGAGATCGCTGCAATTGAGAAACCGAAACTTACTCAATCCGTCTTAAACCCAACCTAATGCAATCGAGAAACCGAAACTTCCAAGATCAGATACAAAAGCCGCCATTGCGACAGCCTCCGCCCTTAAGAAACTTACCCGATGGTCATCAAACTCGCATTTCCTCCCGCCGCCGCGGTATTCACGCTCAAAGAGCGCTCGTGAAGCAGGCGTTCGAGCAAGATATTGTCTTCGCCGCGGGCGAACCCTTGTACGGAGACAATCGGGCCTGGACGGTTGGCGATCAGCTGGCAGAGTTCACGTACCTGATCGGCATCACCGTGATAAATCACCGCATCGAAGACCGGCGCATCGTTCTGCCAGTCTTTGGCGAAGTCCACGCGAGCCTGTACAGCTTTCGGCAACTGATTGAACAACTCGCGCTGCAACGGTGCTTCCGGCCACAGAATGCGGCAACCGGTCGCCGTGACGGCGGCGAGCTGAGTCAGCGCATCGTCCTGATTGTCGGCTAATGCCAGTACGCGTTCGCGCGGCAGGAGCGCGTAGGTGTTTCGCTCGCCGGTTGGCCCCGGCAGGGTGCGCAGGGTGCCACCCTGGCTGCTTTCTGCGAAACGTTCGCAGACCCCAATCAAGGCCGCACTTTGCTTCTGTCCGGTGGCCCATTGTTGCAGGGCGCGGTGCGGTGCGAGCAGTGCTTCACGCACGGAGGCATCGAGCGGAAGTTCGCGATCCTGACGCAGCAGCGTCTGCTGTACGGCAAATTGCGGACGGCTGCTCAGCAGACGATATAAGTACAGCGGACCACCGGCTTTCGGGCCCGTGCCGGACAGACCTTCGCCGCCGAACGGCTGAACGCCGACCACCGCGCCGACCATGTTGCGGTTCACGTACATGTTGCCAACGTGCGCCTGCTGCGTGACGCGGTGAATCGTTTCGTCGATACGGGTGTGAATCCCCAGCGTCAGACCGTAGCCTGCGGCATTAATCTGACCGATCAGCTTATCCAGATCCTGACGGGCATAACGCACCACGTGCAGCACCGGGCCAAAAATCTCTTTCTTCATTTCGTCGAAGCTGTCGAGTTCAATCAGCGTCGGTTTAACGAACGTCCCGCGTACACATTCGCTCTGGTCAGCTGCGAAAGTTTGTGCTGCCTGATATACCGTGCGGCCCTTGGCGCGCATGGCGTCGATGTGTTTCTCGATGCCTTCTTTGGCTTCGCTGTCAATGACCGGCCCGATGTCCGTAGACAGACGTTCCGGGTTGCCCATCCGGCATTCGGCCATGGCGCCGCGCAGCATCTGCAAGGTATGGTCGGCGACGTCATCCTGAATGCACAGCACGCGCAGGGCGGAACAACGCTGACCGGCGCTGTCGAACGCCGAAGCTACCACGTCCATCACTACCTGTTCGGTCAGGGCGGAAGAATCGACGATCATCGCGTTCAGACCGCCGGTTTCAGCGATAAGCGGCGTCGGACGCCCCTGCGGATCGAGTCTGCCTGCGATGTTACGTTGCAAAATACCCGCCACGTCGGTGGAACCGGTGAACAGCACGCCGCGAACGCGTTCGTCATTCACCAGCTGCGAGCCGACGGTTTCGCCTTTGCCCGGCAGAAGTTGCAGAACCCCCGCCGGAACACCGGCTTCATGCAAAATACCGACGGCCAGCGCGGCGATAAGCGGCGTCTGTTCGGCAGGTTTCGCCAGCACGCTGTTACCCGCCGCCAGTGCAGCAGCAATCTGACCGGTGAAGATTGCCAGCGGGAAGTTCCACGGGCTGATGCACACCACCGGTCCGAGCGGACGATGCGTGTCGTTGGTGAAATCTTCGCGGATCTGCCCGGCGTAGTAGTGCAGGAAATCGACCGCTTCGCGCACTTCGGCGATGGCGTTATTAAAGGTTTTTCCGGCTTCGCGCACCAGCACGCCAAGCAGACTTTGCAACTGCGCTTCCATCAATTCTGCTGCGCGTTGCAAGATTGCTGCGCGCTCTTCGGGAGGCGTCGCAAACCAGATGGCGCCGGCAGCGGCGGAGGCGTCCAGCGCGCGGCTGATTTCCGCTTCTGTCGCTTCGCGCACGTGGCCGACGATATCGGAATTTTCAGACGGGTTGATGACCGGCAGGAATTCGCCGTCATCCGTCGGCGCATCAATCATCGGTTGCGCGGTGATCGGATGGCTGGCGCTTTGCAACAGAGCGCTGGACAGGGAGGCCAGACGATGCTCGCTGGACATATCCAGACCGGCGGAGTTCACGCGTTTGCTGCCGTACAGATTGCGTGGCAGGGCGATGCGCGGATGTGGCAAGCCGACCTGTCCTTCGCTGGCGGCCAGCGCTTCAACCGCCAGTACCGGATCGGCGACCAGCTCTGCAATTGGCAGTGTGGCGTCGGCGATGCGGTTGACGAAAGAGGTGTTCGCGCCATTTTCCAGCAGACGTCGCACCAGATACGCCAGCAGGGTTTCGTGCGTCCCCACCGGGGCGTAAATGCGGCAAGGGCGGTTCAGTTTGCCTTCGGCAATTTTTCCGACTACCTGCTCGTACAGCGGTTCACCCATGCCATGCAGGCACTGGAACTCATACTGTCCCGGATAATAGTTGTTGCCCGCCAGCTGATAAATCGCCGCCACGGTATGGGCATTGTGGGTGGCGAACTGCGGATAAATCAGGTTCGGCACCGCCAGCAGTTTGCGGGCGCAGGCCAGATAGGAAACGTCGGTGTAAACCTTGCGGGTGTAGACCGGATAATCTTCCAGACCTTCGACCTGCGCGCGTTTGATTTCGCTGTCCCAGTACGCGCCTTTCACCAGACGGATCATCAAACGACGACGGCTGCGCTGCGCCAGATTGGTCAGGTAATCGATCACCATCGGGCAGCGTTTCTGATACGCCTGAATGACAAAACCGATGCCGTTCCAGCCCGCCAGTTCTGGCTCAAAGCAGAGTTTTTCCAGCAAATCGAGGGAGATTTCCAGACGATCGGCTTCTTCGGCATCAATATTAATGCCGATGTCATAGCTGCGTGCCAGCAAGGTCAGCGACAGCAGGCGCGGATAAAGTTCTTCCATCACACGCTCGTACTGCGCACGACTGTAACGCGGGTGCAGGGCGGAAAGCTTGATGGAAATCCCCGGCCCTTCATAGATGCCGCGACCGTTCGAGGCTTTACCGATGGCGTTGATCGCTTGCTGATACGACTGCAAATAGGCCTGCGCATCTTTCTCGGTCAGTGCCGCTTCACCCAGCATGTCGTAGGAATAGCGGAACCCTTTCTCTTCGTGCTTGCGGGCATTAGCCAGCGCTTCGGCAATGGTTTCGCCGGTGACAAACTGCTCGCCCATCAGGCGCATCGCCATGTCCACGCCTTTGCGGATCAGCGGTTCACCGCCTTTGCCGATAATGCGGCTCAGCGATTTCGACAGGCTGGCTTCGTTGTGCGTTGCCACCAGTTTGCCGGTGAACAACAAACCCCAGGTCGCGGCGTTGACGAACAGCGACGGGCTGCGGCCAAGATGCGAATGCCAGTTACCGTTGCTGATTTTGTCGCGGATCAACGCATCGCGCGTTGGCTTGTCGGGAATACGCAGCAGTGCTTCGGCCAGACACATCAGCGCCACGCCTTCCTGCGAGGAAAGGGAGAACTCTTGCAACAGGCTTTGCACCATTCCGGCGCGGCCATTTGCACTCTTCTGGTTACGCAGTTTGGTGGCGATGTCGGCGGCGAGTTTCTGCGCAGCGTCATTTAACGGCGCGGGTAAACGTGCCTGTTCAAGCAGCATCGAAACCGCCTCCGGCTCCGGGCGGCGATAGGCGGCGGTGATGGCGGAACGGCTGACGGACTGCGGCTGAATTTGCTCGGCGAAATCCAGGAATGGCTGATGTGATTCCTGCAACAGCGGCGCAGCGGCCTCTTCAGCGCTTTCAGTCACAGCGCCGTTCAGCGCCGGAATTTCCGGCAGGGCGTCGCCATTTTCCAGACGTTCCAGATAGGAAAATATCGCCTGCTTAATCAGCCAGTGCGGGGTGCGGTCAATCTGTTGTGCCGCCACTTTCAGCCGGTCGCGTGTGCCTTCGTCCAGTTTCACGCCCATCGTCGTCATACCCATGCGCAAACACTCCATATAAAAAAAGTTCAGGTGATTTCATTATGTTTGTGGCAAGCAATATCTTCTATGTTGCAACCTTGTGCAACCCTGTTAATGCAGGAAGTGTGCCTGATGTGATTTGGCTGGCATTTTTAACATATGAATAACCGTTTTTTCACTGTGGTAACGGATGTTGCGCCGGATTCGCTGAAGGGTATCGGGTACAACCTTTGGGTTTGCAACGTGCAACCCTTCGACAAGATAAGTGTGATGCGGCGTGAATTTTGTGTATCTGGATTGTTAAATCTCTTGAAATCGACCTTTCGCTAAACCAGTATCCGCCCGACAAGAAATTTGAATAAAAGCCGTATTAACTGCCTGTATAAAGAAAAAATATGGAGAGTCATGCTGCATCCTTCGCGGGTTTCAGCCATCATCTCGCCCCGGCATGATTTTGAACGCCTCTTACCAGAGGGACGTCAGGACAGACAGGTGCCGGCCTGCATAAACATGCATCGCTAATAAGTACGACAAATAACAAGAAGTGGAGACGGACATGACAATGAACACACCGATGCTGGTGACGTTTTGTGTTTATATTTTCGGGATGATTTTGATCGGCCTCATCGCGTATTTACGGACCAAAAACTTTGATGATTACATTCTGGGCGGCCGCAGTTTAGGCAGCCTAGTGACCGCACTTTCCGCCGGAGCCTCAGACATGAGTGGCTGGCTGCTGATGGGGTTACCGGGGGCGATTTTTATTTCCGGTATTTCAGAAAGCTGGATCGCCATCGGCCTGACCATAGGCGCTTATCTGAACTGGAAGCTGGTGGCGGGGCGCCTGCGCGTTCACACCGAAGCCAACAACAATGCGCTGACCCTGCCGGATTACTTCACCCATCGTTTTGAAGATTCCAGCAAACTGCTGCGGATTATCTCGGCGCTGGTGATTCTGGTGTTCTTCACCATCTATTGTGCTTCCGGCATCGTGGCCGGTGCGCGACTGTTTGAAAGCACCTTCGGCATGACTTACCAGACTGCCCTGTGGGCGGGTGCGGCGGCAACCATCGTTTATACCTTTATCGGCGGTTTTCTGGCGGTAAGCTGGACCGATACCGTGCAGGCCAGCCTGATGATTTTCGCGCTGATCCTCACCCCGGTGATCGTCATCCTCGCGGTCGGCGGTATTGATACTTCGATGATGGTGATCAACGCCAAAAACCCGGAATACACCGACATGTTCAAGAACATGAATCTGGTGGCGATCTTGTCATTGCTGGGCTGGGGGCTGGGCTATTTCGGCCAGCCGCACATTCTGGCGCGCTTTATGGCGGCGGATTCCCATCGCACCATTCGCAGCGCACGCCGCATCAGTATGACGTGGATGATTCTGTGTCTGGCGGGCACCATCGCGGTGGGCTTCTTTGGTATTGCCTACTTCAGCAATAATCCGGGCGAAGCGGGTAACGTGACCCAGAACGGCGAGCGCGTGTTTATCGAGCTGGCGAAAATCCTCTTTAACCCGTGGATCGCCGGTATCCTGCTGTCGGCTATTCTGGCGGCGGTGATGAGTACCCTGAGTTGCCAGCTGCTGGTGTGTTCCAGTGCGATCACCGAAGACCTGTACAAAGCGTTTCTGCGTAAAGGTGCGAGTCAGCGCGAGCTGGTGTGGATCGGTCGCCTGATGGTACTGGTTGTGGCGCTGGTGGCGATTGCGCTGGCTGCGAACCCTGAAAACCGCGTGCTAGGCTTAGTGAGCTATGCGTGGGCAGGCTTTGGTGCGGCGTTTGGTCCGGTTATCCTGATCTCGGTGATGTGGAAACGCATGACCCGCAACGGCGCGTTGGCCGGGATGATCGTTGGTGCGGCGACGGTGATTTTGTGGAAACAGTACGGCTGGGCCGAACTGTATGAAATTATCCCTGGCTTTATCTTCGCCTGCGCAGCTATCTGGATTGTCAGCCTGATGGGCAGCAAACCGTCGAAAGCTGTAGAAGAACGCTTCAATACGGCTGAAGCCGAGTACAACACTGTCTGATCTCATTGTGACTCATTGAAATTAAGCTAGTTTTAACGGAGCCTCAGGGCTCCGTTTGCAATTCCTTTCCTGCGTATTTTTTCCTCTGAAACAACCGGCAATATTTTTTCGTGCTCATTTCCCCTTTAGCGCTCAAAAAACAGCGTGCCGCCTCTTGTAATTCTTTGGCCAAGAATGATAATCACTATCGTTTCGATTTTACTTTTCTTTACAGAGTGTTTGCACAATCTGTAGGCTCATTGCTTTACGGGAGTTCCGCTATGTTCGTTCCGTTTCTTATCATGTTCCGCGAAGGGCTGGAAGCCGCGCTGATCGTCAGCCTGATCGCCAGTTATCTGAAACGTACGCAGCGCGGGCAGTGGCTTGGCGTGGTCTGGATTGGCGTTATCGTCGCGGCAGCCTTGTGCCTGGCGCTGGGTATTTTTATCAATGAAACCACCGGCGAATTTCCGCAGAAGCAGCAGGAGCTGTTCGAGGGTATCGTGGCCGTGATTGCGGTCTGTATTCTGACTTACATGGTGTTCTGGATGCGCAAAGTGTCGCGTTCGATCAAAGTACATCTGGAAGGTGCGATTGATAACGCGCTGAATTCAAGCCGCGGGCAGGGCTGGGCGCTGGTCGCGATGGTGTTCTTTGCCGTGGCGCGCGAAGGGCTGGAATCGGTATTCTTTCTGCTGGCTGCGTTCCAGCAGGATGTGGGGATCGCAGCACCGATCGGTGCGTTGCTGGGCTTAGGCGCGGCAATCGTGCTCGGTTTCCTCATCTATTACGGTGGCGTGAAGCTGCATCTGGCGAAGTTCTTCAAGTGGACCAGTCTGTTTATTCTGTTCGTCGCCGCCGGTCTGGCAGCGGGGGCTATCCGCGCCTTCCACGAAGCGGGTCTGTGGAACCGTATGCAGGATATCGCTTTTGATCTGAGCGGCACGCTCTCCACGCACTCATTATTCGGAACTCTGCTCGAAGGCATGTTCGGTTATCAGGAAGCCCCGACCGTCAGCGAAGTCTCGGTCTATTTCCTGTATCTGATCCCAGCGCTGTTCCTGTTCTTTATGCCACAGGGCAAATCGCCCGTGGCCGCGCCGGCTTCGGCCGGGCAAAAACCACAACGCTGATTTTACGTTAATTTTCTCTTCACACAGTTTGTCATGGAGTTGTACATGTCATATTCATCCCCGCTGTTTCGCCGTAAAGCTTTACAGATTGCACTGTTGTCCCTGCCAGCGTTTGCGCTGAGCGCCAACGTGCTGGCTGCTGATGTTCGTCAGGTTAAAATTACCGTCAACGATAAACAATGTGACCCGATGGCGCTGACCGTGCCGGCCGGTAAAACGCAGTTTGTGGTGCACAACGCCAGCCAGAAAGGGCTGGAGTGGGAAATTCTGAAAGGCGTGATGGTGGTTGAAGAGCGCGAAAACATCGCACCGGGCTTTACCCAGAAAATGACCGCCAATCTGGAACCGGGCGAATACGACATGACTTGCGGCTTGCTGAGCAATCCAAAAGGGAAACTGACCGTGACCGCAGAAGGCGCAGTGACGGCAACCAAGCCTGATGCAATGGCGCTGGTCGGCCCGATTGCCGAATACAAAGTGTATGTGACGCAACAGGTTGGCGAACTGGTTTCCCATACCAAAGCCTTTACTGATGCGATCAAAAAGGGCGACCTGAAAAAAGCGCAATCCCTGTACGCATCAACCCGCGTTTACTACGAGCGCATTGAGCCGATCGCTGAACTGTTCTCCGATCTGGACGGCAGCATCGACGCCCGTGAAGACGATTTTGAGAAGAAAGCCGAAGACCCGAACTTCACCGGTTTCCATCGTCTGGAGAAAATCCTCTTCGCCGACAAAACCACTAAAGGCACCGAGCAGTTTGCTGACAAACTGTATGCCGACACCGTGGATCTGCAAAAACGCATCACCGATCTGACCTTCCCGCCAAGCAAAGTGGTCGGCGGTGCTGCCGGGCTTATCGAGGAAGTGGCCTCAAGCAAAATCAGCGGTGAAGAAGACCGTTACAGCCGCACTGATCTGTGGGATTTCCGTGCCAATCTCGACGGCGCACAGAAAATCGTTAACCTTTTGCGTCCGCTGTTGGAAAAAGCTGACAAGCCACTGCTGGATAAAATTGACGCGAACTTCAAAACCGTCGATACGTTGCTCGACAAATACAAAACCAAAGACGGTTATGAGAACTATGAAAAACTGTCCGATGCTGACCGCAATGCAATGAAAGGGCCGATCACGACACTGGCAGAAGATTTAGCCAAACTGCGTGGCGTATTAGGTCTGGATTAATCTCCTCCCCCTGCGAAGGGGGAGGCCGGGAGGGGGTTTTAAAGGCTAACCGTTTGTCAAAGCACGCTTTAACTTTTTGTTTTGACCTTAATACCCCACCCCAACCCTCCCCTTCGCAGGGGAGGGTGCGTTTAAATTCCTGAGGCATAGCAATGAGTTACAAAAATAATAATCAAGATAACGTTTCTTCTTCCCGCCGCCGTTTGTTAAAAGGCGTGGGATTGTTAGGCGGGGCATTTGCCCTGGGCGGCGCAGACGGTGCGCAGGCCGAGAAAACACCTGGTGCAAAAAAAGAATACACCCCCGGAACCGTTTCCCCCGATGAGCGCTGGGGCAAACAGCCTTATTACGGCGAACATCAGGCTGGTATTCTGACGCCGCAACAGGCCGCGATGATGCTGGTGGCTTTTGACGTGCTGGCCACAACCAAAGCCGATCTGGAACGTCTGTTCCGTCTGCTTGATACCCGTTTCGCCTTCCTGACCACCGGTGGCACAGCGCCTTCTGTGGATCCGAAATTCCCGCCGATGGATTCCGGCGTCATGGGCGCAGAGATTTATCCTGACAACCTGACTATGACGCTCTCCGCCGGTTATTCCCTGTTTGATGAACGTTTCGGTCTCGCGCCGCACAAACCGCTGAAGTTGCAGCGTATGGCACGTTTCCCCAACGATTCCCTTGATGCCAAGCTTTGCCACGGCGATCTGCTGTTGCAGATTTGTGCCAATAACAGCGATACCGTGGTTCACGCACTGCGCGACATTATCAAGTACACCCCGGATTTGCTCAGCGTGCGCTGGCGTCGCGACGGCTTCATTTCATCTCACGCTGCGCGCAGTCAGGGCAAAGAAACGCCGATCAACCTGCTGGGCTTCAAAGACGGTACGGCGAACCCTGACAGCAAAGACAAACAGCTGATGGATAAAGCCATATGGGTGACCGCCGATCAGGGCGAACCCGCGTGGACGGTCGGCGGCAGCTATCAGGCCACGCGCATTATTCCGTTCCACGTCGAATTTTGGGACCGCACGCCGTTGCAGGAGCAGCAGACGATCTTTGGCCGTCACAAAGCCACCGGCGCGCCGCTCGGTATGGAAAAAGAGCACGACGTGCCGGATTACACCAAAGACCCGGAAGGCAAGGTGATCCCGCTGGATGCGCATATCCGCTTAGCGAATCCGCGCACCAAAGAAACCGACGACAACCTGATGCTGCGTCGCGGCTACAGCTATTCGCTGGGCGTCACCAATTCCGGTCAGCTGGAAATGGGGCTGCTGTTTGTCTGCTTCCAGCATGATCTCGAAAAGGGTTTTCTGACCGTGCAAAAACGCCTGAACGGCGAGCCGCTGGAAGAGTACATCCGCCCGGTCGGTGGGGGTTTCTTCTTCACGCTGCCGGGGGTGAAAGATCAAAGTCATTATCTGGGGCAAGCGTTGATTGAGGCGTAATAAGTCATCCTCCTTCTTACCTGAAGGAGGATCTTCAAAAGATCCGGTTGACTGCGACTACAAATTTTTTTACATTTTGGTAACGCAATTATTTCAGCTGTCATTATACTGAAATCATAGACAGGTAGTTTTTCAAGGTGAACGGCAAGTGCCGTTATTAATAGAAGAACTCATACTGCGGGGAGTGCGAATGGTAAAGTCCTTGTTTGGGCTGGTGAACGAAAATAACAAGCTTCACACATTTACTCGTTGTTGTTGCATAAATGCCAACGAGGGCAAAGCTCCCGACACTTTATTATTTACCACCTCATTTTCAGTTTATTCTTATCTTTTTTTAAAGATGTCCCCATCCACACAACAACCCTGTTCTTTAACTGACTCTTCTTCTCCTAAATCCGGGAGGCTCTTAAACACTTCGGCGAAATGCACTGGTTTCAATTCTGGTAATTTTATTGTGCGGGTCAGCGGTTTGTCATTTTCGACGTTAATATCGGAAAGAGTGACAATGCCTCCACGTGAAAAGAAAACATCCGGCCGATTATTGAATAATCCTCCGGGGCGATTTTCCTCTTCACGTTATTCATTGGCTTCAATTGGTCTAAAAGGAGACCAAAACCTCATTTGTGCGTGAAACATAACCGTGCGGGCAACCGCCTTAGCGTTAAGTGAATCAAACTGTAAGGTGCCACTATGGGAAGACAGAAAGCAGTGATCAAAGCTCGCCGTGAAGCAAAACGAGTCATTCGTAGCGACTCACGCAGTCACCGCCAGCGCGAGGAAGAATCTGTGACTTCATTAGTACAGATGGGCGGTTTAGAATCGATTGGAATGGCACGGGATACCCGCGACCACTCTGTTATCGAAGCACGTACCGAAGCTCAAGGTCATTACTTATCAGCCATAGAGAATAAGCAGTTAATTTTTGCCACCGGTGAAGCGGGCTGTGGTAAAACATTTATCAGCGCTGCGAAAGCGGCAGAGGCATTAATTCACAAAGAAATCGACAGGATTATTGTGACACGTCCGGTATTGCAGGCCGATGAAGATCTCGGTTTCCTGCCAGGCGATATTTCTGAGAAGTTTGCGCCTTATTTCCGCCCGGTCTACGACATTCTATTACGTCGCCTGGGTTCTTCATTCCTGCAATATTGTTTACGGCCGGAAATTGGGAAAGTTGAAATTGCGCCATTCGCCTACATGCGTGGACGTACTTTCGAAAATGCCGTGGTTATTCTGGATGAAGCCCAGAATGTCACCGCCAGTCAGATGAAAATGTTCCTGACCCGTCTCGGTGAAAATGTGACGGTCATTGTTAACGGTGATATTACCCAGTGCGATTTACCACGTGGGGTAGTATCGGGTCTCAGCGATGCATTATCCCGCTTCGAAGAAGACGAGATGGTCGGCATCATTAAGTTTGATAAACAGGACTGCGTGCGCTCTGAGCTGTGTCAGAAAACGCTGAATGCTTACTCGTAATTAACTCAAACTGATTGCAATAAAAAGGCCGCTCGTGATGAGCGGCCTTTCTTGTTATGGCTTTTATAAATGTGATGCGCTGTATTTAAAGCATAATAATCATCATATACGCACAGAATAAGGCCAGATGGGCAGTACCGTTCAGGACATTGGTACGGCCTGTCGAGAACGAAATCTGGCACAGGATCAGCACGGACAGCATCACCACAATGTTAGCCGGATCAAGACCGAATATCAGGTTCTGCCCGGTCAGGGTTGCAATCACGGTCACGGCCGGAACGGTCAGTGAAATCGTCGCCAGCACCGAACCGAAGAATAAATTCATGGCGCGCTGTACCTGATTCTTCAGTACGGCTTTCAGCGCACCCAAACCTTCAGGAGACAAAATCAGCAGTGCCACCAGGAAACCGGTGAACTGTGCGGGCGCATTCAGCTCGGTCAGCAGGCTTTCCAGTGGGTTGGCGTTGAACTTGGTGACCGCAATAACCAGCACCAGATGCACGATAAGCCACAGGGTATGCGTCAGATTACTTTTCGAAGAGGGCTTTCCGTGGCCGCTTTCTTCGTCTTCGTCTTCATGCTCGTAGATGAACAGGCTCTGGTGCGTCTTGGTCTGGATCAGCAGGAAGACGCCGTACATTGCAGCTGAAATCACGGCCACAAACAGCGCCTGCGTAGTGGTAAAGTTACCGCCGGGCAGCGCCGCCGGCAGGACCAGGACGATGACCGCCAGCGGAAAAATCGCCATCAGGTACTGTTTGATACCACCAAGATTTACATACTGTGTCGCAAATTTACGACCACCGAGCAGCAGGGCAACGCCTACCAGACCGGCGGTGACGATCATAATGATCGAGAATAGGGTGTCACGCATCAGCGCGGGTGCGGCATCGCCCGTCGCCATCAGGGCCGAAATCAGACTGACTTCGAGAATGACCACTGAAAGGCTGAGGATAAGCGACCCGTAAGGTTCGCCTAAACGGTGTGCCAGCACGTCCGCATGTCGGACGACGCTAAAGGCACTGGCGAGAATACCGACCAGTGCGATTAAATTGATGCCGACGACGGAAGCGAAATTACTGCTGTTACCCCACATGACGAGGACTATCAGTGCGGCAATGGGAAAAATCAGGGAATACTCCTGATGGCGAGTTTTGATTTTTGGATGTTCCTGAGACGACACCATGATGATTTTTCTCCTTATAAGCATGCACGAACCCGCATAGCAGATCCGCGAAAAACAATAACCGCCTGTCCGTCGGTTATCAGTAAAAACGCACAGGTGCGTAATGGTGTAACCTGTTAAGTATAGTAGATAAATTAATCTATTAACAGAATTTAATCATGCTTAAGGATTAAAACATGCTGTGCTGACCATTTATCAGTAATCAATGTAATTAATTACGGTATTAAATCGAAGTTAACTTTGATTGTTAAAAATAAAAGTCATTATATTTCAATTAATTATTAGTCACTATTTTTCTTATGGAGCTTGTGCGTCAATTTATGTAAATCAACCTCATACCCACGTAACTATCAGGGCGAAATGCGTTGTATTGTTTCGATTGAGCGTGAGAGCGGGGCGATTCTGACCTGATCCTTTGAGGGTAGCAGCCAGACTTACTGTTCACCCGTAACATCATGTAAAGGAGTCAGGGGTATCTTACGAAAATTGATCTGTCGTTAACCCGAATGACACACCGTTTTTCCCCATTTTTCTCAATCACCTTCCTAAAAACTCAACATTCATGCAATGTTCATAAAATAATCACTTTATTTTCGTTTTGTGATCGCTCTCAACCTTGATTGCAACGAGAGAAACGAATAAGGTTTCTAAGTGCAGGGGTATACGAAATTTCCTAGACCATCCCCAACGCTTTGCACCGCACGCCTAATCACTCATCGCGATAACGGAGAACACAGCGTCAACAGCATGGCATGTTCAAAAGTACGTCGTATTAAAGGAGGGAATGAATGTTAACTCGAGATTTTCTGCGAAACGCAGATTGTAAAACAGCATTCGGCAGCATCGACGAATCGATGTTATTAACCTCCGAACAACGCGCCGCCTCACTCGATTGCACGCTGGCGCGACGCCCTGACAACAGTCCCGTGTGGATTTTTGGTTACGGTTCGCTGATGTGGAACCCGGTCTTTGACTCAGAAGAGGCACGGCCTGCGACTCTGCGTGGTTACCATCGTGCTTTCTGTTTACGTCTGACCTCAGGACGCGGCACGCATGCACAGCCAGGTCGAATGCTGGCGCTGCGCGACGGCGGGCAAACTACCGGTCTGGCTTTCCGTCTGCCGGAAGATAAGTTGCACGAAGAGCTGGAACTGCTGTGGAAGCGCGAAATGCTGACCGGCTGCTATCGCCCGACGTGGTGCGAGCTGGATCTCGACGACGGGCGTAAGGTCACCGCGCTGGTGTTCATTATGGATCCTTCGCATCCACAATACGAAGCCGACACCGATTACCAGATTATCGCGCCGTTGATCGCACAGGCCAGCGGGCCCCTCGGCACCAACGCGCAGTATCTGTTTGCCCTCGAAAAAGAGCTGGAAAGTTACGGGATGCGCGATGACTGCATGAGCGAACTGGTCAAGCAGGTGCGGATGCTGCTTTCTGTTTCTCCTGGTTTCGATGTTCCCGGTCTGAGCTAAAAAACTGACCCGATTCTTTTAGGCTGTGAGGGTCTTCCGCGCAGCCATTTACCCTGGCTGCGTTATTTAACCCCCTAAATTCAGCCAATTAGCTTCTATCCCCAGACGAAAAATCCGAAGCTACTTTCAAATACCCTTATTAACATCCTGTTTACCTTGCATTTAATCCTGAAAGGCCGGTTGCAATTGCGCGTGCGATCAGCATAATTCAAATCGTTTTGATAATTATTACTATTACCATTTGAACTTTTTCAGGGAACTAAAAATGCACACTGAAAGTGAAATTTTTCACTCTTCTGTTTCACCACGCACGCCTGTTTTCAAACGCAAATTGCTGCCGGCAGTGATTTCTGCGGCATTGGGGATGCTGGCCTTGCCTGCGCTCTGTGCGACTACGGCTGCGCCAACCAATGCAAAAGACGGCGATACTATTACCGTCAGCGCAGCCCCGCAAACTTTCACCTCCGGTGGCAATGACACCGTACCCGCCTATCTCGACGGACAAATCGCTAACGGCGGACGTTTAGGGATCCTGGGCGAGCAGGACGCGATGAATGTTCCGTTCAACGTGGTCAGCTTCACCGATAAATTGATGCAGGATCAGCAAACCCGCACGCTGGGCGATGTGCTGAACAACGATGCCGCCGTGCAAACCGGTTACGGCTACGGCAACTATTCAGAAACATTTGTCATTCGTGGCTTCGAGCTGTCTGGCGATGACATCTCTTACGGCGGATTATACGGCGTGCTGCCGCGTCAGCTGTTACCAACGGAATTTGCCGATCGCGTGGAGCTGCTTAAAGGTTCCAGCGCTTTCCTCAATGGCGTACCGCCGGGCGGAACCGGCGTTGGCGGTAACGTAAATATCGAACCGAAACGCGCAACTGATACGGCGATTAACCGCGTGTCGGTGGATTACACGTCGGCTTCACAGGTCGGGGGTGCCGTGGACGTTGGCCGTCGCTTTGGCGATAACAATCAGTGGGGCGTGCGCGTCAATGCCGTTCATCGCGAAGGGGAAAGTGCGATTGATGATGAAAAACGTCGCCTGACGCTCGGCTCTGTCGGGCTGGATTATCGCGGCGATCGCTTTCGTTCATCCCTGGATTTTGGCATGAGCAAAACCAGCGTGCACGGTGGCCGCCCGGTGGTGTATCTGGGTAAAGCCACCCAAATCCCTGATGCGCCGTCGGCGACTGGCAACTACGGTCAGCAGTACGCCTCGACCGATATGGAAAACGAATTCGGCATGCTGAAGGGCGAGTATGACGTGGCCGATAACTGGACCGTTTACGCCGCCGCCGGTGCTAACCACACGCATGAATTCGGCAAATACAGTTCGCCGACGTTACAGGATAACGACGGCAATGCCACGATGAGCCGCATGACAGTGCCATATTTTGCCGACAGCTTCTCCTCGCAGGCTGGCGTTCGCGGCAAATTCGACACCGGTGTTGTCAGCCACAACGTGAACCTCGGCATGTCCTCGCTGTATCGTAAATACAAAACCGCGTACACCATGACCGCGGCGTCGATCAAAACCAATATTTACAATCCGGTGGATTACAGCGAGCCGCTGACCAATCTCTACAGCGGCGGCGACATGAGCGATCCGCTGGTGCGCAACCGCACCCGTTCTTATGGGGTATCGCTGTCTGACACCCTGTCCGTGCTCGACGACCGTCTGCAATTTATCGCCGGTCTGCGCCGTCAGAATGTCGAAGTGAAAAACTATAACTATGACGGTTCAGAAAATACCTCGTTCGACGAAATGAAAGTTACCCCGGCGTTCGGTCTGGTGGTGAAGCCGTGGGAACATTATTCCTTCTACGCCAATCACATCGAAGCGTTGCAGGCCGGTGAAACCTCCGGGACGACCTACAACGGCGCCATTGTGTCAAATGGCGGGCAGGTCTCCGGCATCGAAACCTCGAAGCAAAACGAAGTGGGCGTGAAAGCCGATTTTGGCCGCGTGGCCGGATCGCTGGCGTTGTACGAAATCAAAAAACCGATTGGCATGTACCGCGCTACCGGCGACGGTTACACCTATGGCAACTACGGCGAAGTGCGTAACCGCGGCGTTGAGCTGAATGTGTTCGGTGAGCCGGTGCTGGGCGTTCGTGTCAACAGCAGCGTGACGTGGATGGATCCTGAGATGACGAAAACCCAGAGCGGCACCTACGACGGCAACGACGCCGTAGGCGTTCCGCGTTATCAGTGGGTAGTCGGCGGCGAATGGGATATTCCTGGCGGCAGCGGTGTCACGGCAACGGGTAAAGTTATCCGTTCCGGTTCGCAGTACGCAGACGAGGCCAATAAGATGAAAGTCGATGGCTGGACGCGTCTGGATCTCGGTATGCGCTACGCGATGCCAGTCGGCCAGAGCACGCTGACCTGGCGCGCCAATCTGGAAAACGTCACCAACGAGAAATATTGGGCATCAGCAACCGGCGGTTATCTGACGCAGGGCGACCCGCGTGAGTTCAAGCTTTCCGCGACCTACGACTTTTGATTTAACACCCTCCCCTGCAAAAGGGGAGGGTGGGTATGGGGTATAAATGGCAACTCAGAAGTCGTCTGTCATACCCTCCCGATCTCCCCCGGCGAAAGGGGGTATTTCTTGCAATTTGTACAGTAACAATACCCCGCCAGCCCGCATTCCGCCGCTTTAATAACCAATCAGATAACGTTATGCAAAATTCGCATAACGATAGTATTTATCAGACTTTCTGGTAGGTTGAAGAAACTTTACACTCAATAAAATTTTAGCAATTTCGCTACTTTGGAGAGTCTGTTTTGATGAAAGCTTTATTACCGTCCGTCCTGTTTACGGCTATTGCGGCTACTTTCTCTGTTCAGGCTGCCACACCGCCGGATACGCTGGTCATCGCACAGTCTATTGATGATACCTCCAGCTTCGACCCGGCGCAGGGTTTTGAGCTGACGACGGTTCAGGCTTTCAATAATCTTTATCAGCGTCTGGTGCAGTCTGACGCCAATAATCCGATCGACCTGAAACCCACGCTGGCGACCTCATGGGAAGCGGCGAAAGACAACCGTAGCCTGACGTTCACGCTGTCACCCAAAGCGACCTTTGCCAGCGGCAATCCGCTGACTGCCGATGACGTGATCTTCTCGCTGTCGCGCGTGGTGAAGCTGAATCTCGAACCCTCATTTATCCTGACGCAGCTGGGCTGGAACGACAAAAACGTCGATACATTCCTGACCAAAATCGATGACCAGCACGTTAAAATCAGCTGGACCGCAGATGTCAGCCCGTCCTTCGTGCTGAGCCTGCTGTCTGCACCGGTCTCTTCTATCGTCGACAGCAAACTGGTGAAAGCCAATGCCGCCGGTGATGACCTCGGTCACCAGTGGCTGAGCAACCATTCAGCCGGTTCCGGCCCCTACCAGATCCGCAACTACATTCCGCATGAAGTGGTGATTCTGGCTGCTAACCCGACGTCGCCGGAAGGCGCGCCGAAGCTGAAAACGATTCTGATTAAAAACGTGCCGGATCCGGCTGCCCGCCGTCTGCTGATCGAGCAAGGTGATGCCGATATGGCGCGTAACCTCGGTTCTGACCAGATGGCCGCGCTCGAGGGCAAGAAAGGTGTGAAACCGCTGGCTATCCCTTATGCGTCACTGTATTTCATGCAGTTCAACGCCAAAGCTTCTCCTGCGCTGGGCAATCCGGCCTTTTGGGAAGCCGCGCGCTACCTGTTCGATTACAACCACATTGCGCACGATCTGATGAAAAATCAGTTCCAGGTGCATCAGTCATTCCTGCCTGAAGGTTACCTCGGCGCGCTCAATGACACGCCTTACACCTATGACCCGGCCAAAGCCAAAGCGATTCTGGCGAAGGCCGGTCTGACTAACGTCAGCTTCACGCTTTCAACCTCTAATCAGCCGCCGTATCTGGACATTGCCCAGGCCTTGCAGGCCAGCTTCGCGCAGGGCGGCGTGACCGTGAAATTGGATCCGGGCCTCAGCCAGCAAATCTCTACCAAAATCAAATCACACGACTACGATGCGTATATGTCCTCATGGGGACCGGATTACTTTGATCCGAACACTAACGCCTCTGCGTTTGCGTTCAACCCGGAAGACGGCAGTAAAACGCTGGCGTGGCGTGCCAACTGGTCGATTCCTGCTCTGAACAAACTGACGCTGGCGGCGATTGCTGAACCGGACCAGGCCAAACGCGTGGCGGATTACCGTCAGTTGCAGCTGGAAGTGCAGAAGAATTCACCGTTCGTCATCGGTCTGCAGGCCAAGAGCCTGATCGCCGTGCGTGACAACGTCAAAGGGTACGTGCAGGGCATCAACCCTGACATGGTCTTCTACAGCAAGGTCACCAAGTAATGACAGACAGTTCAACACCCGCCGGATTCGTCCGGCAGGGTTGGCGCTGGTCAGGCCGTCTGCTGACCGGCGTGATTTCGCTGGCGCTGACGTTGCTCGGCCTGCTGGCGTTTACCTTTACGCTTTCTCATCTGGCACCGATCGATCCGACGTTGCAGGTTGCGGGCGATCACGCCAGCGAAGCCACGTACGCGCAGGTGCGCCGCGATTTAGGTCTCGACAAGTCAGTGCCGGTGCAGTTCGCCCGTTATCTGGGTCACCTTGCGCACGGCGATATGGGGATTTCCCGTATCACCGCGCAACCGGTGGCCAGCGATTTAATGCGTACTTTCCCGGCAACGGTGGAACTGGCGACCTGTGCGATTTTGCTCGGCGGCAGCATGGGCATCCTGCTGGCGTTGCTGGCAGTGTGGAAGCCGGGCAGCTGGCTGGATAACATCGCGCGGCTGGTTTCCCTGCTTGGTTATTCTGTGCCGATCTTCTGGCTGAGCCTGCTCGGCCTGTTGCTGTTTTACGCCGTGCTGCACTGGGCGGGCGGGCCAGGACGTCTTGACGATTTGTACATGTACACCATGACGCCGCGCACCGGTTTTGTGCTGATCGATACCTGGCTGTCGGGCGATCGCGAGATGTTCTACAACGCCATCAGCCACCTGTGGCTGCCGGTCACGGTGCTGGCGATGCTGTCGATGGCGGGGATTACGCGCCTGCTGCGCGCCTCAATGCTCGGCGAAATGAATAAAGAGTACGTGATTCTGGCCCGCTCAAAAGGCGCGGGCAGGGTGCGCGTGTTGCTGTGCCACGTCTTCCCGAACGTGCTTGGCACACTGATCACCGTGCTGACGCTTTCCTACGCCAGCCTGCTTGAAGGCGCCGTACTCACCGAAACGGTCTTTGCCTGGCCAGGCGTCGGACGCTATCTGACCACCGCTCTGTTCGCCGCGGATACCCCGGCAATTCTTGGCGCTACGCTGCTGATCGGCACCTGTTTTGTGCTGCTGAACGCGCTGGCTGACGCCCTTACTTATTTGCTCGATCCGCGAACCCGCTAGTGGCCTGACTATGACCCAAATGATCCCTGAACAAACCACGCAGGTTGAGGCCGAAACTGAGACCCGCGTCTGGAAGCCTGCGCGACGTATTACCGCACTGACCATCGGCACGGTGCTGGTGGCGATTTTGGTACTGACCGCGCTGCTGGCACCCTGGCTGGCGCCGTTTGACCCAAACATTCAGCACATCGAAATGCGCCTGCTGCCGCCTTCACAGGCGCACTGGCTGGGGACTGACGGCTTTGGCCGCGATCTGTTTTCCCGTGTGGTCTATGGTGCGCGCCCGACGCTGCTGCTGGTGTCGCTGATTCTGATCCTGACCATTCCGGTCGGTATGCTGATCGGCATCAGCGCGGGATATATTGGCGGCTGGTATGAACGTATTGTGATGCGTCTGACGGATATCGTGATGTCATTGCCGAGTCTGGTGATGGCGCTGGCGTTAGTTGCCATCCTCGGTCCCGGCCTGATGAACGGCGCACTGGCGCTGGCTTTCACCAGCTGGCCGCCGTTTGCGCGTCAGGCACGGGCGGAAACACTGGCGCTGCGTCGCAGTGACTATCTGGCGGCGGCGCGGATGCAGGGCATCGGCGGTTTTCGCCTGATGTTCGGCCACATTCTGCCGCTGTGTCTGCCAAGCGCTGTAGTCCGTGCGGCGCTCAGCCTCGGTGGCATCATTCTGGCGTCTGCCGGTCTGGGCTTCCTCGGCATGGGCATTCAGCCACCGACCGCCGAATGGGGCTCGATGGTTGCCGAGGGCAGTAAAGTGATTTTCGATCAGTGGTGGGTCGCCGCCGCACCAGGCGGAGCGATTCTGTTCGCCAGCCTGGCTTTCAACCTGCTGGGCGATGGCCTGCGTGACAAAATGGATCCACGACATGGCAACTGATGCGCAATCTCTCCATCAACAGCAGAACCATCAAAAAACGCTGCAAACTGACCGGCTGATTGCCAAAGACCTGACCATCTATCTGCCGGGCGACCGCCCGCTGGAGCTGGTGAAGTCGCTGTCACTCAATGTGGGACAAGAACGCGTGGCACTGGTGGGGGAATCTGGTTCAGGTAAATCGCTGACCGCCCGCGCCCTGATGGGACTTCTGCCACACCCTTGCCAGATGCGCGCGACGCAACTGACGCTAGGCGATAATGATCTGACGACCCTGAAAGAGCGCGAGTGGAGCCGTCTGCGCGGTAACCGTGTCTCCATGGTGATGCAGGATCCGAAACACGCGCTGAATCCAACGCAGAAAATCGGCAAGCAGGTGGAAGAACCACTGCGCCTGCACACGCGCCTCGGGCGCAAAGAGCGTCAGGAAAAAGTGACAGACATGCTTAACGCCGTCGGTCTGCCAAATCCGGCGTTTTTGCAACAGCAATATCCGCATCAGTTGTCCGGTGGGATGGGGCAGCGCGTGATGCTGGCGATTGCATTGATCAACGATCCGCAATGGCTGATTGCCGATGAACCCACGTCGGCGCTGGATTTCGACATGCGCGAACAGGTGCTGGGTTTAATCGAACGTCTGGTAGAACAGCGCAATATGGGGCTGATTCTGATCAGCCACGATTTGCAGCAGGTGGCACATTACTGCGAGCGCGTGCTGGTGATGTATAAAGGCGAACTGCTCGATGAACTTCCGGCAGATCAACTGGCGCACGCCACACATCCGTATACGCATACCCTGTGGTCTTGCCGCCCGAGTAAATTCACCCATGGCGAACGCCTGCCGGTGCTGGATCGTGAGCTTCTGGCTTCACTGAAAAAGGAGCCTCGCCATGAGTGAAGCTATCGCGCAACTGCATCAGCTCAGTGTGTCGCACCGCATGGGGCATGAAGTCCGCACCGTGGTACATAACGTCAATCTGACCATTAACAAGGGCGAATGCTTCGGGTTGGTCGGGCCGTCGGGCTGCGGGAAATCATCGCTTCTATGGGTGCTGGCCGGTCTTAACGGGCAGTGGGAAGGCGGCCTGAAGTTGCTCGGTCATGATGTTAACCCCGGCAAACCGTTCACCGGTAGCCTGCGCCGTGACGTGCAGATGGTGTTTCAGGATCCGTATGCGTCACTGCACCCGAAACACAAGCTGCTGCGCACCCTGGCGGAGCCGCTGAAAATCATCAAAGAGCAGGATATTGAACAGAAAATTGCCGAAGGTTTCCGGCAGGTCGGGCTTGATCCGGCGCTGATGAACCGTTATCCGCACCAGCTTTCCGGCGGGCAGCGTCAGCGCGTGGCGATCGTCCGCGCGCTGCTGCTCAAGCCAAAGCTGTTGTTGCTCGATGAGCCGACTTCTGCGCTGGATATGTCAGTGCAGGCAGAAATCCTCAATCTGCTCAACGACCTGAAAGCGGGTGGTGACCTGACTATGCTGCTGGTGAGCCATGACGCGGATGTGATTGATCACATGTGCGACAGGGCAGTGCATATGGCGAAGGGGTATGTGTTGAGCTAAACGCTGGTGGGGTTTGCCTTTAGCTCCTCCCCTGCGAAGGGGGAGGTTGGATCGGGGTATTGCTGACGACTCCGCAGATAAAACCAACACCCCATCCCGGCCTTCCACTCGCAAGAGGGCAAGGAGCGATCGCGGCAACTCACCCTTTATTCCTTAATCTATTTTATTAAAATACAAAGCTTTATTTCATTGTTCTGGCCTTGGCGCTGCACCTCTACACTTGGAAAAACTGGCTTTTCACCTGTGGAGATCGACCTCAATGAAAGTACGTGTTCCTTCCCTGTTATTTCTGCTCATGATGGCGGTAACCCGCGTGGATGCGGCGACGCCGGCGGATACGCTGGTGGTGGCCGGTTCGCTTGAAGGGATTATCAGCCTGGATCCGGCGGAAAGTTTTGAAACCGTCAGTTCCGGAAATCTGGTGAACCTCTATCAGCAACTGGTGCAATCGAATCGTCAACACCCTGATCAGCTCGATCCAGATGCCGCCGCCAGCTGGCAGCCGGGGCCGGACGGGCATAGCCTGATCTTCACGTTAAAAAGCGGACAGAAATTTGCCAGCGGCAATCCTCTCAGCGCCGACGATGTGATTTATTCGTTTACCCGCGTGGTGAAACTCAATAAAAGCCCGTCGTTTATTCTGGGTGAACTGGGCTGGACGCCGGAAAATGTCGACGGCAATCTGAAAAAACTGAGCGACGATAAAGTTCAGCTTAGCTGGCCAGCTGACATCGGCAGCGGTCTGGTGCTGAGCATTCTGTCTGCACCGGTGGCGGGAATTGTTGACAGCAAATTACTGAAAGAAAACGTCAATCAGGATGATTTCGGCAACAGCTGGCTGCGTTCACGTTCGGCGGGCAGCGGCGCGTTTGAAGTGCGTAACTATGTGCCGCATGAAGCACTGATTTTCAAACGTAACCCGAATGCTAAACCGCTGGCGAAGCTGGAAAACGTGCTGTTTAAAAACGTCGGCGACCCGTCCACCGGTCGTCTGCTGGTGCTTAATGGCGATGCAGACGTGGCCTACGATTTAGGTGCCGATCAGTTCAGCTCGCTGCAAAAAGAGAAGGGCGTACACGTTGCCCAGTTCCCGGCGGCCAAGGTGTTCTATCTGGCATTTAATGTCGGCGACACAACGCAACCCGCGCTGGCGAATCCTGCACTGTGGGAAGCGGCGCGCTGGCTGGTGGATTATCAGGGGATTTCGACCGAACTGCTGAAAGGGCAGTACGGCATTCATCAGACGTTCCTGCCGGACGGTCTGGCTGGGGCGATTGACGATCAGCCATTCAAATATGACGTGAAGAAAGCGAAGGAAATTCTCAGTAAAGGCGGTATCGCGCCGGGTACGAAGATTGATTTGATTGTTATTAATCAGCCACCGTATTCCGATATTGCACAGGCGCTACAGGCCAGCTTTGCGAAAGCGGATATTAATTTAGTGGTGCATCCGCTGGTGGAAAGCGACGTACTGACCCGTATGCGCGCACATAAATTCCAGTCGATCTTCACCTACTGGGGCGCGGATTATCTTGATCCCAATACCAACGCCAGCACCTTTGCGTATAACGTGCCCGACGGACCGAAAACTCTGGCGCAGCGCATCCAGTGGGTGATCCCGGAGATCAGCAAACAGACGCGTGCGGCAGCGGCTGAGTCCGATCCGACAAAACGTAAAGCACTCTATGCAGACTTACAGCGCGAGTTGCAACGCAGTTCACCGTTTGTGGTGGCGCTTCAGAGTAAATTGCTGGTGGCGATTCGGGATAACGTGAAGGGCGCAAGCCAGAACGTGGCGGGTAGCCAGCTGTATCTCGATTCGATTACCAAAGAGTAATTTTGACAGTAATGCACGCATCACCCATGTGGCACTCTTTATCAGCGCTGAATTTTTCCCCGCTGCACTCTGGCAGGGATATTGTTGAGAAAATGTCGATAAAGAGTGCAACAAGCAAAACTGTGATATTGCAGCTTGTAGCCAAAGCACTGAGAAATAACGGGTTTAAGGAATCGCAGTGAGTTGGCATATAAGCTGCATTATTTATTCCACAGGGTTTCACCCCACGGAAGGCTGATCAAAGTTATCAAAAAGGCGTCCGTTAGCGTTCAGGAAAACTGAGCGCTAACTGGACGCTTTTTTTTGTGCCTGCGGGCGGGCCAGAGAACTTCTGCTAAAATCACAGCATATCTATGAAAGGAATATTTCGAATGCGGACACTCTCGGGTTGGCAAAAAGGGGGCGCGCTGTGTTTCACACTGGGCGGATTACAGTATTTGCTGGCGGAGAAAATCAGCGCACTGGCGTGGCATGAGCCTGATTATTCTTATCGTCAGAACTACATCAGCGATTTAGGGATTGCATCCTGCGGACCAACTGCGGATGGCCGCGCTATCTGTTCGCCGCTGCATATGCTGATGAACAGCGGTTTCGCGATTGAAGGACTTTTGTTCTTTATCGCCTGCGTGTTATTACGCCGGGTTTTTAATGAACAGGGGCAATCGCTGTTTCTGCTGTTTGGCCTGCTGCACGGGATTGGCGGCGTGATGATTGCGTTGTTCCACAGCGGTGGGGGGTCTGGTGGGGTAACGTTGCATCAGACCGGTGCGGTGATGGCGATAGGCGGCGGGAACCTGTGCCTGCTGTCGGTTGCCTGGATGAAGCGTAACAGCGCCGGATGGCGTGGATTTTCGTGGCTTAGCCTGATGCTGGGCGTCGTCGGGCTGGTCAGCATGTTCACGATATCGCTGGACGTTTTGCCGGTAGGCATGATTGAAAGGATGTCGGTGTACACCATTACAGGCTGGCAGGTTGTGACGGGTTTCTGGCTGTTTATGAAAATTCAGAAATAAAAAAGCGCCCGCAGGCGCTTAGTCATAAAAATTGCTGAATCAGCGGCCGAACAGATCGCGGCGTTTTGGTTTCACGAACTGAGCCAGCAGAACCAGCACACCGATCACCATGAAGACGCTGAACACCACGACCAGCCACTGCGGCATGCCGAGGGACAGGAATTCCCACTGCTTCTCTGCGCAATCACCGGTAGCCACAAACATCCCCGGGAACCATTTATCCAGCGGCAGCCAGGTCGGGAAACGTGCGGCGAAATCGCAGGTCGCAAACGGAGAGGGATGAAGCTGGATCATGGTATGTTCCCATGACAGGCGGATCCCTTCGTAAGCGCTGTATAGCCAGATCAAAATACCGGCGTAACGCAACCAGGTCGATGGCGCGATCGCCCCCACCAGCCCTGCACCCAAAATACCCAGCAAGGCACAACGCTCATAAATGCACATTACGCACGGCTTAAGTAACATCACGTGTTGAAAATACAACGCAACCAGCTCAAGGATTAACGCAGTCAGTGCCATCAGAAGCCAGGCACCGCGTCCCTGTGAGCAGCGGTTAAGATATTGCAACATAGAAATTTTTTCCCTGCAGTTAGCTACTGAGACGCAGTGTAAACCAATTGGACTGTGCTGCCAGCCTGTACAAATGAAATTTAAGTAAATATTTTCTTCAAATCGGATAATTCGACTTTAAATTAGGAAATTTTCTAAAAGGCATCTCCAGCAGAAAATTTCCTCGGGTGTTAATCCTGCTATTCAGGGAAGGGCGATCCATCCCATATCCATATACCACTGTGTCATATCCGGCAGCAGGAACTGTACGCACAGCAGGCCGACCAGCGTCATCACCACGGTGTACGGCAGCGCCATCCACACCATCCGTCCATAGGAAAGACGGATCAGCGGCGCAAGCGCGGAGGTCAACAGGAACAGGAAGGCGGCCTGACCATTAGGGGTCGCGACCGAGGGCAAATTGGTACCGGTGTTGATCGCTACCGCCAGCAATTCAAACTGTTTGAGATCGATAGCGCCACTTTGCAGTGCTGCCTTAGCTTCGTTGATGTACACCGTCCCGACGAAAACGTTATCAGAAACCGCAGACAGCAATCCGTTGAATAAATAGAACAGCGACAGCTGATGCGAAGGCGCTGACTGAAGCACAAAGTGAATAATCGGGCTGAACAGGTGCTGTTCGATAATCACCGCCACGACGGCAAAGAACACGGTCAGCAAGGCAGTAAACGGCAGAGATTCCTGGAAAGCTTTACCAATAGCGTGTTCATCAGTTACACCGCAGAACGCTGTCGCAAAGATGATCACCGAAAGGCCAATCAGACCCACTTCAGCCAGATGTAACGCCAGCGCGACAATCAGCCACACGCCGATAACGGCCTGCACCGCCAGTTTAATGCGCTCCTGCCTAGTGCTGTTTTGACTGTTTTTCTGATCGAACTTTTTCAGTACTTCAAACACCGGCTGCGGCAGCTGTGCACCGTAGCCAAACCAGCGAAAACGCTCAACCAGCACACATAACAGAAAACCACATATAAAGACCGGCACGGTGACTGGCGACATACGGATGAAGAAGTCTGCGAACTGCCATCCGGCGCTTTTAGCGATGATAAGATTCTGCGGTTCTCCCACCATGGTCATCACGCCGCCCAGCGCCGTGCCGACGCCGGAGTGCATCATCAGGCTGCGCAGGAAGGCGCGGAACTGCTCGAGGATCGCCTGATGCTGCTGATTGCCGGTAAATGAGCTGTCATCGTTGATGTCAGTGTCATCGTCACGGTTCGATGCCACGTTGTGGTAAATCGAATAGAAACCCACGGAGACGCTGATCACGACGGCAATGACCGTCAGTGCATCGAGGAAAGCCGAGAGAAATGCTGCGGCGAAGCAAAAAGCCAGTGAGAGAGCGATCTTATTACGCAGATTTAACAGAAGCTTGGTGAAAACGTACAGCAGCAACTGCTTCATGAAGTAGATACCGGCCACCATGAAAATCAGCAGCAGGATCACTTCCAGATTGGCGGAAATCTCCTCGCGGATACGCTCCGCGCTGGTCATGCCCATCATCACGGCTTCAATGGCCAGCAAACCGCCCGGCTGTAGCGGGTAGCATTTCAGCGCCATGCCCAGCGTGAAAATGAACTCCACCACCAGCATCCAGCCTGCCAGAAAAGGGCTGACCAGAAAGAATACCAGCGGATTTATGACCAGAAACGCCAGAATGGTGATTTTGTACCAGTTGGGCGATTGCCCCAGAAAGTTTTTTACAAATGCGCGCGTGAACGTAGTTTCCATATTTCCCAAAGACTCCTGTTATTATCTTTTATATTTCAATTTGTTAAACGTATGAAGTTAATCTCATTATTGCCGTTACCAAATTATTGACCGCATTAAGTTGTTCATAAATTTGAAATTATGCCAACCCCGGCACAGTTTCAACATTCGCCTGCCTGCGTGCCCTGTAACACGGGATTTTCATCTGGTATGATGAGCGTAACTTTATCCCCAATAAATGCCCCAAACGGAACGACAAACACATGGTTATTAAGGCACAAAGTCCTGCCGGTTTTGCCGAAGAGTATATCATCGAAAGCATCTGGAACAGTCGGTTCCCGCCCGGTTCAATTCTACCGGCTGAAAGAGAACTTTCAGAACTCATTGGGGTAACCCGTACTACCTTACGTGAAGTATTACAGCGCCTTTCCCGCGACGGCTGGTTGACCATTCAGCACGGTAAACCAACGAAAGTGAACAACTTTTGGGAAACCTCCGGTTTAAATATTTTGGAAACGCTGGCTCGCCTTGATCACGACAGCGTACCGCAGCTGATCGACAATCTGCTTTCCGTACGTACTAATATCGCGACGATTTTCATCCGCAAAGCGATGCGTACCAATCCGGATGAAACGCAGAAAGTGCTCGCGACGGCCACTGAGGTGGAAGATAATGCTGAAGCCTTTATGCTGCTCGATTACGATATTTTCCGTGGTCTGGCCTTTGCTTCCGGCAACCCAATTTATGGGCTGATCATCAATGGCCTGCGCGGGTTGTATCAGCGCGTCGGGCGTTATTACTTCTCTAATCCGGAAGCCCGCAAACTGGCGATCGCGTTCTACAAAAAATTGTCAGATATCTGCCACGAAAAAAGTTATGAGCAGATTGTCGATTGTGTCCGCAATTATGGCCGTCAGAGCGGTGAGATTTGGCACAGCATGCAGGGCACCATGCCCGGTGATCTGACCGATCAGAAGAAATAAATCAGAGTGTGGAAATAAGGAAAGGGCGCTGAGCGCCCTTTTTTAATTATTATAATCCAGGGAATTACAAAGGTGCAGGGCGCGGCGGGCAACGTTCCAGCAGTTCGACACTGCCGTCTTCGTTGAGTTGCTCGATAAATACATCGAAGCCCCACAGACGGTGAACGTGCTTCATCACTTCCCGGCGGCTTTTATCCAGTGGCGCGCGATCCTGCGGAATGTAGCGCAGCGTCAGTGAACGGTCACCGCGTAAATCAACGTTCCACACCTGAATGTTTGGTTCGTGATTGCTCAGATTGTACTGCGCCGACAGTTCCTGACGGATTGCCCGATAGCCTTCTTCATTGTGGATCGCGGCAATTTCCAGATAGTTATTGTGGTCGTCATCGAGCACGGTAAACAGGCGGAAATCGCGCATCACTTTCGGCGACAGGAACTGGCTGATGAAACTCTCATCTTTGAAATCACGCATCGCAAAATGCAGCGTGGTCAGCCAGTCCGAACCGGCGATGTCCGGGAACCAATAGTGATCTTCCTCGGTAGGTTCCTGACAGATACGCTTGATGTCCTGGAACATCGCAAAGCCCAGCGCATAGGGGTTGATTCCGCTGTAATACGGGCTGTTGTATGGCGGCTGGAACACCACGTTGGTGTGGCTGTGCAGGAATTCCAGAATAAAGCGGTCGGACACTTTCCCTTCGTCATACAGATGATTGAGGATGGTGTAGTGCCAGAACGTGGCCCAGCCTTCATTCATCACCTGGGTCTGTTTTTGCGGATAGAAATACTGGCTGATCTTACGTACGATGCGCAAAATCTCGCGCTGCCAGGGTTCCAACAGCGGCGCATTTTTTTCCATGAAGTACAGCAGGTTTTCCTGCGGCTCGGAAGGGAAGCGGCGTGCCTGTTCCGGCGCATCGATGGCGTCTTTACGCGGCAAGGTTTTCCACAGCGTGTTGACCTGACTTTGCAGATATTCTTCACGGCTTTTCTGCCGCGCCAGCTCTTCCTGTAAAGAGATTTTCTGCGGACGTTTATAGCGATCGACGCCGTAATTCATCAGCGCATGGCAGGAATCGAGCAGCCGTTCCACTTCGTCAGTGCCGTAACGCTCCTCGCACTCGCTGATATAGCGTTTGGCGAACAACAGGTAATCGACAATCGAACTGGCGTCGGTCCAGCTTTTAAACAGGTAGTTATTTTTAAAGAAAGAGTTATGCCCGTAGCAGGCATGGGCCATCACCAGCGCCTGCATCGTGATGGTATTTTCTTCCATCAGATAGGCGATACACGGATTGGAGTTGATGACGATTTCATACGCCAGGCCTTGCTGGCCGTGTTTGTAGAGTTGTTCGGTTTCGATGAATTTCTTGCCGAACGACCAGTGCGTGTAGTTGATGGGCATACCGATACTGGAGTAGGCATCCATCATCTGTTCGGAGGTGATGATTTCGATTTGATGAGGATAAGTGTCCAGCCGGTAAGACTTCGCCACCCGGTCGATCTCTGTGAGATAGGTTTGCAACAAGTCAAACGTCCAGTCCGGTCCATCGCTAAGACGTTTGTCCTCAGTATTTTTCTTTTGGGTCACTGTCGTCATAAGCCGCACCCTCATTCAGTTATGGACGCTACAGAGTGTTTGATTCACAACCTTTTCTTAAGATTTCGCACGTCCAGTAGTAATCGTAGCTCAATCTGATTTTGCTGCCTGATAAAGACCAGAAATCCGTTCCTGTCTCAATCTATATCCTCACGCCTGCGTGCTGTCAATTGCGCAGAGGCCGTCATAAAAAAGCCCTGCAACGCAGGGCCGGAGGCTTTCTGAAAAGAGCAGGGGATTTAGCTACGGATAAAGGCCAGCAGGTCCTGGTTAATTTCATCTTTATGCGTACTGCACAAGCCATGCGATGCGCCCGGATAAACTTTTTCCAAGCCCTGCGGCAACAGTTTTAACGCCGCTTTACTGGAAGATACCGGCGGTACAATCTGATCGTCATCTCCATAAATCACCAGCGTCGGGATGGTCATTTTCTTCAGGTCTTCACGCATCTTTAAGCTTCAGAAAGTTTGAATTATTCACACATCGTCCTCTTATGGCGGGATGGAAAGTGGTTAAACGGTAACCGGTAAAAGTGTAGGTGAATTTTTGAGTCATTGAGTGAAGTGTGATGCAGGTGGCATTTTTAAGGGGTTTATAAACGCCCGCAGACAGGATCTGCACAGTTTCTTCGAATGATGAGGGAATGTTACTGCGGCTTACGTTTGTAGTGATATGTTCCGCAAAATCGTTTGTATACAAGAATAAATGCCCGTTATGAAACGCAACCTGGCGACCATAAAGCCTGATGATGGCAATGCTGTCATTGCTATCAAAAAACCATAAATTTCTCTGTGCGTAGGGATAATGTTGCGCGATATCGTTATTTATTTGTCCCTATTGAAAAAAAACCGGCAATGAACGATAAATAATTGTGAAATAACTCACGGTTATGAACGCCTGTGTTGGCGATTTTTGGCAGTCAGGTTAATTTCCTGTCATCAGAATATTATGCTTTGTTTGGGCGTGGAGTGGAGTCGATATGCGCGTAGTGATTTTAGGCAGTGGTGTGGTCGGTGTCGCCAGTGCATGGTATCTGGCCAAAGCGGGTCATCAGGTGACGGTTATCGATCGTCAGTCGGGCCCGGCTGAAGAAACCAGCGCGGGCAATGCGGGTCAGATCTCACCGGGCTACGCAGCACCCTGGGCGGCTCCCGGCGTTCCGGTCAAAGCGATTAAATGGATGTTTCAGAAACACGCACCGCTGGCCATCCGCCTCGACGGCACGCAGTTCCAGCTCAAATGGATGTGGCAGATGCTACGCAACTGCGACATGAACCATTATCAGACAAATAAAGGCCGCATGGTGCGTCTGGCGGAATACAGCCGTGATTGTATGAAAGCCTTGCGTGAAGATACCGGCATTCAGTACGAAGGGCGTCAGGGCGGCACGTTGCAGCTGTTCCGTACCGCGCAGCAGTTTGAGAGCGCCGCGAAGGATATCGCCGTGCTGGAAGACGCCGGTGTGCCGTATCAGCTGCTGGAGTCCAGCCAGCTGGCGACCGCCGAACCGGCGCTGGCGCAGGTCGCGCACAAACTGACCGGCGGCCTGCGTTTGCCGAATGATGAAACCGGCGACTGTCAGATGTTTACCCGCAAGCTGGCCGAAATGGCCCGGCAGGCGGGCGTGGTGTTCGAATTCAACCGCACGGTAGACAAGCTGCTGGTGGAAAACGGTGAGATCACAGGCGTCCGGTGTGGGGATGAAGTGAAGAAAGCGGATGCCTACGTGGTGGCGTTCGGTTCTTATTCCACCGCACTGCTGGCCGATCTGGTATCGATTCCGGTGTATCCGCTGAAAGGTTACTCGCTGACTATTCCGATTACCGATCCGGCTTCTGCGCCGGTATCTACCGTACTCGATGAAACTTATAAAATAGCCATTACCCGCTTTGACGATCGCATTCGCGTGGGCGGCATGGCGGAAATCGTCGGCTTTAATCTTAAGCTGGCGCAGGCGCGTCGTGAAACGCTGGAGATGGTGGTGAGAGATCTTTACCCGAACGGCGGTAACGTGGAGCAGGCAACTTTCTGGACCGGCTTGCGCCCGATGACGCCGGACGGCACGCCGATCGTTGGCCGTACCCGTATCAAAAATCTGTTCCTCAATACCGGCCACGGCACGCTGGGCTGGACGATGGCCTGCGGTTCCGGGCAACTGCTGGCCGACATTATGTCCGGCGTGACTCCGGCGATCCCGTCCGACGATCTGTCGGTAGAGCGCTACAGCCCCGGTTTTATCGCTCATCCGTCAGGCCCGCATAAAATGCATCCGGTGGGCTGAAGTCACGGTTAATTCCCGCCTGTGCTGCACGGTGCAGGCGCCACTTTATATACTGCCGGAGCTGGTATGCCTCGCCCGATTTCTGCCACGTTATCTCTCTCTGCGTTATCGCATAATCTGGACGTTATCCGCCGTTTTGCACCGAACAGCAAGGTCTGGGCGGTGGTGAAAGCCAATGGCTACGGCCACGGTATTTCGCGTATCTGGCAAAGTTTGTCCGGGGCGGACGGTTTTGCCCTGCTTGATTTTAAAGAAGCAATATTGCTACGTGACGCTGGCTGGCAGGGTCCTGTCCTGCTGCTGGAAGGTTTTTTCAGCGCCGAAGACTTAACGGCGGTTGATCGCTATCGGCTGACCACATCCGTACACAGTGACTGGCAAGTTGACGCGCTGGCTGAAGCTCAGCTCAGCCAGCCGGTGAATATCTATCTGAAAGTGAACAGCGGGATGAACCGTCTGGGTTTTGCCCCTGATCGCATCAAAGAAGTCTGGCAACAGCTGCGTGCGTTACAACTGGTGGGTGAAATCACCCTGATGAGCCACTTTGCCACCGCCGACAGCGCGGAAGGCGTGGATGCCCAGATGGCGGTGATTATGCGTGCGGGAGAGGGTATCAGCGGCCCGCGCTCTCTGGCGAACTCGGCCGCGACTTTGTGGCATCCACATACGCACCACGACTGGGTGAGGCCGGGCATTATTCTTTATGGCGCGTCGCCGAGCGGGCAGTGGCAGGACATTGCCAGTACCGGCCTGCAACCGGTGATGACGCTCAGCAGTGAGCTTATCGGCATTCAGCACCTTAACCCGGGCGACTGCGTGGGCTATGGCGCGCGCTATACGGCATTGCAGCCTCAGCGCATCGGCGTGGTGGCGTGCGGTTATGCGGACGGGTATCCGCGCCATGCACCGTCCGGTACGCCGGTGTGGGTGGATGGCGTACGGACGGTGACGGTCGGGACGGTATCAATGGACATGCTGGCGGTAGACTTAACGCCGTGCCCGCAGGCGCAGATTGGAACGCCGGTTGAACTGTGGGGAAAAAATTTGCCGGTGGATGATGTGGCGGCGGCGTGCGGTACGCTGGGGTATGAGCTGCTGACTGCGCTCGCGCCCCGCGTACCGGTAACTACGGTGTAGAAATCTTACTTCTCAAGACGGGTCAGACGGCCCGTTGATTTTTTACTGGCGCGACGCGCCAGCATCGCCAGACATCCCCCCGCCAGCATCACCAGTGCCACGCTCAGCTTCGGCTGTAACGGCAGCGCCATCGCGATAAATCCGAGTAAAGCACCCCCTGCCATTTGCACCGAACCAACCAGCGCAGAGGCGACGCCTGCTTCACTGGAGAACGGCTCAAGCGCATAGCTGGTCGCGGGACCCATCAGAAACGCCAGGCCGGCACAGGCACTGGCGACAGGCAGCATGTACAACCAGGTTGCGGTTTGATCCGCCGGGGGGACCAGCGTGATCCCCGCAATTAATCCGGCACAGCCGATGAACATCAAAATGCCGCCCGTTTTTAAACACACCGGACGTCCGACCTTACGGATAATGCGGTTGGCAACAAAACTCACCGTCATGATCCAGAAGCCATTTGCGCCGAAGACGATGGAAAACTCCAGCGGAGTGAGTCCTGCGACATTCATCAGCACCGTCGGTGCCAGAGAGACATAGGTCAGCGCCATACCCATCGCACCGGCATTCACCAGCGCAAAAGTGATGAAGCGCGAGTCCGACAAAATACGGGCGTACTGACGAAACGGCAGACCGGTATTGGTTTGGGTATCCGCCGGGCGGGTTTCAGGCAGTTTGAATATGACTAGCAACAGAATCGCCACGGTATAACCGCTGAGTGCCCAGAACGGCGCACGCCAGCCGTAGTATTGGGCGATAAGGCCGCCGATCAGCGGCGCAAGTGCCGGAATGATATTGAGCGTGCCGTTAAGAAAACCGTAGGCGCGGGCGGCATCATTACCGCTCATGCGGTCGCGCACGCCGCTGAAAATCACTACCGACGTACAGCACACCGCCAGCCCCTGAACCACACGCGAGAGCAGGAACATCCAGGGCGCAACGGACGTGGCGGCAATGATTGCACCCGCCAGGTACACCACCACGCCGATAATGGCGATCGGGCGTCGACCGAATTTATCCACCAGGGGGCCGGCCACCAGCTGTCCCAGCCCCATCACCAGAATGAATAAGGAAATCGAAGACTGGATCACCGCCTCTGAGCTGTTAAGGCCGAGGGCGATCGCCGGGATGGCGGGCAGGTATAAATCAATACCCAGCGGGCCAAGCAATACCATGCTCAGCAACAGAAAAAGGAATTTTTGCATTGAAAACATCACTGTCAGTCATCCGAAAGGACGCTAAGGGTAATGATTTAGTTAATGAATGGGAAGGTACTTGTGATAATCAGGCGAGCAAAGAATGTGAACCAGAGTGGACAAGAACACGGACACTCAGTGAGTGTCCGTAAAGTCATTGTTCCGGAAGCGTTATTTTTTCTTCCAGAAATCGTCAAACACCGTGACCGGCGGCTGGCGTTTATGCTCCGTGCGCAGATACCAACCTTCGATAATTTTCGCGGACGCCTCGTCGATAGTCTTGCCTTCGAGATAATCATCGATCAGTTCGTAGGTCACGCCCAGCGCCACTTCATCTGGCAAGGCAGGGCGGTTTTCTTCTAAATCCGCCGTCGGCGCTTTGGTATATAAATGCTCCGGGCAACCGAGCTCTTTCAGCAAGGCTTTTCCCTGACGTTTGTTCAGACGGAAAATCGGGTTGATGTCCGTGCCGCCGTCGCCGTACTTGGTGAAGAACCCGGTGACCGCTTCCGCTGCATGATCGGTTCCGACCACCACACCTTTTTTCATGCCGGCGATGCTGTACTGCGCTTTCATGCGCTCGCGGGCTTTCTCGTTACCCTTGATGAAATCGCTCAGTTCGATACCAATTTCACGCAGTGTCGCTTCACTCGCCAGCACGGCATTTTTGATATTAACGGTCAGAACCTGATCCGGTTGGATAAAGGTAATCGCGTCCTGGCAATCGGATTCATCGGCCTGCACGCCATAGGGCAGGCGCACCGCGATGAACTGATAGCTGTCGTCAGCAGTTTGCGCACGTAATTCACTAATTGCCGTTTGGCAAAGTTTGCCGGTAAGAGTAGAATCCTGCCCGCCGCTGATGCCGAGTACCAGAGATTTAATAAAGGGATGGGCCAGCAGATAACTTTTGAGAAAATCGACGCTGACACGCACTTCCTGCGCGGCATCGATTTGCGGTTTAACGTGCAGAGCCTGAATAATCTCTTGTTGTAAAGCCATTGACCACTCCTCCTGAAGGCTGCCTTCGAGGAACCCGAGGCAAAAATAAGATGTTATCAGAACAAAACTACCCCGCATCGCTCAAAAGGACAAGATTGCGCAGCGCGTTCGGCGGAAATCTGTTCGCTGCCGGACCGTGGTTTCTCTGGCGAAGCCTGTCGGGGAACGGGGCATCAGGCCAGATGACGTCTCACCACGACGCTTTCATTACGATCCCGCGTTGAAATTAAAAATCAACGTCATAAACCGTAATGATTGCGTTTTTTTATTGCAGGAAGTTTTGCAAAAAATATCAGTGGTTAGGAACTGTCTAAAAAGGTCGCTTTATTAAGATCTCGTGGCCTGAGTGCGTTATATTTGTTGCGGTAAAAATTTGTATGTATGTGCCATCGAAACGGAGTTGCCAGGCTTGATTAACGGATCCTAATTAATGGCATTAATCGTGTAGTTCAATATCGTTATTTGCCTTAAGTCTTATTGGGGAAGCAAAATGTTTTTTCGGGTTGTACGTCATTTACCAGTGTGTGCCGTAGTCTGCGGTGCCTCGCTGTTCAGTATCTCAAGCCTTGCAGACACCACCATTTTCACCGCGTTGGATGACCCTGCTCAGGCCAAAAAGCCTTTCGTGGGCAATGTTCAGGCGGGTTACAGTGCACAAACCGGTAATACCAGCAACTCCACGCTGAATGCCGATACCACGATGACCTGGTTTGATACCAACACGGCTTATAGCCTGTGGGGTTCTGCGCGTAACACGTCCTCTTCCGGTGTACGTTCATCCGAGAAGTATCAGGCCGGTGCCCGTACCCGCTACAACATGGATAATGCAAACTATCTGTTTGGTCAGGCTAGCTGGCTGAGTGACCGTTACAACGGTTACCGCGCGCGCGATGTGGCCACTGTTGGTTACGGTCGTCAGATCTGGAGCGGTCCGGTTCATACACTGAATCTGGAAGCTGGTCCGGGTGTTCGTCACGATGAATTCCAGGCAGGCGGTAACACCACGCGTGCGCTGGCTTATGGCTCAGGTACTTACGGTTATCAGATAAGCGATACCGCGAAATTCACTCAGGGCGTTTCCGTGTTAGCGAATGATGAAACCACGCTGAACTCAGAAACCGCGCTGACCGTTGCGATCAACAGCCACTTCTCTTTGAAAGTCGCTTACGACGTTACGTACAACACCAAACCACCCGCCAGTGCACCGGATAAAACCGATACCGTCACTTCTGTGAACCTGGTTTACGGCATGTAATTTCTCGTTAAGAGAATGGCAACACGCTGTAAAAAATAAAAAAGCCGGCAGATGAATTTGCCGGCTTTTTATTTATTTCAATCTCACCCATTTTCAGTTTGCTTGTGAAAAAGCTCCCTGAACACCGGATAAATATCTTCCTGTTCACGAATGTGTTGCATAGCAAAATTACCGAACTTCTGCTGTAACACTTCGTATTCACGCCAGAGCGTCTGGTGAGCGCGGCGGGTGATTTCGATATAGCTGTAATAACGTACCATCGGCAAGATCTTCTGCGCCAACAGCTGGTGGCAGAGAGGGGAGTCGTCAGCCCAGTTGTCGCCATCGGAGGCCTGCGCAGCGTAAATATTCCACTGCGCCGGGTCGTAACGTTCCTGAATGACTTCATCCATCAACTTCAGTGCGCTTGAGACGATGGTGCCGCCGGTTTCCTGCGAGTAGAAGAACTCCTGTTCGTCCACTTCTTTGGCTTGTGTATGGTGACGGATGTAGACCACATCAACATTTTTGTACGTCCGGCTCAGGAATAAATAGAGCAGAATATAAAAACGTTTGGCCATGTCCTTGGTTGCCTGATCCATCGAACCTGACACATCCATCAGACAGAACATTACCGCCTGGCTTGAAGGCTCGGCGCGACGTTCGTAGTTGCGATAACGTAAATCAAAGGTATCGATGAACGGCGTTTTGGCGATTTTCGCCCGCAGCTCGGCGATCTCTTTGCGCAGCCGTTCTTCTTCCAGTAATTGCGCCGGTTCGCTGATTTCAACTTCAGAAAGCGTTGATTCCAGCTCTCGCAGCTCTCGTTTTTTACCCGCGGTCATCGCCGTCCGGCGTGCCAGCGAATTTTGCAAAGAGCGCACCACACTGATATTGGCCGGTACACCGTTGGAAGTGTAGCCGGAGCGGTGAGTTTTGAATTCGGTCAGCTGTTTATGCTGATTTTTTTTCAGGTTAGGCAGCGCCAGATCTTCAAACAGCAGATCGAGATATTCGTCCTTGGAGATCTGGAAGGAGAACTCATCCTCGCCTTCACCATCCTGACTGGCATCGCCCTGACCACTGCCGCCGCCACCGCCCCCTTGCGGTCGTTCGATGCGGTCATTCTGCACAAAGTGGTCATTGCCGGGGTGAACACGGTGGCGTAAGCCACCGCGACCCTGATGGAACATGGGTTCATTGATATCCGAATTGGGGATCGAGACGGACTCCCCGCTATCGACGTCGGTAACCGAACGCTTGTTGATGGCCTCGGCAATCGACTGTTTGATTTGCGACTTATAGCGGCGCAAAAAGCGCTGGCGGTTCACCGCGCTTTTATTTTTGCCATTAAGCCGACGGTCAATAAAATACGTCATATTTCCCCCAAACGGCGTTGCCAACGATCCCCTGTTACGAGGATTTTCTCACGCGCAGATACCATTCACACAGCAGGCGAACCTGTTTGCGTGTATATCCTTTCTCCATCATTCTGTCGACAAAATCATCATGTTTCTTCTGTTCATCGGTCGACGTCTTGGCGTTAAACGAAATAACCGGCAGTAATTCTTCGGTATTGGAGAACATTTTTTTCTCAATAACCGTGCGCAGTTTTTCGTAACTGGTCCAGTTGGGGTTACGTCCGCTGTTGTTGGCGCGGGCACGCAGCACGAAGTTGACGATTTCGTTTCGGAAATCTTTTGGATTGCTGATCCCGGCAGGTTTTTCGATTTTTTCCAGCTCGGCATTCAGCGATTCTCGGTCGAACAGCTGGCCGGTGTCCGGATCACGATATTCCTGATCCTGGATCCAAAAATCAGCGTACGTGACATAACGGTCGAAAATGTTTTGTCCGTATTCTGAATAAGATTCCAGATAAGCGGTCTGGATCTCTTTGCCGATAAATTCAGCGTATTTCGGGATCAGATAGCCTTTCAGGTGTTCGAGATATTTTTCAGCGATGTCCTGTGGGAACTGCTCGCGCTCGATCTGCTGTTCCAGCACATAGAACAGATGAACCGGGTTGGCGGCGACTTCCACATGGTCGAAGTTGAACACGCGGGACAAAATCTTGAATGCAAAACGCGTCGAGAGCCCGTTCATGCCTTCATCCACGCCCGCATAATCGCGGTATTCCTGATAGGACTTAGCTTTAGGGTCGGTATCTTTCAGGCTTTCACCGTCGTATACCCGCATTTTGGAATAGCTGCTGGAGTTCTCAGGCGTTTTCAGACGCGAGAGAATCGAGAAGCGGGCCAGTGTTTCCAGCGTTCCCGGTGCGCAAGGGGCGTGGGAAAGCTCACTGTTGCTGAGCAGTTTGTCGTAGATTTTCATCTCTTCCGACACGCGCAGGCAGTAAGGCACTTTCACGATGTACACGCGGTCGAGGAAGGCTTCATTGTTTTTGTTGTTACGGAACGTCACCCACTCAGATTCGTTGGAGTGAGCCAGAATAATGCCATTGAACGGCAGGGCGGAGATCCCTTCAGTACCGTTATAGTTACCTTCCTGAGTGGCGGTCAGTAACGGGTGCAGCACTTTGATAGGCGCTTTGAACATCTCAACGAATTCCATCACACCCTGGTTTGCGCGGCAGAGTGCGCCGGAATAACCGTAGGCATCAGGATCGTTTTGCGCGTGGTTTTCCAGTTTACGGATATCCACTTTGCCGACCAGCGCGGAAATATCCTGATTGTTCTCATCACCCGGCTCGGTTTTAGCGATAGCGATTTGTTCGAGAATCGACGGCCAGACTTTCACGACTTTGAATTTGGTGATGTCGCCGCCAAACTCATGCAAGCGTTTCGCGGCCCACGGCGACATGATGGTGCCGAGGTAACGCGGAGGAATGTTGTATTCTTTTTCAAGAATGTGCGCATCTTCCTGCGGATTAAACAGGCAGAGCGGATGGTCGTTTACCGGGCTGCGGTCGCCGTTGGCGCTCAGCACATAAATCGGTACACGTTGCATCAGGGATTTGAGCCGTTCGGCCAGTGACGATTTACCGCCACCCACCGGGCCGAGTAAATAAAGGATTTGTTTCTTTTCTTCCAGGCCCTGCGCGGCATGTTTCAGGTAGGAAACAATCTGCTCGATGGCCTCTTCCATACCGTAAAATTCTTCAAATGCAGGGTAGCGTGCAACAACACGGTTCGAGAATAAACGCGACAGGCGTGGTTCAAGCGCGGTATCTACCATCACTGGTTCACCGATTGCCATCAACAGACGTTCCGCCGCATTGACATATGCACTGCGATCTTGCCGAGCAATGGTAAGAAATTCCTGCAGTGTGAACTCTTCGTCCTTGGCAGCCTCATAGCGCTGGCGATAGTGATCAAATATGTTCATACGATGCCCGTCCTTCGTTATTTTACCCTTTGTTCAGAGCGTCAGTGACGACGTCAAAACGTGGATAAAGCACAGGTAATTGAGAGCGTAAATCTACTTTTACACAATCGCTCCCGGAAGAAAGATCCCACCTGAATACAGCAACCCTTATGCCAACTTGCAGACCCCCTTTGATACCGACAGTTGCGACTGACTGAAAACTGTCTTAAATCGGTGGAGCGGGCAACCGGTTCAGGCTAAGTCTTTCATCTATTTATAAGCGTAGTTTGGCATTACAAAAATTTCCTCTCTGCTTCTGGCGTTTTTTAAGTCATATCAATGACTCACTTCTCACAAACGGTTGGAAAAGCCTTACAGGACGTGCCCTCCGGCCAGAAAGTGTTTTCTTTAGTCATTTTTATTTCATATTTTGCAGATAAATTATGCGATCGCACCGGTTTTAACGACGATGCCTGTGTAAAGGAATCCTAAAAACTGTAAATGCTAAGCGCAACGTTTACTCTTCATTTACACTGACCAAGATTTTTTACTTAATGGAATTAAGACAATGAAAACTCCAGGCCTTAAAACACTGTCCATCGTTGGCGCAGCAGTACTTTTCAGTCAGGCAGCTGTAGCGGGTACTTGGTCCCTCGGGGCTTCTGCATTAGGCGACGTCAACCCGTACCGTGGTTATGACAATAAAGTTTATCCGGTGCCGGTTGTCTCTTACGAGAGCGATGATTTCTACTTCAAATCGCTGACTGCGGGTTACTACCTGTGGAAAGACGACAAAAATAAGTTCAGTTTGACTGCAACCTACATTCCATTCGGTTTCGATCCCGATGATTCTGATGACCATCAGATGAAACACCTGAACAAACGTCGCGGCACCCTGATGGGCGGTCTGGCGTACTCACACAACGAAGACTGGGGTACGTTGCGAGCGACCTTCAACGGCGACGTGCTCAATAACAGTAATGGTCTGGTGGCAGATGCCGCTTATCTGTATCCAATCCATCAGGATAATTGGTTACTGGTTCCGGGCTTCGGTGTGATGTGGAGCAGCAGCAACCAAAACGATTATTACTACGGCGTCAGCAAAGGCGAATCTCGCCGCAGCGGCCTGAGTAGCTATACCGCGGATGACAGCTTCAGCCCTTATGCGGAACTTTCTGCGCGTTATAACTTTACGAAGGAATGGCAGGCATTCTTCACTGGCCGTTACATTCGTTTAGCGGATGAAGTAAAAGACAGCCCGATGGTGGATAAATCTTATTCCGCCGTGGTTTGGACCGGTGTGACTTACACGTTCTAAAAAGCAGGCACAGAGTGGGTGCATAAAATGCACAATAATGGGGCATTTCGCCCCATTTGCACATCTGCAGGGCAGTGAGAAATATGCGGGAAGGGGGAAAGCCGTTTGACGCACCCCGATGGGTCGATCCGATTACATTTACCGCCGCAAAGATAATTAAAGGGGCCAAAAGGCCTAATGCCGGTCACTTAAGGTGACCGGCATTGTTTTTTAAGGGATATTTCGACCTTTTTTCTCTCACTTCCCTTGTATATTCCCGCTCACGCCTCGAGGGCAGTTTTAGCATCGCTGCGTTGCTGTAAAAATGCTTCAGATGACCAGGGATCGCTCCCGCTGATGCCCACGGCAGCCCGATCAACAACCGTAATATCTCTGACACTGCACCGCTAAAACTCAGCTGATAAGGCAGATAATCTCCCTTCAGGCTGAACGCCATCTTGATCATCTGGTA